>JAZRAF010000059.1:0-33321 GCA_045634425.1 Eubacteriales bacterium | reverse complement strand
AATAAAACAACCCCTTTAGGGGTAAGCCGGTGAAATCTGCGCGGTTGGCAGACTTTTCGATGAGCCTATAGGCTCACCGAGCCGGTGTTACGCCCTAAGGGGGCTGTGCAAGCCACCGGCACGGCCGGTGGTCATGACTTAGGATACAACAGGGCACATCTTGTATGTTATCTTGACAATCGCTATCTTGTAGGGTATAATAATATGTAGAATAAATTATGTAGGAGATACACCTATGTTTGATAACGTGAAGAAAAACTTTGGCTTTGGATGTATGCGACTTCCGATGCAGGACGGCGAGGTCGACACCGCACAGTTTTCCGCGATGGTCGACAGATTCATCGAGGCCGGATTCAATTATTTCGATACCGCGCACGGCTACATAGACGGCAAGAGCGAAAAGGCGGTGCGCACCTGCCTGACATCTCGCTATCCGAGAGATGCTTACGTTCTTGCAAACAAGCTTTCCGGTTGGTTTTTTGAAAAGGAAGAGGAGGTAGTTCCTCTTTTTGAAGAGCAGCTCCGAATATGCGGAGTTGATTATTTCGATTTTTATCTCTTCCACTCAATGAATCGTGATCTGTATGCGAAGCACAAGGCGTGCAACACCTTCGAGATCGTAAACGGATTTAAGAAAGAGGGAAGAGTAAAGCACATCGCTATGTCATTCCACGATTCAGCCGAGGTGCTTGATATGATACTTACCGAGCAGCCCCAGATCGAGGTTGTTCAGCTTCAGATCAATTATCTCGATTACGACGATCCCGCTGTGCAGAGCAAAAAGTGCTATGACGTGGCTGTAAAGCACGGCAAAAAGGTTATGGTAATGGAGCCTGTAAAGGGTGGTGCTTTGGTAAATCTGCCTGCACCTGCAGTTGCTGAATTTGCTAAGCTCAGCGATGCCGCACCCGTGTCCTACGCGCTCAGATATGCCGCAAGCTATCCCGAGGTATTTATGGTGCTTTCGGGTATGGGTAATATGGATATGGTAGAGTCAAACATCAATACGATGGATCCCTTCGTGCCCCTCAGTGACGAGGAGATCGCCGTCACCGACAAGGTCCGCGGCATCATCCGTCAGTATAAGCAGATCCCCTGCACCAAGTGCCGCTACTGTGCCGAGGTTTGCCCCAAGGGCATTCCAATCGCAGACAATTTCGCCATCTACAACGAGTACGCCCTCGCCCTCGCAACCAAGAAAGAGATAGCGAAAAAGTTACACGGGTTCGAGGTAAAGGCCTCGGAATGCATAGAATGCGGCAGATGTGAGAAGATCTGCCCTCAGAGCATCGATATCCGTGAAAAGCTTAAGATGATCGCAAAAATTCAGTCAAGGGAGTATTAAAATGGAGAAAACGTTACGTAATATAGCAATAAGAATTTCAAAGGAAGCGGCGTTTATACTGCTCACCGTTGCAAGCGCAATCGTATTCCCGCAGATTCTTCACACCCTCGGCGCGGCTCTTGGCATCGGCGGCCAGCTTGGCCAGATGCTTCTGCCTATGTATCTTCCGGTTATGATCCTCGGATTTTACCGCGGTGAGATCCCTGCAGCAATCACAGGCCTGCTTGCTCCGCTCGTCAGCTTTGCCATCACCGGTATGCCCGCTGAGGCGCTTCTTCCTTATATCACCCTCGAGCTCATCGCAACCGGTATTTTCGCCGGAGCTATGACCCGTGTAAAGTTTTTCGCACCTCTCAAGGTGCTTTCCGTACAGGTTTTGGCTAAAATCGTGCGCGTTTTTGTGTATGCGATAGCCCTTTACACCACCACGGGCGCGCTCAGCGCATCCGCACTCACCGCAGGTATCCTTACCTCTGTACCCGGTCTTGTTCTTCAGCTTGTCGTCGTTTCTCTCGTGATTGTTAAAAAGGAAAGCAAGTCTAATGAATAACGAGGTTTTTAAGGCTCGTGACGAGCTCACAGCCGGCGGCTTCACCTGCGTTGTCCACCACGGTGGCGAGGTCTTCACCTCGCACGAGCGCGGCGTTAAGCCCCTCATCGAGCTCCTTAACAGCGGCCGCACCTTTACGGGTGCCGTAGCCGCCGACAAAACCGTCGGCGCAGGTGCTGCGCACCTTTACGTCCTGCTCGGCGTCAGCGCCCTGTGGGCAAACATAGTCAGCGAGTCCGCTAAAGCGGTCCTCGATGCCAACGGCATCGACCTCGCCTTTTGCGAGTGCGTCTCGCACATCATAAACCGCCGCGGCGACGGCCTCTGCCCCATCGAAACTGCCGTCAAGGACGCCACGACCTCCACCGAGGCCTACGCCCTCATCCTCGCCGCCCTCGCCCGCCTCAGCGCGAAATAATAGCCAACAAATACATTAAAAACTCTTGACAAATTCATCTCGATTTGATATACTGTAATGCGTGAATATTTCATTTCGAGGTGTAGCGCAGTTGGTAGCGCGCCAGTTTCGGGTACTGGAGGCCGCGAGTTCGAGTCCCGCCACTTCGACCAAAAAGAGAGAGCAGCCCTTGTGGTTGCTCTCTCTTTTTTGGTCACCGAAGCTGGTGGGATAAAGAAAATGCCACGCATTTTCTTTTGCATAAGGCGCATCCGCGCCGTTGCCTAGCCACATTCGACCGCGGAGCAGCCCTTGTGGTTGCTCTCTCTTTTTTTGGTCACCGAAGCTGGTGGGATAAAGAAAATGCTCAGCATTTTCTTTTGCATAAGGCGCATCCGCGCCGTTGCCTAGCCACATTCGACCGTGGAGCAGCCCTTGTGGCTGCTCTCTTTTTATTGGTCTCGAAGCTGACGGGATAAAGAAAATGCGTGGCATTTTCTTTTGCATAAGGAGCGCCAGCGACATTGCTTAGACATATCCGCCTAGCGCAAGAGCGAAAAAACTTGACAAAACGTCGAAAAAGAGGTAGAATAGCAGTAGCCGTGGTTCGAAAAAGCGGCATACGTCTTCTGAAAACGGAGGAATTTATGGATAAGATTTATAAAATAGCGATAGATGTGATGGGCAGCGACAAGGGGCCGCAAATGATGGTCGAGGGCGCGCTGAAGGCGCTTGAGGTTAACGTGGATATGGGTGTAGTGCTTGTTGGCGACAGAGAAGCTATAAATGCGGCTCTGGTGGGTGCGGGCGAGTATGATGCGGAGCGCCTTGAGATAATCGAGGCGGCGGACGTGATCACGAATTACGATAACCCCGCCGAGGCGATAATGAGAAAGCGCGACTCGTCGCTCGTTATGGCGCTTGATGCGCTCAAGCGCCGTGATGATATAGTCGGACTTATCAACGCCGGCTCGACCGGTGCGTTGCTCGTAGGCTCGGCGGTTTACCTGCCGACCCCCGATAGACAGCGCCCTGCGCTGGCTGCGGTGCTCCCTGCGGAGCGTGGCGGATACGTGTGTTTAGTTGACACGGGTGCCAACATCGACTGCACAGCGGCGCAGCTGCACGCATTTGGCGTGATGGGATCGCAGTTTATGCGCGACCTTTACGGTATCGAGAATCCCAAGGTCGGATTGCTCTCTAACGGCGCTGAGGAAACCAAGGGCAACAAGCTTGTCAAGGAAACTCATCAGCTGCTTAAGGCGGATGAAAGCCTCAATTTCGTCGGAAATATAGAGGGCACGAATGCGCTTTCGGGCGATTGCGACGTGCTTGTTGCAGACGGCTTCGCAGGTAATCAGGTGCTTAAAAACACCGAGGGAATCGCAAAGCGAATCATCAAGGACATCGTCAAGTATGCGAAAAAGACCGACAACCCCGAGATAATGAAGCTTGTCGGCCACCTGATGGCTATGTACGACTTCAATTCGCTTGGCGGCGGCATCGTGCTTGGTGTCAGCAAGCCTGTCATCAAGGCGCACGGTGCAGCAAATGCCGAGTCAATAGTCAGCACCTCGAAAATGATACTGAATATAGCGAAAAACAAAGCGGTTTTCTAACATAAATAAGGCGCCCCGACTGTTTCTGTCGGGGCGCTTTTTTTGCACCTTATCAAATCTTTTGCTTGGTGTAGTATCCAAGGTAGGTGACGATAACGTACTCGCACGCAGCTGCGGTCGTGCTTGCGGAGAAGGACTCACGCACTACGGGAACGTAGGGTGTCGGGTTGCCGGTGCCGCCACCGGTATCGTCGCCGAATCTTTCGCCCCAGCCGCCGTAGTAGTTAAGGTACTCTTGGAAATCGTGGTAGTGGTTATAGGTGTAGAAAAGGTAAAGCTCGCCGACGTCATACGTGCCGTTTCTGTTAAGATCTTGTCTGCCGTAGACTATGCGCAATGCACCGCGGGAGATGCTTGATCCGTTGTTATAGCCCTGCGCTCCGACGTCGACCTCTTTGTACTGAAGTCTGCCGCCACAGCCGCTGATATTGGGTAGCTCGGGCTCGTAGGGGTATCTTGAAGTATCGCCGCTGAAGTTTGAGTGATTGAGGCGCAGATACTTGCCCCAGGCGGACCACATATCCGAGGAAACCTGGTTGCCTTTCTTCAGAGCGCTGTAATTTGCCGGGATCTCACCAAAGGCGTAAAGGTACGCCGCGACCTCGTTGAGCGTTACGTATGCGCCGCCGTAGTAGATGCGCACGACCTCAGCTCCGGTCGCATCAACGACAACGTATGTTTTGCCGCCGTCAAGGTATATCATATCGGTGTTGAGTAGGAGCTTGCCGTCCTTTGTAGGTCTGTTTTGCGCTATCGTGGGTGCTTGTCCGGAAAGGGTGATAGAACCCGACATAAGACCGTGTTTTGTGCGGAAGGTGGCATCCGTGTAACTTTTTGCAGGGGTGTAGCTCGCGTAAAAGTCGGTTTTGTTTACGTTTTCGTAGGGGTCGGTGGTTACGTCCGTGTCGGTATCGGTGTTTGTGTCGTTGTCATTGTCTGTATCGGTGTTGTTACCGCCGCCGACGTCGTTATCGGTATCAGTATCGGTATCAGTATCCGTGTTGCCGGGAGGGGTTGTATCCTTCGGAATAACGGTCACAAGAATGCTATCGGACGCGCCATTGTACGTAGCGGTGACTATCGTCGATCCGACCTTGAGTGCCGTTACCGTGCCGTTTATGCTGACGGTAACGCAATCGTTTGATGCGCGCCAAGAGGGGCGAACCGAACTGCCGTTTTCGTCCGTCGCTGCAAGCGACAGGGTGTCAAAAACGATCACCTCTACCTCATCGCCGTTTGTTATATTTATTTCGGGATCCTTCGAATCCGCAGCACCGCAAGAGGTGAAAATACCGAACGCGAGCGTTACTGCAAGCAATAACGCAAGCAGCCTTGAAGATATAGAAGATTTCATATTAAGCTCCTGACATAATTATACATAATAATTATATCGTAAAACTTCGTCAAAGTCAATCACCAATATACAAAAAACGCGCCACGCCTTCTCCGGAGGGAGAAGGGGGACCGCTTGCGGTGGATGAGGCGTTTCCGCCTTTCCCAAATGCAGATCAGGACTCCTCATCCGTCATACTCGCAAATGCTCGTATGCCACCTTCTCCCGCAGGAGAAGGCTAAGGTGTGCTAAAACAGCTAAAATAAACATAAAAACGCGCCCGACTCGTAATGAGCCGGGCGCGTAGTCTTATTTCGTTAAACTATATCGAATTAAGCCTTGTAGATGATAGCATCGATCATTGCTCTGCAAGCGCCGGAAACGGTCTCGAGAGTAATGGTTTTGGTGGTGGTAGTGTCGATAACGATCTCGTCATACTCACCATCGTTGGATGCCTTGGTAAGAGTGTACTCAGTGCCGTTTACAGTGATCTTGGAGTTGTTTGCCTTATACTTTGCTATTCTGATTACAACGGAGTCAACATCGTCTGCAACAGTAAAGGTGATGGAAGCAGTCTTGGAAGAGGTACCAAGCTTGATGCAGGAGTTACCCTTTGCATCGTAAGCAGGACCGTAAACCTTGCTCATACCAGTAAGTTCAAGAGTGTAGTTGCCCTCGGTGTAGGTCTTGGAAGCACCAAGATCGTTACCGTCAACGTGAGCGGGATCCTTGTTCTCACCGAAGGTGAAGGTTGCAAGTATGGAAGCATCAGTCTCGCCACCGGTTTCGCCGCCGGTTTCGCCACCGGTCTCACCACCGGTCTCACCGCCGGTCTCGCCACCGGTCTCACCGCCGGTCTCGCCACCAGTCTCGCCACCGGTCTCACCGCCGGTCTCGCCGCTACCAGTTACGATATAGAAGGAGAGCTCGAAGAGGTCGGAAAGGCTAGAAGTGCTGTAGGTGCTCCAGTTGTTCATAGAAGCGTACCACTCAAGGTAGTTGCCACGACCTACGTTCTTTACGTAGAATATGCCGGTAGCACCGCTCTTTGCCTCAAGAGTCCAGGACTTGTTCTCACCGTCTGCGTTGAGGGAGGAGTAGCTTGCTGCGAGAGCAATAACAACACCGGTCTTGGAGGTGAAGGTGTAGGATCCGTCAGCATTAGCGGTTACTACGAAGAGCTCGGCATCGGTGATAGCGGAGAAGCCATCAGCGTAGCTAACGCCCTTGTTGTAGTAGCTGGAAGCAGAAACCTTCTCAGCAGAGAGAGCCATCTTGTGAGCGGGAGCACCGATAACAACAACGTCACCGGTCTTAAGCTCGGTAACTACGGAGAAGTTCTCGGGAGTAGTAGTCTCGCCACCGGTTTCGCCACCGGTCTCGCCGCCGTCCTCAGTGGTAGCAGCAACGTAGCCAACGATCACAGCGTTCTTAAGCTGAACAGTTCCGTTGTAAACGGAAGCGTAAGAAAGAACGGATACGGTGTCGCCTACTGCGGGCTTGGTGGTAAGAGCATCATATCTGTTGCCCTGTGCATCGTAAAGACCGTAAACGTAGATCTTGTTGCCGTTAGCATCCTTGATGTACATATTGCCGTAGGTAGCGTTAGCAACCTCGTCAACAGTACCAGTTACAAGGTACTGAACGTCGGTAACAGTACCGTCGATAGTGGTGAGATCAGTAGGAGTTACGTGCTTCATGATAGCGCCGTTCTTCATCTGAGGACCATTGTAGTAAGAAGCGATACCGCTGAGCATGATGTAGTCGCCTACAACGGGCTTAACAGTAAGAGCGTCGTATCTAGTGGTGCCGTCAGCTGCATATACGCCGTAAACGTATACTTCAACGCCGTTAGCATCCTTGATGTACATATTGCCGTACTGCTCGCTTGCGATAGAGGTGATGATACCGTGAATGAGGTACTTCTCGGTGGTAGCAGCATTGTTGGTAGCGCCAAGGCCTGCAACAACCTCAAGGAACTCGGTGTTGGTGATAGGAGTCTTGGAAAGCTCGATATCAAAGGTCTTGGTCTTGGTAACAGCTGCATCGCCCTCGCCAATAGTAGCGGTAACGGTGATGGTTATAGTGGTCTTGGTGTCGGGAATAGTGATGGTGATAGTACCTGCGGTGTTATCAACAACAGCAGCATCGTTGTTAGAAGCGTAGGAGAGCTTAACGGTATTGTAAGCAGTACCGGTAAGGGGAAGAGTAAGAACGGTGTCAGCAGAAAGCTTAGAGTCGATCTTGATGTTGCCAAGCTCGAGGTCAAGCTTCTCGTCGTCGGTTCTCTCGATCTCCTTGATTTCGGAGAATGCGTTAACGTCTACGGGGTTGAGGTAGATGTTGCCGCTGAACTTCATAACGATACCGGTAACAGTTGCCTGTTTACCGAATGCGCCGGTATGAGCAGCGATGATAGCAGCCTTATCGTCTGCGCTAAGTACGGGACAGTCGGAGTCATAAACTCTGATGTAGGTCTCAACGCCGTCAAGGATGAACTTGTAGTACTGAGAGGTTGCAACCTCGGTCTCCTGACCGGTGATCTCAACGCCCTTGATGGTTACGAGAGCAGACTCGAAAACGGTAAGGGTCTCAGCATTAGCTGCGTCTGCAGCCTTGAAGATATCGGTGATATCGATAGGAGTTACGGGAGTGATAGCGGTGGACTTGATCTTTGCGGTAGCTTCCTTGATCTCGTGAGTACCGGAGTAGATGTCCTTGATACCGGAGATCTCAACAGTCATACCAACCTCGATACCGAGATCAGCAACGGGGTCCTGAGTCATGTTGTAAGCGTAGTAACCGCCGTCCTTATCCTGAATGTAGAGGTGGTTGTACTTGCTGCCTGCAGCCTTAGAGGTTCTTGCAGTAACAACACCTACAACAACTACGGGAGCATTCTTTTCTGCTGCGATGTAATCAGCGTAGGACATAACCTCGTACTTAGGAACCTTGCGGTTGTAAGTCTTGGTAACGGTTTCGCCAGCGTCGTTAGCGATAGTTGCGGTGAGGGTGTAAGCAACATCCTCGAGGGGCTCTGAAGGAACGGTAACGGTGTAGATACCGGGCTTACCTTCCTTGGGGGCGATGGTAACCTTATCGGAGCTGGAGGTCCAGGTTACAGTGTAGGAAGTTCCGTCGATAACAACCTTTCCTACAACGTCGTAGTCGCCGGGGGTGAGTTCTGCTTTGTTCTTGTAAAGGGCGTCAACGTATTCTGCAGCCCTTGCAAGTCCGTCATCTTCCTTGTCGCCACAAGCGGTAAAGATACCGAGGCAAAGGATAGCGACAAGAAGAAAAGCGAGTAACTTTTTCATTGTGTTTTCTCCTTTATATTAAATTAATTTGGGAAACTAAATTAAATAAGTCGGTGATAATCAGTCCTGATGGATCGTGATATCGCCAAGAGAAAGAACCTTGATCTGATAGGGGAAATCAGACGTTCTGTCGGTCTTATACATATCAATAACACCGCATACGTCAATGGTCTTTCCTACAAACAGATCCTGGGTAACTACGTTACCCTCGGCATCCTTAAGCACCGAGGTGCGCACGGTGATGGTAATGCCGTCTACCTCACAGGTGAGCGAGATAGAACCATTGGATTCCTTGTCGTTAACGGTGGTATAAGCACTCTTAACAACAAGATTCTTCATTTTGATAGATGAGTAAAGCGCAAGCTCGGTGTACGAATAGGTCTTGCTCTCTTCCTCGCCAACGATGGTAACGGTGCCGTTTCTGAACGTGTCGGCAGTCGTTTCAACGTATGCGGGATCGTGCTTTTCCTCATCGAGCTTTTGCAGGTTCATCGGGTCGTTGGGCTTCATAACGCGATACTGAACGTCGGAGATCTGCCAGGAGTCGCCGGTCTCGTAATACTGAACCGAGCCGACTACGCGGACCTTGTTACCAACGGAGAGTATATTCATTCCGTCACCGGAAAGGTTGAAGCCGTAGAAGATGTACATGCCGTAGTACATTGCAGTTTCTTCGTCGTAATTCTCGACGTATACTGCCGTACCCTCGTTCTTGGTTACAACTGCGTCAAACGCTACCTTCTGACCCTCGTAGTCGGCAATATTGCACTTAAGCTCTCTGAGGGTGAGCGGGATAGCCGCGCCGTAGTAGAAATCGGGATCCTTTTCGCCCGAATGGACGTTAAGCTTTTCGGTCTTTGCCTGTGCAAGTGCAGCTGTACAAGTGGAACCGTAACGGTTGTTTGCGGAGCTTGAAGCTATTGCAAGACCGTTCTGAAGAATCTCAATATTAAGGTTGCGGTACTCGGCCATTGTGTCGTCCTTGTACCATATCCAAACAAGGTGTCTGTCACCGGTGGAGTCTACGTTCCAGTTAGCGTCGTCGGATTCAAGAATGATCGACGTTGCGCCAAGGAGCTTTTCTTTTGTGAACTTGGAAGCCTTTTTGCCCCATTCCTCGATCTTACCGGTAGACTCGGGTGTGTTTATGGCAATGTATCTTGCCTTAAGCACGCTGTCGGTCGTAATGCCGGATTCAACGTAGAAGTGGGTGGTATCGCCGTCTATGTACGACTTTACGGTCGCGGTGGTCTTAAGCGACTCGGAATTCATATCCAGGGTCACCGAGGACGCATAGTCGACGTGCTGAGGCTCGTCCGGTGTGTCGTCGCCACAAGCGACGACACACGAGATAAGCGTGCACAAAAGAAGAAGTAATGATATAAGTTTAACAGATGATCTCATATAATCTATTAGTTAGCCATGTATCTACATTCTTCGATTGCTTCTTCGAATGCCTTTTTGATCATGCCCTTAACGTCGGTGGTTGAGGTAACGAAGCACTTCTGCATAAGTGCACCAACCTGGTCACGAGCAACGGAGGATCCGTTGAATGCGGGAGAGGTGTAGTAAGCATCAGCCTGCTCGATACCGAGCTTACAAGTAGATGCTGCGATGTAGTCGCCGCCGTCTGCCTTGTTAAGGAATGCGGAGTAAACGGGGTTGTCCTTAACGGACTCGATTACGGGAATGTAACCGGATGCGATAGAGAACTCAGCCTGGAACTCAACAGTAGTGGTGAGGTACTTAACGAAGAGCCAAGAAGCAAGTACTTCCTGAGGATTTTCGTTGTTGAAGATACAGAGAGAGGGACCCTGAGAGATAGCCTTGGGCTTGGAAGCGTCAACCTGAGGAATAGGAGCAACGCCTACCTCGAAGGGATACTTACCGTCGTCACCCTTCTTGGGGCGCTGGTGAGTAGCACCTGCGGAGGAACCGATGGACATAAAGCTCTTCTGCTCTACGAAGATGGTAGAGGTGTAAGCCTCAAGAATTTCCTGAGTGGTTACGTAGCCGAGCTGATACCACTCTCTGAACATCTCAACGAAGTTGCGGTTGGTCTCGTTGTCAAAGAGGAAGTGCTCGCCGGTGGAGCTGGTGTAGTCGGAGCCATACTGCTCGGTCATGGTGATGAACCAGTTAGCCTCGGAGTCGTATCCAAGGGGAGTAGAGGTGGGCTCAAGCTCCTTGATCTTCTTACAAACATCCTCAAGCTCTGCCCAAGTAGTGGGAACGGAGATGTTGTTCTTCTCGAAGAAGGTCTTGTTGTAGTAAAGAACCTCGGTAGACTTGGAAAGGGGAAGGGTGTACATCTTGTCGTCGCCGAACTGACGGCCCTCTTCATAGTAACCGTCGATAAAGTCGTCGATCTGCTCCTGGGTAAGACCAAGAACGGTCTTGTTGCCATCAGCATCGGTAACCTCGATAGTGCTCTCGATGAACTGGTCGAGAGTTACAACTGCGCCTGCGATGTTGTAAACTGCAACGTGGTCAGGATAGCAGTAAGCGATGTTAGGCTGACCGCCAACGTTGATCTCGGTGTTGATCTGGTCGCGAACGTCGTCATAGCCACCAACTTGCTCGTGCTCGATGGTGATGTTGGGGAAGAGCTTGTTAAACTCAACGATGTAAGCGTCAAGAACGGTGGAAAGGTTCTCACCCATGGTATGATAGAAGTTAATGGTTACTGCGCTTCCATCATATCCGTTCTCGGGCATTACAAACTGGGGCTGTGCGCCCTTGTTGCCGCAAGAGGACATTGCAAGAATGCCGGTAAGCAGCGAGACAACAAGAAGAATTGCCACTAAGATTTTCTTCATAATCTTTCATCCTTTTTTTATTTTGTTTTTATTAAAAAGCCAACGCCCCTTGCGAGGCAAGGCAGATTAACCCTTGATACCGCTTCGGGATACGCCCTTCATAATATACTTACGAAGGAAGAGGAATACGAGGAAGAGGGGAGCGGAAACTATTGCAACGGCAGCCATCTGTACAGGGTAGTTGACCATGTTGGTAAGGGTGTCGTTGAAGTTTGCCTTCATAAGACCGTTGGTGATGAGCAGGTGCGCATCGTCGTTTGCAACGAGTCTGGGCCAAATGTAGGAGTTCCAGGATCCCATCATCTTAAGAATGGTAATAGAGATAAGGGTGGGAAGTGCGAGAGGGATCATTACCTTCCAAAGATACTTGATATCGCTCGTTCCGTCAACCTTAGCCGCGAGGTAAAGCTCGTTGGGGATCTGAAGGAAGTTCTGACGGAGCAGGTAGATATAGAATACGCTTACGAGGAAGGGAACGATAAGCGCGGTGAACGAGTGCATCCAACCAAAGTTGAATACCGTTACGTAGTTGGTAATGGTAAAGAGCTCACCGGGGATCATCATCGTTGCAAGCAGGGCGGCGAACATAGCGTTCTTACCCTTAAACTCAAGGCGCGCAAACGCAAACGCGGAGAGTACGGTGATGACAAGGGAGAGAATGGTGGATACAAGACCTACGTAAAGGGTGTTCACAAACAGTCTGCCAAGGCTCGCTGCGGTGAATGCCTCCTTGTAGTTGCCAAACTGAATGTCCTGAGGGAAGAGAGTGGGTACGGATGCGTTATACTCGGTCAGCGATTTGAGAGAGGAGGAAAGCATCCAGTAGAAGGGGAAGAGAACTATAAGCGCCATGAAGCAAAGGAAAGCGTAAAGGAAGAACTGAACGATGAACTTCACGATCTTCTGCTGTGTCTTTGTCTGCGCCATATCACGCTCTGTAAGGACGGGGGAGGATTTTTTAACGTTTCTTTTAAACAACATCTCGGCCACCTCCTTAATAGTGTGTGTTCTTCTTGCTCACGTACAGATTTATCATGGTAACGATAAATATGATACCGAACAAGATGAGCGCAGCCGCACTCGCACGTCCTTGCTTTTGCATTGCAATAGCGTCGTAAATAAATCCGACCATCGTATTAAGGCTTCCCTTATTACCGGCAGGACCCATACCGTCGCCGAAGATACCGACGATCGAGGAGTATTCCTTGAATCCGCCGATAAAGCCGGTGATAAGAACGTAGGAGATCATGGGGGAAAGGAGCGGAACGGTGATTCTGGTGAATACTCTTACGCGAGAGGTTCCGTCGACCTTTGCTGCATCATAGTACTGCTTGTTAACGCTCTGAAGACCGCCAAGAAGAATAAGGATCTTGAAGGGGAGCGCGTTCCAAACGATGTAGATAACGAGCACAGCGATGTTTGCAGCGTAGGTAGAGCCGGCGTTGGTCCAGTTGATAGGATCGATGCCGAATACTCCAAGAATGTTGTTTACGATACCAAGGGTGATTATGTTCTCACCGGGGGCGCCGATAGCGGTACCTACAATGCTGAACATTGCGGAGAATACCAGACCGATAGCCAGGGAGTTGGTAACGTAGGGGAGGAAGAAGATGGTCTGCAAAAATCTTTGCAGGGGCTTGATTGCGTTAAGGCATACCGCGATCAGAAGTGCAAGGATGGTTGAGATCGGAACGGTAAGCACGCAAAGAAGCATGGTGTTTTTAAGACAGGTAATGAACTGGGGATACTGTATTACCTGCTTGAAGTTGTTAAAGCCAAACTCGAACGTGCGTCCTGCGAGGGATGCCGCGTTGCTGAAGTCCACCAAAAACGCCATACGTAAGGTGTTAATAATGGGCCAGACGGTGAATATACACAGCAAAACGATAGCAGGCGAAAGGTAGAGCCAGGCTTTCCAGGAATGCTTGCTTTCAACCATAATTATTTTACCTCAAAGTATATTCTGTTTTCGGTTTCTTTGCTGAAGAGGAATACCTTGTGAGCCTTAAGCGAGTAGCTTACGGTCTCTGCAGTAAGGGAGAGCTTGTTGTCTGCGTCGATGATGGAGCGAACTACAGGGTTAACGGACGCCTCGTTGGTAGAAACGACGCTAACGTCACGGCCCATTACCTCAACGCTTGTAAGCTTACAGTTCATAGGTCCGTTCTCGTCAAGGATAAATCCTTCGGGACGAATACCTACGTGTACGTCCTGGTCCTCAACACCGGGCACGTCGAGAACTGCGTCCTCGCCGATGTAGAGCTTGCCGCCCTTAACCGAGCCTGCAAATACGTTGATGGGGGGAGTACCAAGGAACTTTGCAACGAAAAGGTTGGTGGGATCGTCGTAAACGTCCTGGGGTGCGCCAACCTGCTGTACAACGCCGAGCTTCATAACTACGATCATATCGGAGATAGACATTGCTTCTTCCTGGTCGTGAGTTACGAAGATAGTGGTGATGCCGGTCTCGCGCTGAATTCTTCTGATCTCCTCACGGGTCTGAAGACGGAGTCTTGCATCAAGGTTGGAAAGGGGCTCGTCGAGAAGAAGAACTCTCGGGAACTTAACGAGTGCGCGCGCGATAGCAACTCTCTGCTGCTGACCACCGGAAAGCTCGGAGGGCTTTCTGTCCATAAGGTTGTCGATCTGTACGAGCTTTGCCGCCTCGTAAGCGCGCTCGATCATCGCTTCCTTGGTCATCTTGTCCGCGCCCTTAAGGTTCTGAAGGGGGAACATTATGTTCTGCTTAACCGTCATGTGAGGGTACAGAGCATAGTTCTGGAACACGAGGCCAACACCTCTATTTTCGGGAGAGAGCTCGGTTACGTCCTCGTCACCGAAGAAGATCTTTCCGCCCGAGGGCTTCTGCAGACCGCTGATCATGTAAAGGGTGGTGGACTTACCGCAGCCCGAAGGACCGAGCAGACCGATAAGCTTACCATCCGGGATCTCAAAGGTAAAATCGTTTACTGCGATTACCTCTTCGTTCGCCTTTTTGTTGCGGCTGGGAAAGATTTTGGTCAAATTCTGAAGTACAACTTTCATTAAATCTTCCTTCCTGATTTAAAAAATATTTTTAATATTGAAAATCAATAATAAAATCTAAGTTAGAAATATGCGGCCTTGTTCGCCTCTTCCTCGTGCACGCGCTGCTTGTATGCGAGCAGCTCCTCGGGGGTGTTGAAGATAAGCTGAGTGGCCATATCGACCGTTACGGTCTGGGAGATCGCGTCGTGGATTGCGCTGTTGGTTTTGGTGGTGATAATGAGTGCGACGTTAAACACGAGCACAAGACCGATGATGATAACGCCCATCATACCGATTGATCCGAAGTAGATCATAAGCACCATAAGCACGGGCACCATAGTTTCGATGGTGAACTTGCCGAGTATCGTTCTTATGAAGAGGAACGGAGGGGTTATCTTAACGCCGTCAACGCGCATAACGCCGATGGCAAACACCTTTTTGCCGATCGTCTGACCGTTTTTGAAAAGCAGAGGAACGATAAACTCGAGGATAACGTATGCTAAGAGAACCGAGAAGGTGATGATAAGAATGGAGAGGCTGATCATCATCTGGTGATTGTAGAGAACCTCGGGGTCTGAGCCGAACGCCTTATCGGCTGCGTCGAATATTTCCTTTTCCTCAGGGGTGAGGGTGCCATAGTCCTTTGTGATGTCGATGCCGTATTCCTGCTGATACTGGAGCGAAAGCTCGTCAAGTCTGTTGGAGTAGCTGTCGTAATTGAATGCCAGAGAAAGAATGGATGCCACGCCGGTTACGAGTATAAGCAGAAGAATTATATCTAGAAGATAGGCGGAAAAACGCCTCAGGATGCTCGCTTTTTGTAAAGAGTACATAGATTTCCAAGCCCTATTTAAATTACTTTTTTATTTGTTTGCGTACACACGCATAATAATTGTAGCACAAAGAAAAGATAAAATCAATCCTAAATTACGCTATTATGTGACAAAAATGTTGCTAACTATTTGGTAATAAAGTATAAAAAAGGATATAGCGAAGAAAAAAGAAGACGGTTGACTTCTGCCGCGCAAAAGGTGGCGATTTTTGCGTTTAGTGGGCATCCGTGTGAAATTAAACGCCAAAATTCGTCAAAGAAATGTAAATAAAAGATGACAAAAGCAGGAAAAGTCGCCCTGGATTGGCACTCCTCCTGCTTTTTGTGATTTTTATGCAAGCTGCTTATGTATGCGCGTAATTATCATATCAAGGGCTGCGGGATTGTCACCGCCGCCGGGAACTATCACGTCTGCGTATCTCTTAAAGGGCTCGACGAATGCGTCGTGCATCGGCTTTACCGTGGTGAGGTATTGCTTGATCACCGACTCCAAGGTTCTTCCGCGCTCTCTTGTGTCGCGCATTATTCTGCGCAGGATGCGCTCGTCAGCATCGGTGTCAACGAAGATCTTAAGATCCATCTTGTTTCTTAATTCCTCATCCGAGAAAAGAAGTATTCCCTCAAGCACTATTACGGGCTTAGGCTCAACACGCACGGTGGCATCCGCACGGTTGTGGATGGTGTAGTCGTATACGGGCACGTCAACGGCCTGTCCGTTTGCCAGCATTTCAAGATGACGGCAGAGAAGGTCGGTCTCAAATGCATCGGGGTGATCGTAGTTCTGAAGCGCGCGCTCCTCAATGCTCTTATCGTTCTGGGCGCGGTAGTAGCTGTCGTGCGTTATGACTGCCACGCGGTCGCCGAATGCGTTTGCAATATGTCTTGCAAGGGTGGTCTTTCCGCTTCCCGTACCACCTGCAACTCCAATGATCATAATGTTATCGTTGTTCACGTTTTTTGACCTCCGTATAACGTTTTTTGCGACCATAACGGCAAATATACCGCCGCCGTGCCGCCCGTCCTTAAAATGCTAAAAGTGTATCCCGAGACACGCATATTTTTGACACGGGTCTCGGGAAACGTTAGAAAAAGTAAACTTTTATTTGCTTTTTAGAAGTTAAAGTAGGATTTTGCGTTCTCGTATGCAATTCCCTTAACGATCTTAGCAAGCATATCGTAGTCTCTGGGATACTCGCCGTCCTCTGCCCACTTGCCGATAAGGTTACACTCCTTTTTTCTTCGTTTACTACTATTATTCTATATCAAAGATAAAATCATTTCCTTAATTAAATTAGCGAATATTTGATATAAATCTTGAGTTTTTTGATGTGCCGTGCTAAAATAAAGACGAAAGAAAGAAATCGGAGGCACTGCGCGTATATACCGAGCAGCTGCTCCTGATCATGCAAAGAAATGACGGCGTGGCACACAAAAATGCACAACGTGACGGGATAATTGATGCCACGGTGCGATATATTCAGTCAAATTACGCCTCTGACGTGCGCCTCTCGCACGTTGCCGAGCTTATGAGCGTCAGCCCCGAGCATCTTTGCCGCACCTTCAAGCGCGAGATGGGCGTCGGCTTTAACGAGTATCTGACCGATTGCCGCCTCGGCCGAGCGGAGTATATGATCAAGAACGAGCCGGGCCGCTCCATCGTGAGATCGCCTACGCCTGCGGCTTCAACGACAGCAATTATTTCTCCTATAAATTCCGCGAGCGTTACGGAATTCCACCCACGAAATACCGTGCATCCCTAAAGCGCCCCACCTAGTGCCAAATGCGGAAAATATTGCATTTTATGAAAATATATAAATAATACTTGATATTTCGACAAATTTGTGATACAATATATCGAATTGAATTAAATATTCGGTGCGCCGTTTTAGTGCGGCGACCGAAAACGAAAGAGGAAAAATATAATGGAAATAAACAAGCAGGAAGCGGAAGGTAAGGAATTTTATAGCATAGACTTAGCCCATATCTTCAAGTGCGTTGCCAGCAAGGTCTGGCTCGTCGTCGTTGCGGCGGTCATCGCGGCGGCACTCGGATTTGTGATCTCGGCATTCCTTATCACTCCTAAATATTCGTCGTCCCTGATGCTCTACGTCAACAACACGAATTATAACTCATCGGGCAACACCACGGTAAGCTCCTCTGAGCTTAGCGCAGCGCAGAGCCTTGTAAAGACCTACGGTGAGATACTTAACAACCGCACCACCCTTGACCTCGTTATCGAGCAGGTTGAGGCTGACGGCCGTGAGCTCGGTGATGATATTACGTACCGCGAGCTTTCTAAGATGATCAAGTCCTCCGCATCCAACGACACCGAGGTAATGGTGGTTACCGTTACCTGCGACGACCCCGAGCTTGCGGCGGATATAGCGAATGCTATATATCCCGTCCTTCAGACCAGAATTGCCGAGATAATCACCGGCGCGTCGGTTAAGAAGGTACAGGACGGCTACGCAGACTACGATAAGGTTTCTCCCAGCATTGTTAAGTACACCATCGTTGGCTTCATCCTCGGTGCGATCGTCTCCGTTCTCGCCGTTGCTATCGCCGCAATGCTTGATAAGACCATTCACGATGAGGAGTACGTTCTTCAGACCTTCGGTTACCCGATCCTTGCAAAGATCCCCAACCTCGTTGACACCGACGGATCTAAGCACTACTACCGTCATTACTACTCCTACGGTCACAGAAGACACCGTGGATACTACCAGATTCAGCCTCAGGTTGAGCCCCAGACCGAGAAGAAGGAGGGTTAATAGATCATGGCACTTTTTAAGAGCAAGAAAACAAAGCAGAATGCGGCATTTTCCGCACTCGTATCGAAAAAGACTCTCCACAAGAATCTCGACTTCACCGCGACCGAGCAGTATAAGCTCCTTCGTACCAACCTTGCATTTACTCTTCCCGGCGATCTTAAGTGCCCGATAGTCGGCATTACGAGCTCGATCAAGGGCGAGGGCAAGAGTACCACGGCAGTTAACCTTGCATACGTTCTTGCAGAAAAGGGCAGCCGCGTTCTTCTTATCGACGGCGACCTTCGTATGCCCTCTCTTGCAAAGAAGCTTGATATCGCATCTACTCCCGGTCTTACCGATTTCCTTATGGGTAACGGCGTAGATATGGAGCAGTTCCGTACCGGCGTTCTTGAGAATTGGTACATCCTCCCCGCGGGAAACATCCCCCCCAACCCCTCGGAGCTTCTCGGCTCTCCCAGAATGAAGGCGGTGCTTGACGGCTTCAAGGAAATGTTCGACTTCATCATCGTCGACCTTCCTCCCGTTAACGTCGTTTCCGACGCACTTTCCATCTCCGGCTTCATCTCGGGTCTTATCCTCGTTATCCGTGAGGAATACACCGAAAAGAGCGAGCTTGAGCACTGCTTCAGACAGCTTGAGTTCTCTAACGTAAAGCTCCTTGGCTGCGTTATGAACGAGTCCAGAAGCGAGGGCGGCTCTTACGGCAAGTACAGAAAGAACCGCTACTACAGATACAGATACAGAAAATACGGCTACGGTGACTATTACGCTCACCGCCGTCCCACCGCTACTACTGAGCAGACACAGGCGAACACCGACAACGCAAACTAACCGCAAAACGGCATAGGGAAGGGTGAAAGTCCCACCCCGTGTCGCATTCTACAACAAAAATTAGAACCTCCGTGCGTGCAAGAGTGCACGGCGTGGGGTTAGATAAGGCGGATATCCGTATGATAGATTGGCATAGCCATATATTACCCGGAATTGACGACGGTAGCCAAAGTGTAGAGGAAAGCGTAACGATGCTCAAAATGCTCGCCGAGCAGGGCGTCAAGGAGGTTATCGCAACCCCCCATTTCCTTGCAAACAACGAGACCGTCGAGGACTTTCTTGCGCGCCGCACTGAGGCGTACGAGAAGCTTAAGGAGAACCTTTTTGAGGGTGCACCCAAGATCAAGCTTGGTGCTGAGGTCGCGTATTATTCCGGCATCAGCAGACTCCCCGAGCTTAAGGATCTTTGCATAGAGGGCAGCAAGTGTCTTTTGCTTGAAATGCCTATGACTAAGTGGACCGAATATATTATAAAGGAGATTGAAGAGCTTGCGCATCGCGGCAAGATCAATCTCGTCCTTGCGCACGTCGACAGATATATGCATCTGCAAAGCGCAAAGACCTGGGAGCGCCTTTGTGAGAGCGGCTGTATAATGCAGGTCAACGCAAGCTCGCTTCTCAGCTTCATTACCCGTCCTAAGATCATCAAAATGATGAAAGAGCAGTCGGTACACTGCATCGGCTCTGACTGTCACAACACCACCACCCGCGCACCCAAGATCGGACGTGCGTATGACGTCGTTGAAAAGAAGCTTGGCACGAGATTTGTACATAAGATCAGCGACTTCGGTCACTATCTCGTGGACTGATAACGCTTGTGACTCCCCCCAGGTGCAAAAACGCCGACATTTGGCATTACACCCCACCCGTGTAACGTTTTTTTACAAGTTAAAACATACAAAAAGCACTTATGAGCCCACAAATCGGAAGCCCATAAGTGCTTTTTTGGTTATTCAGCCGCTACGCTGTACGTCCGAGGCTTAAACGGTGCCGCTGATAGTGAGGACGGTAACGCCGGGAGTCGTGGTGATAGCACCCGTCGTGGGGTCCTGAGTGTAGGTTGCGGCGGGCACCGTAACAACGCCGTCAAGGGTAGCAAACGCACCCGTGGCAGCGTCATAGGTGTAGCCTGTTCCGGCCACAAGCTCGGTGCCGTTCAGATCAACGGTAATGCCCGTAAGCACGGGGTTGAAGGTGTCGCTGATAATAACGCCGTCTGTCGCGCTTATCGGAGTGTTGCCAAGGTTCTGCACGATGATGGTGTAGGTCAGAGTGTCGTTATCGTTGATGATAGCAGGGCACACCGCCTTAGCGATGGTAAGCTCGGGCGCCTCGTCAACGGTTACGGTTGCGGTATCGGTAATCACGCCGACACCGGCGCCCGCGTTGGTCGATGCGGTATTCGTGATCGTCGAGCCTGCCGCCAAGGGCGCAAATCCGTTTGCATCCGCCTGGTAGATAAGGGTAACGGTGCCGCCTGCGGGCACGTCAATACCGCTGAACTCAAGGTTGCCGACTGCGGTGACGGTCGGAGCAGTCGTGGGAACACCGTTAACGAAATAAAGCACCGATCCGTCAACGTAGTCAAGGGGCACTACCGTGGTTTCGCCCACGGTGTATGCGCCAAGGTCGTCGGTGAGCGTCAGGCCCGTGTAGGGTGCGCCGCCCATATTACGGAGCGTGACGGTGTAAACCACGCTTCCACCTGCCGAATATGACGCGGTAACCGCTGTTTTCGTCAACTCAAGACCCGAGAGAAGCTCGGCCTCGGTGGTATTGGAATTGACAACGTTTCCGCCAAAGGAAAGCGTTGCCTGATTGTAAAAGGTTGCCATTTTTTAACCTCCTGTTCTTTGCGTACCGCCATAGGTACGCCGTTAACAGTATATGCCGCTCCTCGATTATTTTCTACAATTGTACAAGCATACTTGCAAAAATCCTTAAAATATGGTAAAATAATATGGTTACGTTCATTTAAGCACCATCGAAAGGGCACTTAAAATGTATTACAGACACAATCTTGATTACACCTATCCCGAAAGAAGCGATCACCATATGCTCACCCTTAAGAGCACGTATAAGATCACGCTTGATAGGGACTACAAATATATGCCGCGCGGCTTTTGGTTTCGCATCGGGCGCGCATTTACCGCCTCGCTTTTGCACCTGATAGTCTTTCCTCTTATGAGATTGACCCACGGCCTTAAGATATACGGCCGCGAGAATATCAAAAAGCATAAAAAGGAGCTTAAGGGCGGCGCGATAACGGTATCAAACCACGTATTTATGTGGGATTACCTCGCCGTGCTTAAGGCAATAAGACCGCATATAAGCTATTTTCCCGCGTGGAAGACCAACCTTGAAAGTATTTTCTGCCCCTTTATGCGTATCCTCGGCGCGATGCCGATTCCTGAGGGCGACGTTCACCTGATGGCGATATTCAAGCGGGATATGGACACCGTTGCCGAAAGCGGCCGCTGGATGCACGTGTTTCCCGAGGGCTCGCTTTGGTATTTCTATCCTGACATAAGACCCCTCAAGCCCGCCGTGTTTACATACGCCGTAAAATACGACAAGCCCCTCATACCGATCTCGATGTCATTCCGTCCCCGCAAGGGCATAAACAAGCTCTTCGGCAAGGGCCCCTGCGTCGACCTTCATATCGCCGAGCCCCTCTATGCAAACAAGGCTATGACCTACCGCGCGGCGGTTGATGAGTTGCGTGCACGCACCTATCATATAATGCAGGATATGAACGGCATTCACCCCGGCGACCCCACCTATAACACCGATCAGAATATAGACAATTACCGCAAGACTATGTAACCCCTGTCACAAAAAAGGAGATACGTATGAGAAAAAAGATAACAATAATCGCACTTTCACTGCTTGGAGCGCTTCTTTTGAGCGTTATAGTGCAGTTTGGATGCAATATGCTTTTCGTTAAGCCGATCGCATATGAAACGACCAAGGGCGGCGACGGCAAGCTTACCGAAATGCTGTATCAGTCGGATATGCTCGAGGATGCGTATTTTGATGACGTCGAGCTTATCTCGGACAACCTCGAGGGCGCAATTGAGCGCATCGATATAAGAGAGGACTGCGCCGACTTCACCGCCTGCGGTCTTATCAGATTTTACCTTGAAAACGAGCACCGCCTTGCTGATGAAAACAAGGCTGAAATAAAGAACTGCCTTACCGGCTTCAAGTATTGGATGGACCAGTACGACGGCAGAGCGGACAGTATGTGCCATTGGAGCGAGAATCATCAGATCCTCTTCGCCACCACCGAGTACCTTGCTGGCTGCGAGTGGCCAGACGCCACCTTTGCCGACGGTAAGAGCGGTGAGGAGCACGTCACGATGGCAAAGGAGAGAATCGAGGCGTGGATGTATCAGAGATACTACTACGGCTTCAACGAGTACTACTCCAACAACTACTATCCCGAGGACATCGCGCCTATGGCAAACTTCATTCAGTTTGCAAGGGATGAGGATGCTGAGATGGTCGAGCATATGAAGATGATAATGGACATCATCTGGATCGACATCGCAACTCAGTCGTATAAATACATAGACGCCGCAGGCAAGACCAGATACGCATTCGTCAGCGCGAGCGGAAGAATGTATATGGACAACAAGGCAAGCGACGACACCGGCAACCGCCTGCGCCCCTATATCGACCTCGTGCTTTTAAACGGCGACGAGTACAAGACAAACAGCAACCGCTTCTTCGTCTGCTTTAAGAGAATGTATGAGGCAACCGAGGGCGGCGAGCCTATCTACCGCGTGCCCGACGTTATTAAGGAAATTTTCAACGACCCCGCCGAAAAGCAGGTGATAAAGTCCTCAAACGGTATCACCATCTCCGAGCTCGAGGCTGACGGCCTTATCGGACAGGACGTTGATCAGATAATGATGCAAATGGGTATGGAGGCATTCTCCAACGCCGATGTTATCGACAACTCTATCACCTACCTGCGCAAAAACAAGCTCTTCAACAACGAGTTTCTTAACGACTTCAAGCTTGTAAACATCTGGCCGCTCACCCTTACCACGACCCTTGGCGGTCTTTCGGGCATTCTTAACCCCTCGACAAACGGCAAGGCCATTCAGCGCGCCAACGTCTACACCTATCAGACCCCTTATTACTCGATGAGCACCTCGCAGGCGCACTTTGCGGGTGACTACGCCGACCAGCATCAGATAAACGTAGCCACCCTCGGCTCCGACCTTTCCATCCACACCGCGCAGCCTAAGCGTAACAGCACACGCGGTCAGTATTGGGAGGGCTATGGCAGACTTCCGTACTCGGTGCAGGACGAAAACGTAAATATCTCTATCTACAGCGTTCCCGACAAAAAGGGAATGCTCGAGCCCCATATCGTTGAATACACCCACGCATATTTCCCCGTAGGCCTCTTTGACGAGGTCAACACCGACTATCTTGGCGAGGGCTATATCTTCGGCCGCAAGGGCGATGCGTATATTATGCTCCACGCCATCAGCGACGGCAACGGCACTCTCGCATTTAAAAACGATATGCCCGGCGTTACCGCTGAGGAGATCGCAACCGATATCAGCAAGATCAAGGACAGCGTAAGAGAGCTTATCGAGGCAAGCGGCGATGCTCGCTACGACCTTATTTTCAAGGGCGGCGATACCCACGCCTGGATAACCGAGCTCGGTTGCACGAAGGACAACGGCAGCTTTGCCGAGTTCGTTGCAGATATGCTTGACAACGAGTACGACTTTGCCGATATGACCGTCACCTATACGAGCGGTGACAAGACCTTTGACGTTAAGTACGCCGAGCACTTCAAGCTGAACGGCGAGCTTGTCAACACCGAGTATGCAAGATACGAAAGCAGCTACGTTACAGGCGGCAAGACCGAGAGAAAGGCCGACGTCATCGAGCTTTCCTTTAACGGCAAAACGCTTAAGCTCAACTACAAGGCGGGCGTGAGGGAATATTGATGAAATTCGGAGTCCAGACCTTCACGATAAGAAAGGCGCAAAGGAAGAATTTCAAGCGCGCCTATCTCCCTCTTTTAGACCTCGGGATCAAGGAGCTTGAGGTCGCAAGAATAGACTTCACCGAGAAGAACGCCAGGGCACTTGCATCACTCGTAAAGGAGTGCGGAATAAAGGTGAGATCAATTCAGGTAAAACCCAAGTATGTATTCAAAAATCCGCAACGTATCATAGATTTTTGTGCCATAACGGGCTGCAAGATGGTCGTTATATCGATGCTTCCGTTTAAATGCATTCTCGGAAATGAGGCAACATTCTACGATTTTATAGCATCCCTTGACCCTATGTGCGAGGTGTACGCAAATGCCGGAATAACCCTTGCTTACCACCATCACAACTGGGAGTACGTAAGGCTTGAAAACGGCAGGACGAGAATGGCCGAGATCCTCTCTCGCACAAGCAAGATTGGGTTCGTTCACGACACCTATTGGACCGCTAAATGCGGTGTTGACCCCGCTTGTCAGATAGTCGAATTCGGTGACAGGCTTCTCGGTATTCATCTGCGTGACCTGGCCTTTTCGGCTAAGGGTCTTGACGTTGTCGGACACGATGCGGCAATAGGGGACGGCGTGATAAATTTTGAAAGCGTGCTCCGCTCGGCTGAGTCGGTTGGATGCAGCTATTACGTAATCGAGCAAAAGACGGACACACCCTACCGCGATATTGAAAAAAGCTTTAAACGCCTCGAGTCGATAAGATCGAAGATCGAGGATGAGGAGTGAGTAAATGAAAAATAACACCTTAAGAACTATGAAAAAGGGAGAGCGCGCATTCTTCGCAGCGGCCGACATTTACGGCGGTGGCGGACAGGCTCTTATCGGAGTTATATACCCCCTGTTCTTCCTTATAGAAATTATCAAGCTTTCCCCCTACCTCGCAGGACTTGTAGTCTTAATTTCCGAGCTTTGGGATGCGATAAGCGACCCGCTTATGGGCGTTATCTGTGATAACACGAGAACGAAAATGGGCCGTCGCCGCCCCTATATACTCGTTGGCGGCGTGCTTCTCGTTGCGGCGTTTGCACTCACGTTTCTGCCCGTCGGATTTGACGGAGAGATGAAGAGATTTGCTTACTGCACCGTTACCTATCTTTTCTATAACACCGTTTCTACAATAATCAACGTTTCGTACAGCAGTATGTCCGCTGAGATAAGCACAATAAGTGCCGAGCGCGACAGTGCAAACGTCCTTCGCCTCGTTGTGTCCACCGTTGGTACTGCGGCGTGCACCATTCTCCCCACTGTATTTACCGGAATGTACGACAAGGGTCAGATAACCCTTACAACCCTCTACCTCATCATCGGCTTCGGCTTCGGCATCTTCTTCGCTCTGCCCGTGATCCTTTGCGCGATATTCGTTAAGGAAAGAGTGGAGATCCCCAACATAAAAACCAAGTTCGACATCCGCGAGTTTGTAGCCCCCCTTAAGGTCAAGCCCTTCAGACAGCTTCTTGGTATGTATATCGGTCAGGCTATCTGTATGGAGGTCTTTTCTGCGGGCATTATCCTTTTTGCAAAATACGTTACTAACCCCAAGGGAAGTAGCACGGTATTCCTCGGCATATTCATCGCCGTTCAGCTTTGCGCCTTCCCGATAATCAATAAGCTTATAAAGAACAAGGACGTTAACCTCATCTACCGCTTCGGCCTGCCCCTGTCGGTGCTTGCGCTTCTGTGCTTCGGCCTCTTCGGCGCAAATCTCTATATTGCCTACGCATCTGTATTCTTCGTTGCGGTCGGCTTCGCAGGTGCGCAGCTCACAAGCTGGATAATGTTCCCCCACGCGGTCGATGCGGGCGAGCTTCTTCTCGGCAAGCGCCTCAGCGGCGGTTGCAGCGCACTTATGACCTTCGCACGCAAGACGGGTGCGGCTATCGTTGTAAACATCTTCACCGCGGTGCTCACTCTTACGGGCTATAACGCCGATCTCGACGTGCAGCCCATCGCCGCACAGAACGGAATCAAGTACGTTATGGCGTTTACCTGCATCGCATTTATGGTATTTGGCTTTATAATGGCAAAGAGATACGTTCTCACAAGAGAGAAGAACGCCAAGATCGAGAAATATCTCGCGATCCAGCGAGAGGGAGGGATTCGAACCCTCGTGCGCGAGGAAATGCTCGAGCTTGACTCCCTCAAAAAATCCATCTCGTGAGGTGAGTATGAATTATAACGAGAAATACTACGACAGGGTCAAGCGCCTTGCCGACTACGTGAGCGCCACCTCCGACCCAAAAATGAAATGGATGTGGGGCGAGGCGCTCCTCGGCTACGCCCTTGACGAGCTGGATAAGGAAAACGGCAGGGAGGACTATACCGCATTTTTGCGCGCGTATTGCGACCACTGGGCAAAGGAGGATCCCGCGGTCGATCAGTCGGACACCGCCGCTCCCGGCCTTATCACCTACGCGATGTACAAAAGATGCGGCGACGCGGAGTATAAAAGGCTCACCGACAAGGTGCTTGACTATATCCGCAACGAGCCAAGGCTCTATCTTGACTGCCTTAACCACCTCGGATGCAGCAAAAAGGGCAAAATCTACCCCAAAAGCGTGTGGATCGACAGCGTTATGATGTTCTCCGTCTTTACCTCGCTTTACGCAAAGGAAAGCGGTGATAGCGAGCTTCTCGACTTTGCCGCACGCCAGCCAAAGCAGTACGCATCAATGATGCTCGATGAAAAGAAGAATCTTTGGTCGCACTCCTATTGGGTAAAGGCGGGGCACGCATTCCCTCGCCGTGACCTTTTCTGGGGCCGTGGCAACGGCTGGGTCATCTGCGGCTTTCCGATGATACTTGACAATATTGGTCTTGACCACCCCGAGGCAAAGGGCGTGATCGACCTTTTCGTCCGCACCAGCGAGGCACTCCTCGGCTGTATGCGTGAGGATTATACCTTTGGCACGCTTCTTAAGTACGACTCCTACCGCGAGCTTTCCGCAACCGCACTTATCAGTGCGGGCTGGCTTCACGGCATCAGATGCGGCTACCTCGACAGGGAAAGATTCCTCGAGCCCGCCGTGCGCGCCTTTGAGGCCTGCGTAAATGCGATGGAGGAGAGCGACGAGGGCGTCTTTATGACCGAGATCAGCGGCCCCACGATTCCGCTGCCCGTCTTCCCGAAGCTTGGCTACAAGCTCGTCCCTCTTGGCAAGAATTGGAGCTACGGCATCGCGGCTCTGATTTTCGCTGCGATAGAATACAAAAAGTGTTTAGATACATAAAAAAGCAGCCGATGGGGCTTACGTCCCCATCGGCTTAAATTATTTGTCAGTGGTGATGATTCCGTACGTGCCGTCGATCGGATCTTGGAAGATTCCGAGGGGCGGGGTCTTGAACGTAAAGACCGCAAAGAGTAGTGCGATCAAGCACAAAACGGCTAAGGAAAGCCGCGAAAAGTTACACGGGGTGCCACCTTTTGTAAGTGCACGGGCCTCATAGATATACACCGCAGCCGCAGAAATGAAGAAAATTGCGATATTCATCCAATCGGGCGACTTGCCTATAACGCCGTTGTAGGTATAGAACAAAACGGGGATCAGCAAAAGGCCCAAAAGCGCACCGCGCAGCTTCACGCACCAAAATTCCTCATAACCCCTAAAGAAGAAGCCCTGCACCACGGCAAAAATAAACATCGGCCAGAAAAGCAGCTTCATATGCTCCCAGGTCGACTCGTTGACCCCCGAAAATGGCGCCACCCACCTAGCACCGCCCAGCCAATCGTACAAAAAGTGCAAAACCGTGCCCACAAGGCTGACGTAAGCAAACCCCACGAGCTCCCATAACCAAACCGTTCTTTTCATAACCTGCTCCTTAAAAGCGTTTTTTATAGTATACTCACAAGGCGCACGAAGTATGCCTGCCGTTCTTTTTTAGTCGTGCAAAAAACCGTGCGAGAAGCAACTACCAAAAGAAAAAGGTCACTAAAAAGCGGCAACGTATGCAGAAAAACGCGCCCAAAGCGGTTGAAAACGGTGCGAAAACCGTTCTTTTCCAGCCATATTAATATGAAATATCAAACGACGCTTTGCGGACGAGTGGGAGAAAAAGAGTTGTAAGAGAGCTGCGACGGCGGCGCGTTTATCCCGCGACTTTTTTTGGAGCGTGCAGAACGATTTTTGATCGCGAGAAAAAACGCCTTTTTGCGAAAGGCTCGGAGCAACGATTTTTGCTCATTTTTTTTTTTTTTTTTTTTTTTTGAGATGAATTTTGCCGAAAAAATGTAAATTTTTGCGAAAACTATTGAAAAAAATGAACAGTTGTGCTATTATATATTAAATAATAATATCGTGCGCTATACACGCATAGCGCGTAAGGGCCCTTTTTTCCCGAAAAAGTGCCGTAGATAACGAGCACTTTTTAAGCTCGAAGGGAAAGTTTTTACACTTGAAAGGAAGAGGTGATGACACCATTGAATACGAATCAGAGTGTTGACGTCGAAGAAAATGTAATGGTAATCATGCCGTATGAAGCTAACGAGGAGTTTTTCGTCGAGGATCTTGGTGAGATAGACAAGAAGCCTGTGTACTCGTTCTTCAAGCGTGCTTTCGATATAGTATTTTCTATAATTGCATTGGTGGTTCTGGCACTGCCGATGGCGGTTATAGCTATACTCGTTAAATTTTCAAATAAGTCTTCGGGCGGAACGATTTTCTACCACCAGGAAAGACTTGGACTTAACGGTGCTAAGATCGACGTGATCAAGTTCCGAACAATGCATATGGATGCCGAGGCAAACGGTGCTCAGTGGTCAAACGGTGATGATGATCCCCGAATTACCCCTTTCGGGCGAGTTCTTCGCAAGACCAGACTTGATGAGCTTCCTCAGTTCTGGTGCATTTTAAAGGGTGAGATGACTCTCGTAGGCCCAAGACCCGAGCGCGAGATATTCTACGACCAGTTCGACAAATATATTCACGGCTTCCGTGAGCGCTTGAAGGTAAAACCCGGACTTACCGGCCACGCACAGGTGTGTGGTGGATATTACCTTAAACCCGAGGAAAAGATAGTGTACGACGTCGAGTACATAAAGAAGAGATCCTTGTGGCTGGATTTTAAGATAATTTTAAAGACCGCTAAGGTAATATTTAAGCACGAAGGTGCAAAATGAGGAGTTCTAGTATATGTTAACCATTCGACCGAGAACCGTCATTTTGCTGACCTGCCTGCTTGAAGCGGTGTGGCTGTTGGTGGCGCAAGCTCTCGGAAGCACGGCTCTGTTGTTGCCGTGTCTTATATGCTTTCTTTTGCTCGCCGCGTGGTCCGCAATAAAAGGAATTGCACTGCCGGTGTTGATGTTTTTCCTGCCTTTTTCAACACTTTTGAAGATCAGGCCCGGCACAAATTCGTTTTTCACGATTGCGCTTTTGCTGGTGTATTTGATCTGCCTTGTGCTTGGACACCGCAAGATCAACATAGTCCACGTCATTCCCGCAGGAATCCTTGCAGGCTTTTGCTTGCTTGTAAAAACGATGCACGACTTTGAGATAGACAACAGCTTTTTGCTTTTTGTATTCTCACTGATGCTCGCACCGTTTATGGCGATAGAGCTTGGAAAAAAGTATGACTTTTATTGGCTGACGCTCTTCTTTACGTTTGGAATTGTTTTGGCGTCGGTTTCTTCCCTCTATCTTGTTCAATTTTCATCTATCGCCAGTTACATCACACGACTTGAGCTTTTTGGAGTTGTGCGACGCTCGGGATACTACGGCGACCCCAACTTCTATTCGGCGCACATTTCTGCCGCAATCGCAGGCGTTATGGTGATTATCTCAAACAACACAAACAGAAAGAGAACCATGCCGCTTATCGTTATGTTTATGCTGCTTGCATACTGCGGATTGCTGGCGGTTTCCAAGATGTTCTCTCTTATCCTTATATGCTTGCTCCTGTTCTTCGTTCTAGAAACACTGTTCAAACGCGGAAGGATGTCAACAAAGGTTCTGTTGCTTTTAACGTTTGTTGTTTCCGCTATGTTTTTGATATCAATGGCAACATCATCAGGATTGATTGAGATGATCCTGTCCAGATTTGACAACAACCTGAACCTTTCCGATTTTACGACGGGAAGAACCGACGTGTGGATCGAATTTGTACAAGCGTTTAAGAACGATACGCTTCTTTTGGTGCTTGGTAAAGGCTACACAGATGTGGTACTGACAACCAAAGCTTCCCATAATACGCTAATTCAGCTTATTTTCCAATTCGGTCTTATCGGATGTGCGATTTTTGCCGGATGGATTATTTGCTTACTGCGCGTTTGTTTGAAAAACGTAAAACTTAAACACAAGCACTTTACACAGGTTTGTATCATCCTTGCAGGAGCAATTGGACCTTGGATGGCGCTTGATATATTGTTCTTTGACGAGTTGTTCCTTGTGCCTATGTACGTTTGCATTGGCTTAACCTATATCTCAAACAAAAATGAAATCCCGTTACTTAACACTAATAGGGGAAAACGCTTCAGATATGGAAAAAAACACCAAAATTGATAATACACCTCTCGTGTCGGTAATTATGCCGGCATACAATGCCGAAAGATTCATCAAAGAAGCAATTAATTCGGTCGTCTTGCAGACTTGCTCTGATTGGGAGCTTCTGGTAATCGATGATGGGTCGACAGATTCCACCTGCGCTATTGTTGAGAATCTAGCGGCAGCCGATGAAAGAATAAAGCTTATTAAGAATGCGTCTAATATGGGCGCCGCGAGGACCAGAAACAGAGGTCTTGATATGTGTCAGGGCGCATACGTTGCTTTTTTGGACAGTGACGATGTGTGGCATCCAAACAAATTATCGTCACAGATCGAGGCGATGCAATCCCGAAATGCACAGCTTTGCTATTCCTCGTACGCTATTATTGATGACAGAGGCAATCCAAGCAAAAACGCATATGTAGTTCCCGAAAGCATTACGTTTGACGGAATGCTCAGGCAGAATTATATTGGATGCTCGACTGTTGTATTATCAAGGGATATCGTGGAGCAATACAGATTCGCGACGGACTTTTATCATGAGGACTATTGTTTGTGGCTTGATATAATGAGGTCGGGACACAAGGTTGTAGGATGCTCTGAGGTTCTTGTTGACTGGCGATTGATTAAAAATTCGCGATCGTTTAACAAGGTGAAAAGTGCTAAAAACCGTTGGCGGATATATAGAAGACATATGAATTTTTCTTTCCCGAAGAGTGTGGGATTAATATTAAGTTATTTTTTGAGCGGAATTAAGAAGTATTATGGCTGATTGCAATGAGGCGAATATGACGCCATCTGTTTCACTTCGTGAGTATCAGGAAACTCTCAGTGTTATTTTGTGTGAATTTGACCGTGTGTGCAAAGCGCTCGGCATATCGTATATCCTTTTTGCCGGTTCAATGCTTGGCGCAGTGCGTCACAGTGGCTTTATTCCTTGGGATGATGACGTTGACGTTCTGATGCTGCGCGAGGATTACGAGCGCTTCTTAGGCGAGGCGGAAGGTGTCCTGAATAGCGAACAGTTCTTTTTGCAAAAGGAATTTTCAAATCATTGGCCGATGTTTTTCTCAAAGCTGAGATTAAAAAACACCACCTGCTTGGAAAAATATCCGGTCAAGGATCGCGAGATGCACCACGGTATTTATATTGATATCTTTCCGTGTGACAATGCAGCAAAGACAAAATTCGGTCGAAAACTTCAGTTTTACGCTTCAAAGGTCGTGATTGCGAAGTCACTAGATCGCAGAGGATATATAACACACAGCAAAGGTAAAAAAATGTTTATGGGGCTTTGTAAACTCCTCCCGACCAAGCCGTTTTGGAGATTGGCTGTAAAGGGAAGTGCGGACAGCAAATTTGTTCACAGCTTCTTTGCAGCTGCGTCAAAGTGCTCAAAAAACATATACCCAAGAGAATATATTTCTCATACGACGAACGCTTCGTTTGAGGGCGCAGAATATCCGATATCAAAGCATTACGATAGCCTGTTAAAGATTCTTTACGGCGATTATATGCAGCTTCCCCCACCCGAGGAACGGAAGATCAAACAGCACGCCGTGATTGTGGATTTGAACAATTCGTATGAAAAATATCTGGATTACCATAAGAAATTAAAATTTGATGATTTGTCGCAAAGCATTCGATAGCTTGCGTTGACAAATTGCATCGGAAGGGTTGGTGATGATACGGTGAATTTGCAGGTTTTGGTTGCAACTATGCACAGGACAGATCTGTCGATTGCAGAAAAAATGAACATACGCTGTGATGCCGTAATTGCCAATCAGGCCGACCGTGAGGAAATTGTCAACGAAAAGCGTGAATGCGGCGACATTAAGATGATAACGACTCCCACTCGCGGTGTCGGTCTTAACAGAAATATCGCACTTATGGCGTCGAGTGCGGACATCCTGCTTTTTGCGGATGATGACATAGTGTATAACGACGATATGCCAGAAAAGGTCCTCGAGGCCTTTGAGAAGCTTCCCGATGCGGATGTGATTCTCTTTGGCATTGACATCGTAAAGGGAGGCGCAGTAGTCGAAAAACGCAATACCCCGATCCGTAGATTGCGTATATGGAACTCTATGCGCTTCGGAACCTGCCGAATGGCTGTGCGAAGGTCGGCATTGGTAAATAAAAATATCACCTTTAATCAGTGCTTCGGTGGCGGATGCGAGTTTAGCTCGGGTGAGGACACTCTGTTTCTTAAATCCTGCTTCGACCGCGGACTTAAGGTGTATTCATACAATTACAATCTCGGTGGGTGTTGTAAGGATACCTCGACCTGGTTCGTCGGACATAACGAAAAGTATTTCTACGACAGGGGTGTGCTTTTAAGAAATGTGTTCCCCAAAAGTACATACCTTATGGTGTTGTATTTCGGTATTAATTTTAAGCGCGAAACCGAGCTTGGAGTCTTTAAAAGGCTTCGCTTGATGTACTCGGGTGCTCGCAACGGCAAAAAAATGAAGCCGTATCAGGGTGCCAAATGAAAAAGATAATTATTGTCAACAACAATATGAAGGTCGGTGGAATACAAAAAAGTCTTTGCAATCTACTTTGGGAGATTGACAAAAGGGAAGAGTACGAGGTAACGCTTCTTCTGTTCACCCCTGTGGGTGATTATATGGACGATATTCCCCCGAGTGTGAAATGTATATCGACCAAGAGTCTTTTCCCATATCTGGGCACAAGCCAGGGAGAGATGACGGGAATAGATAGATTTAAAAGAGGATTTCTCGCAGGTGTTTGCCGCACGTTTGGTATGGCAAGTGCGATGAGACTTATCCTCTCAAGCCAGAAAAGGCTGAGTGAGAGCTACGACTGTGCGGTCGCTTTTCTGCACAACGGAGGAAAAAAGGCCTTTCTCGGCGGTGCTCAGGACTTTGTCCTGAAACGAATAAATGCCAAGAAAAAAGTGGCGTTTCTTCACTGTGATTATGATAAATGCGGTGCAAATCACAGTCACAACA
>JAZRAF010000058.1:0-23218 GCA_045634425.1 Eubacteriales bacterium | reverse complement strand
GGGCATTTACGCCGTCACCAAGGCGGCGCTTGATAAATATGCATTCTCGCTTCGTATGGAGCTGCAGCTCCTCGGCATCGGAGTGTCCGTTTTGAGGGCGGGCGCAGTCGATACGGGAATGCTCGGTGTGTCTACCGATGCTCTCGACCGCTTCTGCGATAAGACCGAGCTTTACTCCTGCAACGCCGCACGATTCAAACGAATCGTCGAGCGCGTCGAAGCGCGCAGCATCTCCCCTGAAAAGCTCGCCCAAAAGGCCGCGCGCATCCTGTGCGCTCGCCGCCCCCGCTTCGCGTACAGCATCAACCGCAACTCCCTGCTCCTGCTGCTCAACGCCCTCCCCAAGCGCCTGCAGTGCTTCGCCATCAGACAAGTCCTCAAGACCCCGAAAAATAAGTAACGTATGTCACAAAAATGCGCCATAAGCGCGTTTTGATAGTTTTATCCCCGATTCGCGAAATTAACATACCGAAACACCGTTAATTTCACACGCCTCTGAGGTTGTCCCCCGAAAATGACAATAAATATTTGCATTTTGCACCGCAATTGCAAATGAGCGAGCTTTGATCAGCTAAAAGCCCTCTCGGGGGCGCAGAATATAACTTTTGGAGTGCGCACCCTGCCAAAGCTTATGTCGCTCTCTCTAAGTCGCAGTAACCGCACGGTTACTGTGACTTTTTTGCTTCGGGTGACGAGCTTGCACTTGAGCGCGCGGTGCTTGAGGTTGAGACGCGCGGTCGCCGGGGCTTTTTGCTCCGAAAAACGGCAAAATTTTAAGAAACAGGTACAAAAACCAGGTGTTTTCGACACTTTGCCTTCATATTAAACTGGCGCTTGACATTTTTCGACTGCTATGCTACAATAAATAAAAGATATTATTTATGCGCTAAAATACGCGCGAGGGAGAAAGTTATGTGGAGAGATCTTCTGGCAGATGGAATTGATAACGCCGATATAGTTCTTTTCGGAATTCCGTATGACGAAAACTGCTCGGTCGGCAGGGGAGCATCCGAGGCGCCTGCGGTTATGCGCCGCTTAAGCGAAAGCCTACCGCCGTTTGCTGTTGACGGAAGCATGATTCCTCCGATTCTTCACGATATGGGAGACGTTGCGGGATATGATTATAACGCCGTGACACGGATGATGGCATCGGGCGAGGGGAAAAAACTTACCGTTATGCTTGGCGGCGACCACTCGGTAAGCATTCTTACCGAAAAAGCATACAGAGAGCAAAGGGAAGGGCGCCGCGGTCTTATCCACGTTGATGCCCATGCCGATATATGCGACTTCTATAACGGCTCGCACAACTCGCACGCTTGTGTCAACAGGCGCGCACTCGACAACGGATTTTCCCCTGAGGATATTGTGATGGTGGGCATACGCTCATACGAGGCACAGGAGGCTGACTTCCTTGGCGGGGGCAATATTTCCGTTTATTCCTCTGAACGCGTTAATGCCGACGTAGATTCCGTTATAGATGCGATAATTACAAAATACGCCGATTACGACGGAGTTTACCTATCGTTTGATATCGATGCAGTTGATCCTGCATACGCGCCGGGCACGGGCACGCCCGAGGCATTCGGTATGTCTTCGTTGACCGTTCTTCATCTTCTCAGGCGACTGATTTCATCACTCCCCATAGATGCGATGGATATAGTTGAGGTTTCGCCGCCTCTTGATGTGAATAACGTGACAAGCTGGCTGGCACTAAAATATTTGCTTGAAATTTTTAATTTAATAAATAAACACAAAGGAGCACTTTAAGTTATGGCAAACGAAAGAAATCTGATAGCTGTTAAAGATGACGAAGCTTTGTTCCCGTTGTATCGCTCGTATCAGACCGTAGGTACGGAGATAAAGGAGGACTTCTTTAAATCTAAGCTTACGTTTGAAGAGAAGGACTACGTTGCAAAGAATAATAGCAAGCTTCGCAGATACGTATTCAAGCTCTCCGAAACTAACAACAAGGAGGGAATTCTCGGCCTTTCCTACGGTGTATTCCTTATGGCTACGCTTATCGACCGTTTTGAGCAGAACAATATGTTCTCTGCGGACGAGAAGGAGAAGTTCAAAAACTCCATTATCGCTCTCCTTGAGTACGTTGAGGATAACGGTTATAACGTAACCCCCTTCGCGACTCCCGCAATTAATGCAGCACTCTTTGACAAGGGATGCAAGACCGCCTTTATCGAGTCGCTTACCTGGTCGCTTTCCTCTTTCCTTTATGCAAAGCGCCTTCAGAAGTTGGACGCCAAGTTCGGTCTTGAAGAGTATATGGATAGACTTACGGACAAGATAGCACAGGCTATCGGTCTTCTCGTAGATAATGCCATATCCTATTCCGAGGACGGTCGCGTTCAGCTTGGATTTGTTAAGGATTGCAATTCCTACATAGGCTGGGGCTCTGTTACCGGCTGTACCGAGCCTGCTCTTTACTTCACTCACTCTGTATGTGAGACCTACGGTGATATCGAGGATACTATGCTCGGTAACGAAATGATCGGCGTAGGCAACACCAGAGACCAGAAGTTTATCGATGATATCAACAGCGCATACAAGCGCATAAAGTACGGCGAAAAGGTCCATATGGGCAAGGACGTAGATATCGTTAAGCGCTTTGAGGATATCTGCCGTATCGCTGCAAGAAACGTGTTTAAGAAGTATGAGAAATCTCTTGGTAAGAGATTCTTCTATGCCGACGGCACAGAGGTCCTCTCCAACGATCAGCTTTCATATTCCTTGCAGTCTCCCGTTCTTCTTAACCAGCTTTACGTAGTACTCATCGCGGTTTACGCTAACTACCACAAGGAGGTTGAGCAGATCAGCCGCAAGAGAAAGAACGATGATTATAAGGAATTCTGTGCGAAGCTTAAGAATGCCGTTAACCTCGTTCACGAAACATATATCACACTTCAGAGCAAGGGTAAGGCGGGTATCGTAAACAGAGAGTATGCTACCTTCTCCGAGGCACATCCTCAAATTGAAATATCCCAGATGCTCGCGGGTGAGCGTATCAATGTTGCAATTCTTGAGACGCTTATCATCAAGGCGCGTGCGATGGTAATCACCTACGTTACCAAGTATCCCGAAAAGGAAATCGGAGAGGTTCTTAAGATAATTCAGGAGAACCGCGCGAAGGATGCGTGGATGTGGAGCAACTACGGATACGATCTTCAGCAGACAGAGCGTAGTATTTCTGCAATCCGAGAGTTCTATGACTATTACGAAAACTATCAGAGCCTGTATGCTCAGTGCGATTTAAAGAACAAGGAAATAGCAGAGAAGGAAGCAAGAGAATGGCTTGCAAAGGAGCGCGAGTTCGACGCTAAGAACAGAGCTGAAGAAAAGGCCGAGATGGAGGAGCGCTTCGCTAAGGAAAAGCAGCAGGCCATCGAGGATACGAAGAAAAAGTATAAGGTGGACGGCGTTGTTCGCGAAATAGTAAAGGAAGAGATAGAAACCGAGTTCGTATCTGTTCTTACCAGCTATTTCAAGGACATTGCAAAGGATAACGCGCTTCCTCACTCCAAGAGCAACCTTTCTCCCGAGGCAAGTGCTGTAAAGAAGGCAATAATGGAGCTCCTGTTCTCCTTCTTCGCACAGTTTAACCGTCCGTTTGGACGTCCCGAGGGAATCCGCGATGAGTGGACTGACGAGCAGCTTTACGACCTCATCAAATCCGACACATACGATTTCGCAAGAGAATGGGTGCGCCAGCTCTATATGAAGAACGAGCCCGGCACCGACATTCCCGAAAACGTTATAGCCGAGATTGTTGAAAAGCACGGCAAGCACTGATAAAGACCTCAAAACAGAATCACCATTAGGAGAAAATTACTATGTTAAAAGCTACATTCCACTCGTATAAGGGCGGCGCGTGCCGTACCTCTACCTGTTTTAACACTCTTCCTTTCCTGGTAGAGAAGCTGGGCGCAACACCCGACAGACCCCTTCTTGTAATTGATACCGACCTTGAGAGCCAGGGTCTTACCTATCTCTTTGGCGCGGCACAGACCTTCAGAAGCAAGAACAGACCCTATGATACCAAGGAATTGCTCAGCGGAAACGCTCTTACCAACTACCGTGAGAAGTGCATTCCCGTCGGCGACAAGCTCGGCGTGGAAAATGAGGCGGTTTGGTTCCTCGGTGTTGACGATACCAAGCCCTTTGCAGCTCAGGTACAGGGCGGACAGGTGCAGGAAAAGCTCGCTATGCTGGAAAACCAGCCCTTCTGCGGCGTAATCTACGATACCGCATCCGGCGACCAGTTCTCCGCAACCGTTACAAACAAGGATTCGCAGGTTATCGTATGCTGTATGAGACCCACCAGACAGTTCGGTATGGGTACCTTCAGCTTCTTGTCAAGAGTCGGTAAGGATTGGATCACTATGGGCGACTATCAGATAAGACGTGTTATAGTCCTTCCCACCGCTGTTCCGAGAACAAGCATTACCATTAACGGTGACGATCAGTACACCGCGGTTAAGAACAGAATTAGAAAGGATATCGAGGCCTTTGACTGGACCATCTGTGATGAGTTTGTAGAGGACGGCTGCTTCGGTATTCCTGAGGTCGAGAGATTCAAGTGGCGCGAGGACGTTCTCTACGTTCTCAACGAGGAGGGCAAGCTTAAAGGTGAGGCTGATGCACTCCTTGCTCTTGAAAGATATGAGAAGCTTGCAGAAGTAATAATCGAGGAAGGTAAGAAAGCTGATGAGTGAGTCTGTACAGAATTCACTTAATCCCAGGGAAATACTCCAAAGAACACTTGATTGCATTCCGGACGAGAACTTGAGAAGATATATCTTCGGCACACCCAAGCCGAAGATGACCTCTCTTGTAAACAATCTCATCTCCGCGATGAACAATATTATGCTTATGTCATTCTTCGGAATGTACGGTGTTTGGAGAGAGTTCAGGGACGTTCCTGAACGCCGCGAGGATTCCGTAGGCCGTTTGTGCCGATCGGCATCAAACGCTAACCGCGTTGATGAAACTATGTCGCACATATACTGCGACAATATTCTGACCCAAGAGGTCATTTCCTTCGTTTTCACCGAGCTTTTGCTTGAAATCGACGGAAACTCATATACTCCCTTTAATAATCTCATAAGAGGCAAAATTTCCGCAGCTAAATTCCCAAAAATTGCCGAGATCATAAGAGTGTGGAAGATCAATTTCAAGGGCGCAGAGCAGAATTATAACGTGCTTGGCGAATTGTATGCCGAGCTTCTTGATGCTCTTTCTATACTCAAGTATATGGCTATCGAGGAAAGAGAGGGCACCGTTTACTGCAAGGTCAACGTTCCCAGCGAGAGGGAGATCGAGTTCGATCTTTCTATCTTTGTCCGCTCCATCGAGGTTGACGGCGTTGCCGAAAACTACTACCTTTACAGAGCTAAGAACGCCAAGGGCAAGGTTTATCTTCAGTATATGTCCTTCAATGGAATATCAATGTTCTTCGATGACGAATCGAAGGATTTTGTGGTTTCAAAGGAGACATTTTACAACCTTACCTGCAATAGAATAGAGCGCACCCCGTCGAATGATATTGCAAAAAGCCTCAAGATAAACGACTTTAAGTATATTCACCGTCTGGCTCTTTGTGTTTCCGACTCTCTCGGCCAGAACACCAAGCGCGAATTGCTTGAAAGAATCAGAGAAAAAGAAATATACCGCGACAACTTCCGTAACAAGTCTATCGATGACGTTAACTGGGACAACACCGTCGTGCTTCTTATGCTTGAGGAGGGCCCGAGCGAAATTCTCGAATCGGTTCTCAAGAACAACAACGATGCCTTTGACGAGATCCTCACCAACGTATCTATCCGCTTCTCCCTCAATTATCGTGAGATCGTGAGAGAGTACCGCAGACTTGAGCAGGATGAGCAGATATATCAGGATATGATGCAGATCGATTATGCTCGCAGCAATAAGGTAAAGAGCTGGATGAAGAATGCGAAAATATCCTTGATGTCGCAGTTTATCATATCCAAGGTAGCGCAAACCGAGGTTAACAAGGAAAGAGATAATAAGGCGTTTTATGCTGAAAGCATAATGATGAAGCTGCAGAAGATAGACTCTATCGTTGAACGTTGCGGCGCGCTTAATTCTATCATTTACATAAACAAGATGCTTGAGCGTGTGCTTCGCACGCTTATCCCCTTCTACGAGGGCATCCTTGCTTACGCAAAGTGCCGTGAGAAGCTGATGGAAAAGCATCCTCTTAACGAAAGGCATAAGGAGGGGGTTCTTCGCGAGGTGCAGACAGAGTGTGAGAGAGCCTTCTTTGAGCGTGCCGAGATCGTTCTTAACGGAGCAAAGGAAATAGCAGAGGATGGCGAGGCCGCAGTGTCCAAAATCTCCGGCGCTAACAGACAAAAGCCTGTAAAGCAGGCCACCCTTGGCGAGCTTTTGCAGATATTCCGCGAGCTTTGCAAGCGAATGGATGCAACTAACGGAAAGAGCGCGAAGTTCAGCGAGGAGCACCTCCTTCTTCATTCCGTTATAGGCCGCAGACAGATTTGCGATATCTCCACCTTTGATTCGATAATCGAGTGTGATAAGGACGACTTTGTCGGAATATCCGATTATCCTAAGAGTATGCCTGCGTTCTTTAACTGCTTCAAGCACGATAAGCCCTCTGCCGAGTTAGTGGCTCAGGATCCCAGAGTAATCAAGAATTACATCGGATATATCAGAGATCTGTTTGAATTCTTCAACATCAACGGAGATTTCAAGCACAGAAGAAAGACGAATGCCGTAAACAACATAGGCGATCCCATCTTCCCGTACGTCGTAAGATACAGCGAGAAAAACGAGAACAGGGACCGTTGCAGCGTTTGTCAGTATATCATTAGCGCAGACGGCGGATTCGAGGATAAGAAGATAAAGCTGCTCACCGAGTATGAGTACGACATGAACGAGCTTTACTACTGTATCCCCAATGAAGAGTCATCTACACAGAATTGGTGGGTCTCTCCCTTCCTTATCAGCTGCAGGCGCTTTGATCAGCTGCTTCTTGGCAAAACGGAGGCGAAAGATTAACAGTGAGACATATGATGATGGATTGCTATGGCGCAATCAATTTCAAGCTCGACGATATGATGGGAATATACGATTTGCTTAACGGTGTTGCCAACATTGCAAATCTTGAAACGGTAGCCCCTCCCACGCTCGTTCCGTACTATTACGGCGACGATCCTGAGGACGTTGGTATCAGCGCATATCTTTTCCTGCGCGGCGGCCATATTACCATTCATACCTTCTCGAAGCGTGAGTGCTATTTCCTTGACATAATGTACGACGGATTCTTCAACTCTGAGATGGTGTATAACTATCTTGAGGTAAATCTTCCGTTCAACAAGGGTATCTCGAACTACTGTGTAAACGATAGACGAGTAAACGATAATAGCAGAATTATGTTTACCGAGAACGATTTCGGTCCTCACCTTGTTGGAAGAATAAAGCCGAGAGAGCCTATAACGCTTGACAGCGCATTCGACTCCCTTGAGGAATTTGTCCAAATGGCGAATATGACGCCGATAACCCGCGCTAACGTTATCAGGGACTCAAGAAACGATCCCGCCTTCGTTCAGGGTATCGTTATAATCGCGCAAAGCCATATTTCTCTTTATTACGATATAAAGAGCAACGTGCTTTATTTTGACCTCTTTTCCTGCGCATACTTTGATTTCGGAAACATAGAGGATAGCTTGAAGGAAATGTTTGGTGAAATAGAAAGTATGCAGCTTATAACAAGAGGAGATAAGTACGTTATCATCAGAAGAGATGACGTTGATGAAAATCGCTTGTACATAAGCGGCAAATGGCAGAAAAACATCTAAAAAGGAGGACTCATTATGGCGGTCGTCGAAAAACAGTTTACAAAGTTTGTGTTCCCGTTTAAATACGTAAAAGGACAGCTTGATCCGACGTTGCCGAAATGCCGGGGAAGAAAGGGCGAGCGTGCCGTTTTTAATGCGGTGTCCGTGAAGGCAGAGGAGCTTCGCGCAGGGCTTGTGGATATGCTCAGCGAGGGTAACTCGTCGGCTAAGATAGCGGATTGCTATCAGCTTGATGTAAATTCCCGTGCTTACTTTAATCTTCCTAACAGAAAAACAGATTTTCTCGTTCTGCACGCCAGACAATCGAGTGAAAATTCCGAGCTTCGCGTTGCTATTACGGACGTGTGTATCTACCTTTTTGAGTCGGGTGTAGGTATTCTTGAATTTGAGTGCGAGTACGAAAGCAAAAGCATTGAAGACTACATTCACTTGAATTACTTTATATCCGAGCCTAAAAGTGAGAAGAATTATTTCATCTCCACAAGAGAGGAATTTGATCAGCAGGCGCAGAGGAAAACAGCGGTCGAGTATAAATTTACGGTAAAGGAATTTATCGACAGCATAATAGATTCTATGTGGGTAAATAAGGAAGAAGAGCAGAGCATCGAGTTCTTCGATGTAAAGCCCATTATTTTCTCCAACGTGCTTCTCGATCAGTGTCCCGAGGATCTTGAGCTACTCTTGAAATATGCAGCTAAAAACCTTAAGGACAGCTACCGTCTGTCAGAGGAGTCCTATCCCGTAAACATCTACGTCCCCTTTGACAACTCCCGATGGGCAGTTACTATGAAGGGCGTGGTAAACATTAACTATATTACCGACTGCGAGGGAACTAACGATTTCTTCAGAAACGCATTCCCCGAAAAGGCCAGGGGCATTTACCATACGCTGTTTTTGCACATAGTCCACCAGAAGTACTCGACAATGCATATGCTTTCGAAAATGGGAGAGCTTGACCGCTTGAGTATGAACTACGAGGTAATGAAAAAGGAGCTTGTCGGCGCATACCACTGCAGGAGCGAGGCGTACAACCTTATGTTCAGAGCCTTCTTCCAGGTTCCTTCAGAGCAGGAGCACATCAACAAGTATTACGAGTACCTTTACAGAAACTTCCGCATAAACGATCTTCAGAACAATTTTAAGAATGATATTGCAAATCTTGAAAATCTTTGCGACACCTACGTAAAGAGAATTAAGGAGAGAAAAAACAAAATCAAGGAAAAGAAGAGCGCAATTACCGAGATTTTTGTCGCCATCTTCGGTACCTTGGTTGCGGAAATCACTCTTATCAATTCCTCGTGGGATATACTTGAGAAGCTTTATGGCCGCTCGGTCAATGTCGGTTCTATCGGCGTGGTAGCGATGATTGCCGCTATAGTCCTGCCGCTCGTGACCATAACCGTAGACGTTATAAAACGCACTAAGGATATCATTAAGATTAACAAGGATCTTGATGAAGAGGTTCAAAACGGTCTGATCGAAAAGGATTTTGATAAGACGCTATAATTCTATATGACAAAAAAGCATTGAAAACCGCGTGTTTTCAATGCTTTTTTTACGCAGGTGCGTTATCACCTCGTTGCACGATTGATTTGCGCTGAAAAACGTGTTTTTGTTACACGCCCCCCGACTAACGTCTTCGAAAACGGCGAAATCCGAGGGATAGAAAAGTGGATTAAGGCTGTCCTTTTTGTGTTAATATGTAAACTAAAGTATACAAAAATGTGAAAAGGTCGCCCCAAACGGGCGCTCGACTGCAAGCTTTGAAAAAATAATGCTCGGGCGCGAAAAGTAAATTGACAAAAAGCGAAAGAAATGCTATAATAGGTATGCTATTTTACTTCATTTTGAGCATCAGTAACACTGTGCAGGAGGCATATTTAGATGTCAACGTTTATGACGGAGAAGGAGCATAAGTTGAGCAACCGACTTATCTATCTGTATCCTTTGCTTGTCAGTCTTTTCTTTCTTGCGGCGGCTCCGATTGCCGTCGTATATACCAAGGAGTGGAACTTCCTTGAAAATCTGGTGAGGATACTCACCTCGCCCAGCAAGCTCGTCACCGATTATTTCGCGCTCGGCGGCCTCGGCAGCACGCTGTTCAACGCGGCGATCTGCGGCTTGTGCACCAACCTTATCGTCTACATCAGCCGTGCAAAGGCCAATGCTACTATCCTCGCAGGATATATGCTTGTGGTGGCGCATTGCTTCTACGGTCTCAATTTTCTCAATATGTGGCCGCCCTTTATCGGCATAATTCTTTATTGCCTCGTAATGAAGAAGAAAATCGGCGAGAACATTCACATCGCCTTTTTCTCCACCGCGCTTGCGCCCTTTGTCAGCGAGCTGTGCTTCAGATACGCGATAGGAAATTACGACCCCGCGGCCTTTAACGTCAACTGGGTCGGCGTGGCGCTCTCCCTTGTTTGCGGCCTCGCGATCGGCTTTGTCATTCCAGCGCTTTTGCCCGGCACGGCGGCGATGCACCACGGATACAGCCTCTACAAGGCGGGACTCGCCATCGGTATTCTCGGCATATTCTTAAACGCCTTTATGTACAGCACCCTCGGCGTCGAGGAGCCAGGAAAATTGGCGATCACCAACGATAGCTACTACGCGCTCCCTTACGGCTATCGCGGATTTATGAATATCTTTTTCGTCGCCCTTTTTGCGGTGACGTTTATCCTCGGATTTGTCTTCAACCACAGAAGCCAGCGCGGCTACCGCGACCTGCTTAAATGTACCGGACACGGCACCGATTTCACCGACAAGTTCGGTATGCCGGTCTGTATGATCAATATTGCCGTATACGGCTTCGCGATGCTCGCGTATCTGAATCTCGTGTTCGTGATCCCCGCCATCATTCCCGGCTTGCCCGATGGCGTTGGCTTTACCGGCGCGACCGCGGGCATCATATTCGCCGCCCTTACCTTCGCGGCCGACGGCCAGCATATCAAAAACGTCTTCCCGATAGTGGTTGGCTACATTGCGCTGTTCGTCCTGGTGGTTATTATCTGCCTCATCTCGGGCTTTGACGTCCCCTGGACCCTCTCCACCCAGTCCTACATCAACGGCCTGGCATTCGCCACCGGACTTTGTCCGATCGCCGGCAAGTACGGCTTCCGCTACGGCGTCCTCGCCGGCTTTATGAGCGCGATCATCTGCGCCATAACCGCCGAGATGCACGGCGGCTTCGTCCTTTACAACGGCGGCTTCAACGCCGGCCTCACCGCCCTCGTCCTGATCCCCATTCTCGATTTCTACAACGTCAAGCCCATCAGAGAGTCCGACGTGTAAAATCCCGCAAAGTCTGCCATAGTGCTTCTGAAGCCTATGCAACGAGACGAGATGCAATTATACTTAATCGATAGAGGACCTTGAGACCTTAACGGCTCAAGGTCCTTTGCTTTTTGAATTGCATAGCTAAAAATTCCTCTTTTGTGTGACCTGTCAATACGCACTAAAGGCCGCAAAATACATCCGCAGAGTTGCGCGGGGGCTTTATCTTCAAAATGCTCACACGTCGTTTTGTGTATCAATGAAAGAGAATACAGGGGCGGAATTGTGCAGTTTTAACAACAATATATATTATTTTTGTGAATGATACATCTTGAAATATCGGTCGGTGCGATTTATAATTAAATTAACAATAAAAATTTACGCGTGTTAAAATATTTTATTCAAATTTCAGTTGTTGCTGATTTTATTGTTATAATTTGCAGATTTGTGAGGAGGATATGAAAATGACAACTGCAACATCAACCAAAAAGCATGGATCTAAGACTCGCCGTTACGTCGCGTGTCTTGTTCTTGCTCTTCTTATCGTTGCGATATCTGCGGCGATAATTATTCCAACGGCGATAAAGAAAGCAAACGCTCCTATACCGCTGACCGATCTTGCCGCTGAGTATCAGGGCGAGTACAAGGACACGGAAGGAAACCTTCTGGTGCCGTTTGACGTAGCTTATCCCGAGCTTGTCGAAACGCAAGCGATTGGCTACAGAAAGGACGCCCTCCTTCTCAAGATGGATAAGTCGTTCAGAGGCAGGCTTACCCAAAACCTCAAAAAATGCGGCTTTACCGACATTATAGAGATGTTTGAAACCAATGATGGTGTATGGTATGAAGCAATGGTTTCTGCAGAAGAGGACGTACGCACGGTCATCAAGCGTGCCAGATCGCTTGACAATGTTCTGGTAGCGGATTTTGACTACACAATAGAAAATGCCGACGCTGAAACCGAGTCTGATTCTTTAGGCCTCGACCTTGATGGCGTGCTTGAAAAGGTGTATGGTAATGCCGAGCTTGAGAAGCAGTGGTATCTCGGTCAAAGCGGAATTCAGGAAGCTTGGGCATACCTTGAAAGTGAAGGTATCGATGCAGGCGGACTTTCTTCTATCGTTGTTGCCGTAATAGATACCGGTGTTGACTATAACCACCCCGATCTTGCGGGTAATATGTGGATCAACATGGGTGAAATTCCCGATAACGGAAGAGACGATGATAACAATGGTTACATAGACGATTATTACGGCTGGGATGCTGTAGCAGGCAAGGGCAGCGGTATGGATGATCACGGCCACGGTACTCACGTTGCCGGTATTATCGGTGCATCCAACAACAAAGAGGGTGTTGTAGGTATAGCCTATAATGCCAGACTTATGACCGTTAAGGCAGGCCAGGCTACCGGTATATTCCTCCAGAATGATATTGCAGAAGCCATCATCTACGCTTATGAAATGGGCGCGGACGTTATCAATATGTCATTTGGTGGTACTGCGTGCTCTATAGCTATTCAGGATGCTCTTATGACTGCGTATACTCGCTCAACTCTCGTTGCAGCGGCGGGTAACGATGGTTACCCCAACCAGCCTACCGACTACTATCCTCTGTTTATGCCCAGCTACCCGGCATCGCTTCCTTACGTTATAGGCGTAATGAGCGTAAACAGCCAGGGGATCGAGTCTGGATTCTCCAACTGGGATGCGTATTCTTACAATAACATCGAGTATGAAGTGTATGCTCCCGGTGAAGGTATTTACAGTACTCTTGCTGGAGGAAAATACGGAAATCTTTCAGGTACGTCTATGGCAGCTCCCGTCGTTTCCGGTATTGCAGCGCTTCTTCGCTCCTATTTTGCAGATAGAGATATGTACCCCTCGAAGTTCCTTGCAGCGCAGATTGCCGCAACCTCCGAGGACGAAGCTATTTGCTGCAATCCGAGTATGCACCTGGTAATGGGATACGTTCACGGCTTCTATCAGTATATGGGTCCTTACGTAGCGCATGGCACCGGAGTTATGAAGGTCAACGCATACCGCGCGCTCACCAAGCTTCCTAAGCCTGACGTAAACCTTTACGATTACTATATTTTTGATAGCGAAAATATTTCTGCGAACAATAACGGCGACGGCGTTGTAGATGCCGGCGAAACCGTAGATATTGTAGTAGTCCTTCGCAACAGATGGGGTATGTCAAAGGATACTGTAATAAGCATTGACACACTTTCATCTCTTGGAATGGTTAATACCTACGTTGAAATTATTGAGGATACCGCCGAGTTTGACGGTGTTGGAACCTACTCTACCAAGAGCTTCCTCACCTATGACAATGATAATATTATCACCGGATACAGCCGTGCGCTCAGAGTCAAGATCAGCGATGCATGTCCCAACGACTATATCATAGGCATCAATGTTCTTACCGAGTTTGAAAACGGTCTTGATGAGGATGATAAGGAGCATTACAGCAACTACAGCGAATATTACAAGGGCGGCGGAATTCAGTTCTCGGTAAGATCCGGTGAGATTCTTCCTTCACAGATTAGGTCGGATATGACGCTTACCTCTGATCACCTTTACATAATGCCTAACTCTACGTACATTGCTCCCGGCGTTACAGTTACGGCAAAGCCCGGTACTCGTATCCAGTTCTGGTCTGACGATCCGAACGATCCTTATGCAGATACTTACATTGCGTATCTGAACGTTGAAGGTACCTTCATATGCGAAGGTAGCGAGGATGATCCTGTAGAGCTCTTCCCGAGTGATCTTATGGATTATTATCGTGTAGAGATAAGAACGACAGGTAAGGGAGAGGTTGATCTTTCATACACCACGATAACCAACCCGTACCTTAGCGGAATTGACAACATTGACCACTGTACGTTTAGACAGAATTATACGAGACCCTTATACTACCGTTATCTTAACTCAGGAAAAGTAGCGTGGAGCTATACTAATGGTAGAATAGAGGGCAAGACGATAAGCAACTCGATGTTCTACAAGTGCGGATCCAGCGAATCGTGGTACGATATGGAATTATCCGGAACATTCGACACCTGTGCCTTTGTAGATTCCAACATAAGCGGAAATGGCGATAACTTCAAAAACTGTGTGTTCTCAGGCAACTATGCTGAGGATGAGTACGGTAATATTGCCGCATCGTCCATCAGCGTCTACGATAGATACCTGACCACCATTGATAAGGTCGTCAAGGATCCTGCAAGCGGTACGACCTATATGCGTTTGTACATCAATTACCGTTCCTATATGGCTGAAGCTTCAATTAATGTGTACAGAAACTTTGCGCAACTATTGGGTGGAGACATTGTATGTATAGAAACTGAAGCAGAAAAGAAGTTCCTGTACGATAATCAGCTTTCTGGTACGATAGGTTTGATTTGCGGCGATGATACGTGGATCAATGGCGAGGCGGTTTCCGATAGCATTTGGTGTCAGTATTGTTCAACCCCAAGCTCGCAGTACAATGAGTATATTGCATATTTCTCAACTGGTGGCTACTGGCATAGTGATGTTCAAAAATATACGTACGACGGCCATATAGATTTTAATAGCAATGACTCGTACGTTTTGGTAGAAATACCGGGTAGCATTTATTGTGATACTATTCTCCTTCCGGATAACGAAATATCCATCGATACCGAGAGTGGATACACAATCAATCCTACGGTTGTTCCTGCAACCTTTGATAAGACCGAGCTTATATACGTAAGCGAAGATCCCGCAATAGTCACGGTTGCCGCTGACGGTACAGTAACACCTATTGCTGACGGCAGCACCCGCATTTTGGTTTACTCACCCGACTATATTTGTTATGCCGTGCTTCGTGTTAACGTCGTTCCCAAGCTCAAACTTGAGTCGATATCTATTCCCGAGACAATGGATATTTCCTGCGGTAACACTGTAACGCTTATTCCCGAGCTTTATCCCGCAAAGACTACAGAGCGTCAGCTCACATGGTCTGTAAGCGATCCCTCTATTATCTCCGTAGACAGCAACGGCACTGTCAAGGCGCTTGCAAACGGAACTGCAACCGTTACCGTTAGTGGCGAAGGTAACATATCCGCATCGTGTGAGATTAAGGTTGTGACTCCTGTAAAGAGCATTGACTTTGAAGATAATTTCTTTGTAACCTACATTGGCGATATAGATACGTCCTGGCAGCCAAAGCTTAATCCCACCGATGCTACCGACGTATATATAGATTACGTATCTTCGAACCCCGAGGTTGCGTTCGTTAACGAAAACGGCAAGCTTGTTCGTCTGGCTGCAGGTAATGCCACCATTCGTGCTACAGTGCGCGGCGTTGGCGTCTATGACGAAATAAACGTTGTAGTCTATGAGAATAAGCCTAAGGCGGCTCCCGCTGTCATCAAGATTTCCGGTTATTCCGAGGATATCATTGCCGTAACCGAGGATGGCGGACTTTATGCCTGGGGCAAGTCACTTAAGCTTCCCGTCAGAATGCTTGAAGGTGTAAAGGATGCGGTTGTTACAAACTCCTATAGCAACAACGGTAGGATCATCTACGTCCTGCGCAATGACGGTACCGTAAGGGCTTATGAGCTGGATTACGTTAACAAAACAGCAATAGAACACGGTTATGATGATTACGTGAAAGATCTCAATGGTGTGGTATCCCTTACAGCAACTGACGGAAGCTATTATGCGCTCCGAGTTGACGGAAGCGTATGGAGCTGGGGATCTAACCACTACGGTCAGCTTGGCGACGGAACCACCAATGATCGTAATCGCCCCGTACAGATGGGTATATCAAACGTAAAGCAAATAATTGCGGTGTCATATTCTGTTCTGGTTCTTAACAACAAGAATGAGCTTTATTGCTACGGTACAAATCAAAAATTCACCGATCCCCAGCTTGCTTATAGCAATGTATCAGAGATAAGAGGCGGTGGATACTATCTCGCTGTTGCCGAGCTTTCGGACGGTACTCAGTATGCCTTCCGTTCAATTTACAGTAGCTATAACGACATGTGGCAGAAGATTGATGAATCCGAGTTGGATGGCGTGACCTATTACTATTACTACGACTACTGGAACGGATATGTCGGAATGAGCCAGGATAAATTGTATTATTATTATAGTAGCGGTCCCGAAACAAACGTTAGAGTATTCGACGCCCCCGGCATCAACAATATACTTTATGCATATTGCAACGCCTCTCCGAACTTCGCTTACTATACAACTGCGGATGGTAAGCTTTATGGTATCGGAATGAACGAGTACAATCAGATGTGTACCACGGGTGGAGGATATCAGGCTAAGCCTGTAAGGATCTTCCTTGGTCTTGACGTGCCCGAATCAACACCTGTTGTCGAGGGTGTCAACATCAGCACCGGCGTTCTTACGGAAAGCAATCTTACTCTTGATTTCAATACTGCACTTATGCCGGCTAATGAATATGGATACGTTACTCTTAAGGATTCTAAGGGCGTGACGCTTTCTATAAATAAGAGCATATTGCTTGATAAGTTTACAATAGTACCCCTCTCCGGATGGATCAACGGTGAGACATATACGCTTACTCTCCCTGCACGCTCCCTTATGAGTGTGTATTCGATCGATATCGAAGAGATAACCTATACGTTTACTTATATGAATGATACTCCTATCAAATATATAGGATCGTCTATTACATCCGGTGACATTGTGTACGGTGAGATAAATGCAGAGATAGAATTCACCTATGCGCTGGCATCAAATGCCTTTAGCAATATTGCAGTTCTCAATAACGGTGTTGCAGTTGATGGCATCGAAGCTATACTTGCAGACAATGTGCTTCGCATCTTCGGTACCCTTGAGTCCGGAGAATATACTCTTGTAGTTCCTGAAGGTGCGCTTCGAGATAATGTTGGTGGTGTGAATGCTGAGGTAACTATTGACTTCAACGTTGTTGAAACGATAGCACTTTCATCCGCTACCGTTAACAACGGCGACGATAGAGTCGACACTGCAAAAGAGTTCGTTCTTGAATTCCAGGGCGCAACCGAGCTTGCGGCTCCTTCACTTATCACCCTTGTTTCAAAGCTTGGTGAGAACATTGAAGTTACCGCAACGTTCAACGACGGCAAGCTTACAGTTGCTCACGTCGAGCTTCTTCAGGGAACCGAATATACGCTTACTGTGGATAGAGGCGCTATTACGAACGGTATAGATTACAACTCGCCCGTTAAGCTTACCTTTACTACCTATGCACCTCCCAAGCTTCTTCACGCATCGCTCGTTGCGGGTAATACGTCCGTGGCTTTGAACCCTGAGCTCGTGTTTGTTTACAACGGATCGTATACACTTGATGTATCCATGATCACCTTGACCGATGCCTCCGGAAAGATTGTTTCTGTACGCGCAGCCTATTCGCAGGGAAGACTTACAATCTCTCCGATAAATGCGCTTAATCCCGATGCCGAATATACCATCAAGGTATCCGAAGGTGCTATGACCGACGAGAGAGGCGCAGTGTCCTCTGCGGTAGAGTACACCTTTACTACGGTAAAGACAGCTGAACGTTTCTTCTGGGAAAAGGAAATGGTGGAAGATATCAGAGAAGAGTGGATAGACAATGGCTATAACAACTATGGCTTCATTGGCAATGCAATTCTCAATAACTTCCAGGACACTAACGTTGAGCACTGGCTCAGAATTATGGCTGAAGAATACAGATCTGAGGATAATTATACTAAGAGCATAGGCCTTGCCGGCAACTGGTGGGGCACCGTCAATGAGGAGCTTATTGGAAAGCAGATCGTTGACTTCGACGATTACCAGAGCCTTAGCGATATCAACTTTAAGAATTATCTCACATCTGCTCCTGAGAACACCTTCCCGTTTGTTACAAGCGCATATCTGATTAATGCGGCGGGTGAAAGAGTGGATAGAGTTTCTAATGAGACGGTCACGTTCGTAGTTGAATTCAACAGAGATATGGATACCTCGATGCCTCTTAGAGTCCGTTTTGGCTCATTCAAGCCCTATGCGGATTATGAAATCGAGGGCGATTGGGTGAACGCTCGTCGCTGGGAGGGTGAATACACTCTTACCACTATCATAGAAAACGGTAGACAGCGCATTTGCATTGAGAATGCAAGAGCAGCAGACGATCACTTCCTTACCCTCATTGAGCCTGATTCCTGCCGCTTTGGATTCGAAATCGACACCACCGGCGCACAGGCTATGATGATGCAGGCTGAAGCAACCAAAACCGGTATTCAGCTTTCCTGGTTCCAGGATGACTTTGATACTCTTGCAGGATACAACGTATACCGCGCTACGTCCGAGGATGGATTCTATCAGCGTCTTAATGAGTTCGTTATTCCCGCTGACGTTAAGGAATTCTTTGATGCTACCGTTGAGCCCGGTGTGCTTTATTACTACAACTTTACCGTTGTAAAGACCGACTTCACAGAGTCTACACCCTCCGGTAAGATCAATCTTATGTCACTCGATACTATGGCTCCCGGTATATACCACTCACCTGTAAGAACGGCGTTTACCGGCAACAACCTCATCGTATCAGCTACTATAACAGATAACCTTATGCTTTCCGGCGCGCAGCTGCACTTCCGCACGATAGGCGAGGAAGAGTGGAGAAGCGTTTCGATGACCAACCACAACTCCCGTTATTCGGCAATCATAGCTGCAGAGTACCTCACCACAAAGGGAATAGAGTACTATATTTCTGCGACGGACGGCTACAACTATGCGTACTCCGGTTCGGAAGAAGATCCGTATACCGTAATCGTTAAGCTGGCGGTAAGCTCCAACTCGCTGGGCGACGTTGACGGAGACGGCGTAATCACTAACAAGGATGCGCTTATGCTTCTCCAGGCGGCAAACGATCTGCTTAACCTCACAGATGAACAGTTCTTGAGAGCTGACATAAACGGCGATGGCGAGCTTTCGGCATCCGAGGCGCTCAGAATTCTTCAGTACGTTAGCGGTAAGGTGACCACGATTGTTGGTTAATCGGTGTACAGCATGAAGAAAGTCGTATATTTACTAGTTTTAACTTTAGTTTTAGCGTTAATTTCTATAACAGTTTTGGGATCCCTCTCTGCTTATGCAGAGGGGGTACCTCAAAATCCCAAGATATACGCCGAGGACGTTACCGTTACATCAGGTAACCATGCGTATATCAGAGTTCGGGCCTCCGATTTGGATTCCGTAGGTGCACTTGAATTCTACGCTTTCTACGATCCGGAGGCTTTTTCCGTTGAATGGGTCGATACAAGATGGCTCGTCAGCGAAGAACAGACCGTTATTAACACATCCGAGCCCGGAGAGATCAGCTTTAATATGATCTCGTTGGACGGTGTCAGTGGTGCCGGTGATATAATTGAAATATGCCTTTATGCCAAGCCGGCAGCCAAGGATGCTACGCACAAGCTCTTATTAGCAGTAGGCGATGCATATGATACGCATTTGAATCCTATAACGATAGATACCGCTTCTCCGCGCATCACCGTGAAAGCGCAAAGCCAGCAGATGACAGAGTTGTATTTCTATTCATGGAATAGCGGCGTTACATATCGCGAGGGAGATAGCTTTACTGTTGATTTTGTTCTTAGTGAGGCGTACGGATTAGGTTCAATAGACTTTGAACTAGAATATGATAACAAGCTTTTTAGCCTGGAAAGTGTCACGCTGGGACAACCGCTGGCAAATGCTGAAAATGCAGTGTATTCAGTGAATTCCACTCTACCCGGATACGTGTTGGTGTCTTTCGCTTCAACGCAAAGCATACAAGGGCGGATAGGTCCCGTTATCAGTTATAACTTCAAGGTTATTGGTAACGCCGATGAGCGAAGCGAGATGAGCTTCCAAGCCAGCGGCATATACGATTCATTGTTGAATCCTATGATGGCAAATCCTGTAACACATTGGGTTTACACACAGATGACAGAGCCTGCCCCTGCGCTCCCCAAGATAAGTGTCAGTGGGTTTGACGGTTCGGCAGAGAGCTTTGACATCAGCATTACCGCTCCCGGATCTACTAAGCTTGCAGCGATAGATTTTGAGTTGACCTTTGATGCAACGACTATTTCCTGCCAGGAAATAGTCTGCGAGCTCAGCAATTGTTTTCTTATCAAGAATATTGATAATAAGGAAGGAAAAATAAAGTTTTCGTTTATTTGCGAAAGCGGAATAAGCACCGATGCTGAGCTTGCAAGGCTTACGTTTTCGCGTAATGGCCTTTCGGGCGGAGCTGTAGAGCTCAGTGTCGTGGGCAAGCATGCGGTCGACTCCGGATTTAACAATTTGGAGTTTGAATATGAGTCTCCCACGTTGTATTGCCATGTGTTGGGAAGTGAGCCGACTTGTACGGAGCCGCAGATATGTACTATCTGTTCAAAGGTTTTTCTGCCTCCTCTGGGTCACGATGAAATCGTTCACGAGGCAAAGGCGCCTACCTGTACCGAAATCGGTTGGCATGAGTACGTCACGTGCGCAAGATGCGACTACACTACGTATAGTGAGCTTGCAATCTTGCCTCACCCCACGATATTGCACGAAGCAAAGGATCCTAACTGTACCGAGATAGGATGGTATGCGTACGAGACCTGTACGGTATGCTCTTACACTACATATAACGAGCTCGAGCCTCTCGGTCATCGCACACTCGTAGATAATAGATATTGGGTAGATTCGTTTGTTGTTCAAAACGATGAAAGCTATCCGTTTGATTATATCGACGGAAAATACGTATCAAACAACCATACGCATTATTCTACATCCGTCTTTACGATTACGTCAATCTATTCCTGCTCTATAAGCATTACCTGTGATGGTATTACCGAGTCCGGATGTGACCGCATAATCGTATATAAAAACGGCAATTATGTTAATTCCGGCTCCGGCGATAACTTTGAAATGACGGTGGATTTGGATCTTGCTGCCGGTGACGTGATTACCGTTGCTTACGTTAAGGATTCAAGCGTTAATTACGGTGCGGATGAGGTTCGCTTTTCCTTTGAATGCTCGCAAACAGTGCATGGGGAGATGTATTATGCATCCTCGTATGACGTTGATCCCACTTGTACTAAAGCGGTAAATTGTGATTTTTGTGGAATTAACATCAAGAAGGCTATTGGACATGATCCTGTAGATCATGCGGCCAAGGCCCCCACTTGTACTGAAATAGGCTGGGACGATCACATCGATTGTAGTCGTTGTGACTACAGTACACGTATTGAGATACCGGCGCTCGGTCATACCGCGTCGGAAAATAGAAGAAGCTGTGCTGTGTGCGGAGAAAGTCTTGAAAAGCTCAACTGGGACATCTCTTCAAACGGCGATGGCTCGCTTGTAGCACGTATTTATGAGATTTCCAAGGATACGTATCATTTGTATATTGATGGCGTTGGAAGCATCAGTACGACTCCGTGGATATATAGATACATAGATAAGATCGTATCTCTCGAAATTGGCAACGGTGTAACCTCAATAGGCTCAAGCGTATTTTCAGACCATATCGCACTCGAGATTATCACAATTCCCGAGAGTGTAGTTGGTATCGGTAACGAAGCATTTGCAGATTGCTCTGTGCTTGCTGAGATTAGATTCAATGCAACGGCACTGAACAGCGTTTCAAGTAATGCGTTCAGTAACTCAGGTGCCTCTGTGCGCCTGGTAATAGGCAAAAACGTTACCATAATTCCTTCGCATGCATTCTACAATTCAAAAATCTCTACGGTAGAGTTTGAATCCGGAAGCATATGCGAGGTTATCGGATACGGTGCATTTGCGGGTTGTACAAGCTTGGTTAACATAATAATTCCCGATAGTGTAACGATTATCAGCGAGGCTGCGTTCAGCGGATGCGAGAACTTGGCTAGTGTAACGATTCCCAAAGATGTAACAACTATCGGTAATTATGCGTTTAGTGGATGTACCAGCTTGGTCAGCATAACGATCCCCGAAAGTGTCACAAGGATCGAATATCATGCATTTGCAAACTGTCCTGCGCTTCTTGAGATTAGATTCAATGCCACGAGAGTGGAGTATATATCTAATGATGTATTTTACAACTCGGGCATAGATATGCGGTTTATAGTTGGCAAAAACGTTACCATGATTCCTCAATATGCATTCCGTTATTTGAACATCTCTACGGTCGAGTTTGAACCTGGTAGTGTATGTGAGTCAATAGGATACGAGGCATTCCGTTACTGCTCATCATTAACAAGCGTAACGATTCCTGAAAGCCTCACGACAATTGAAGGTTATGCATTTGCAGATTGTCCTGCGCTCGCTGAGATCAGGTTCAATGCAGTAGTGTCGAGTAATATATCCAGCGGCGTATTCTACAATTCGGGAATAGATGTACAACTTATAGTAGGCAAAAACGTTACCATAATTCCTTCGCATGCATTCTACAATTCAAACATCTCTACGGTAGAGTTTGAATCCGGAAGCGTATGCGAGGTTATCGGCAACGGTGCATTTGCGGATTGTACAAGCTTGGTTAACATAGCGATTCCCGAAAGCGTAACGACAATTGAGAACTATGCATTTAGTGGATGTGCAAGCTTGTCTAGCATAACGATGCCTGATAGTGTAAAGATTATCGGCGAGGCTGTGTTCAGCGGATGCGAGAACTTGGCTAGTGTAACGATTCCAAAAGATGTAACAACTATCGGATATTATGCGTTTAGTGGATGTACCAGCTTGGTCAGTATAACGATCCCTGAAAGTGTCACAAGGATCGAATATTATGCATTTGCAAATTGTCCTGCGCTTCTTGAGATTAGATTCAATGCCACGAGGGTGGAGTATATATCTAATGATGTATTTTACAACTCGGGCATAGATATGCGGTTTATAGTTGGCAAAAACGTTACCATGATTCCTCAGTATGCATTCCGTTATTTGAACATCTCTACGGTAGAGTTTGAATCTGGTAGTGTATGTGAGTCAATAGGATACGAGGCATTCCGTTACTGCTCATCATTAACAAGCATAACGATTCCTGAAAGCCTCACGACAATTGAAGGTTGTGCATTTGCAGATTGTCCTGCGCTCGCTGAGATCAGATTCAATGCAGTGGCG
>JAZRAF010000057.1:0-2201 GCA_045634425.1 Eubacteriales bacterium | reverse complement strand
AACGCACGCCGCAATAGCATCGCTTTCATAGTTAAGTCCGGTGTACGATGCGATAGAGCCTATCCTCGTACCCTCGATAAGTGCGGTTATAGCGTACATAACTCCCGCCAGCATAAATACACCGACCACCGTGCGGAATACGTTAACGCCCGACACCCTCGCCGCATCCTCGTTCGACCCGACCGCAAACATATTCTTTCCAAACGTCGTCTTGTTCCATATCACCCACGTCAAAAGGGTGATAATAGCCGAATAAAGCACGTACCTCGGCACGGGTATTCCCGCCACTCTGAATAGCGCACCGCTGATGAAGCCGACGTACGACCCGTCAAGCCCCGACAGGGTCTGACCGCCGTTGTTTCCTATCTGCAAATATAAAAGGGTAGCGCCGAATATCACAAGCTGTGTCGACAGGGTAACTATAAACGGATGCAGCTTAAACTTCGCTACGAAAAATCCGTTAACAAGACCGATAAGCGCACCTGCCGCCATAACTATCAGTAAAACTACGGGTATCGGCAGCGTCGGAAGATTTGGAAACATCTTGTGCGCATATCCCGTCGACTGCAACAGGGAAGCGGTTATACACGCCGTAAGTCCCACCGCCCGTCCTGCCGAAATATCAGTGCCCGAAAGCACTATTGCACCGCCAATTCCAAGTGCGATTGGCAGCTTCGCCGCAGTAAGGGAAATTATATTGATGATAGAGGATGCCGAAACGAAGCGCGGCCGCAGTACGGCTATGGTAAAAATAGCGATAAGTATTATAATGACCATAGCGTTGTCAAGCACGAATTCCACGGCTCGCCCGAGCTTTTCTGCCCCATCAAGTGCTGAAAACTCACGCATTTTCTCCTTTATCGATCGCACCCTGTCCTTGATTCCTTGAAAAGGGCAGTTAAATAGTTTTTTCATATAGCCTCGCCTATGCAAATCTGGCCGCTAAGGCCATTATTTTTTCTTGTGTTGCCTCCTCGCGCCCAAGCTCGCCTGCAACTCGCCCACCCGATATAACGACTATCCTGTCGCAAATTCCAAGCAGCTCCGCCATCTCAGATGACACCATTATTATCCCCTTGCCGCCTGCCGCAAGCTCGATTATAATGCGGTATATCTCATACTTCGCACCTACGTCAATTCCGCGCGTCGGCTCGTCCAGCATCATCACCGTCGGCTCGGTCAAAAGCCACCGCCCGATGATCACCTTTTGCTGATTTCCGCCCGAAAGCGTGCCTATCTTCGTCCGCTCACTCGGCGTCTTGACCCGAAGTTGCCTGATGCTCTCAAGTGTCGCCCTTTTCATCGATTTTGACGAAAGGATAGGACCCGTGTTAAATCTTTTAAGGCTCGAAATGACCGTATTTTCAAGAATTGACAGTATCGGAAAGATGCCGTCAGCCCGTCTTTCCTCACTCACAAGGGCAAATCCGTTGTCAATAGCCTCGCGCACCGTGCGGTTTCTTATGCTCTTACCGCGAAGCACGAATTCACCCGAATCTATCCCCGAAAGCCCGAAAATGCTCTCTAGTATCTCCGTCCGTCCCGCGCCGTCAACCCCCGCAATTCCGAGTATCTCACCCTCGCGCAGGGAAATATCAATACCTGAAAGTCCCGACTCCTTTGACGACATTCCGCGCACCTCAAATAGGGGCGCACCCGGGCGATTTGTCTTCTCGGGATACCTGTTTTCAAGCGTCCGCCCAACCATAAGGCGTATTATCTCGTCTGTGGTTATCTCATCGGCGCCTTTTGTGGCAATATGCCGCCCGTCACGCATAACCGTGACCTCGTCACTTATCCGTAGGATCTCGTCCATCTTGTGCGAGATATACACGATGCCGCACCCACTCGCCCTTAAATGCTCGATTATCTCAAAAAGCCGCTCTGCCTCAGGGCCTGTAAGGGATGATGTCGGCTCGTCAAACACTATCACCCGTGCGCGGTAGGACACCGCCTTCGCTATCTCGATCAGCTGTCTTTTAGATACCGAAAGGTGCTCCATTTTCTCCCTCGGGTCGATGTCTATACCAAGCTCGTCGAATATTCTTTTCGTTTCGTCATACAGCTTCTTTTCGCTCGTCAGGGGCAAATATGGCGCGATTTTTGGCACACGTCCCAGAAAAACGTTGTCCATTACCGATAATTTCAGCGCCTGATTAAGCTCCTGATGCACCATCGCAACCCCGTGCTCAAGCGCATCC
>JAZRAF010000056.1:0-4266 GCA_045634425.1 Eubacteriales bacterium | reverse complement strand
GGACAAAGCGGCACTCAAGGAGGAGTTTGACAAAAGGGCGCACGAGCTTGAGGCGCAGGTCGCGGACAAGGACGGATTTATCAGCGCTCGCGCGAAGGAGCTTTATAACGAGCTTCGCGACCTCAAGAAGGGTGTGCGCGCTTCGGGCGAGCTTGGGTATCTGCTCGACACGCACGGCGGCAAGGATTGGAGCTCTATTAAGACGGCACTTATCAACGCGATGAACAGTCCAAGCGCCGTGGTCAATAAGGGCTCGGCTATCGAGAGCGCCGTCCGCGAGATGCTCGCCGAGGAGTATGCGGAGGTTGAGCGAAGCCTTGAGAACATCTATACCATATTTATTTGTATAAGCCGTCAAAATTACGATAATACTAACTCTGTTAAACCGCATTTTGTCTAAATGGGAGATTTTTTTCAAAAAATTTTTTTTGCAAAAGAGCCACTTGACATTTACATCGCGTTATGTTATAATTAAGCTTGTCTTGATATGTTTTTGCGGCGAAACGGCGCGATTATGCTGTCCACACTTGACAGATACGGCGTCGGTCAGGATGAACAAATCTAAATTATTTTCGAAGAAGGAGGTGCGCTATGCCAACTTTTAATCAGCTTGTTAAGCAGGGTCGTCAGGAAAAGGTCTACAAGTCTAAGTCGCCTGTTCTTCAGCACGGCTTCAACACTCTTACTGACTCCGCTACTGATGCAAGCTCTCCCCAGAAAAGAGGCGTATGCACGAAGGTTACCACCACGACCCCTAAGAAGCCTAACTCGGCACTCCGTAAGATTGCCCGTGTAAGACTTACCAACGGTCTTGAGGCAACTGTTTACATTCCGGGTATCGGACACAACCTGCAGGAGCACTCTGTAGTGCTTATCCGCGGCGGACGTGTACGTGACCTGCCTGGTGTACGTTACCACATCATTCGCGGTACGCTCGATACTCAGGGCGTTGCAAACCGCAACCAGAGCCGTTCCAAGTACGGCGCAAAGCGTCCTAAGCAGAAGTAATTCTCGAAGGCGTAAATTCGAGTGTCCCCTGCTCTCTCAGAGGAAAAACAACAAGGTATAGAATTTCCTATTAGCTTGACGTTGAAAAGAAAATAATCGGGATTTGTTTATTGTATCCGCAATTATGATATACGGTCTCCGAGAGCGTTTCGAAACTCAAGCATTATACGGGAGAAATCTTTCGAGTACCTATGATATCATTATTTTTTATGAAGGAGGGAAGTTACAATGCCGAGAAGAGGTCAAATTTCCAAAAGAGACGTTTTACCGGATCCGTTGTACAATTCTAAGCTCGTAACAAAGCTTATCAACAACATTATGTATGATGGCAAGAAGGGTGTTGCACAGAAGATCGTTTACGATGCATTCGCAATCGTAGAAGCAAAGCTGGGCAAGAATCCCCTCGAAGCTTTCAATGAAGCACTTGAAAACATAATGCCTGTGCTTGAAGTTAAGGCGCGCCGCGTAGGCGGTTCGACTTATCAGGTACCGATGGAGGTAAGAGCTGAAAGACGTCAGACTCTTGGACTCCGTTGGATCGTTACCTATTCGAGAGCTCGTGGTGAAAAGACCATGGCTGAAAAGCTTGCAAACGAGATCATTGATGCCATCAACTCTATGGGCGGCGCTTTCAAGAAGAAGGAAGAAACCCACAGAATGGCAGAAGCGAACAAGGCGTTTGCACACTACAGATATTAATCTTAACACACACGATTTCTTGAAAGGAGAAAACCATGGCAAGAGAATTCCCGCTTGAACGCACCAGAAATATTGGTATAATGGCTCACATCGACGCTGGTAAGACCACCACGACTGAGCGTATACTCTTCTATACGGGCGTTACCTACAAGATGGGCGAGACTCATGACGGCGGCGCGACCATGGACTGGATGGCTCAGGAGCAGGAGCGCGGTATCACCATTACCTCTGCTGCTACCACCTGCCACTGGAACAACAACCGTATCAACATCATTGATACCCCCGGTCACGTTGACTTCACCGTTGAGGTTGAGCGCTCCCTGCGCGTACTCGACGGTTCCGTTACCGTTCTTTGTGCAAAGGGCGGCGTTGAGCCTCAGTCCGAAACCGTTTGGCGCCAGGCTGACAAGTACCGCGTACCGCGTATGTGCTATGTCAACAAGATGGACATCATGGGCGCTGACTTCTATCGCGTAGTAAAGATGCTGCACGACCGCCTCAAGGCTAATGCAGTGCCGATTCAGCTTCCTATCGGTGCAGAAGAAACCTTCAAGGGTATCATCGACCTTATGGAAATGAAGGCTGACGTTTACTACGATGACCTCGGTAAGGATATGCGCGTGGAAGAAATTCCCGCTGATATGCTTGAAAAGGCAGAAGAATACCGTACCGCAATGATCGAGTCGATCTGTGAGACCGACGAGGATCTCTTCATGCGCTATTGCGAAGGCGAAGAGATCTCCGTTGACGAACTCAAGAAGGCTCTTCGTAAGGCAACTATCGATAACAAGATCGTTCCCGTTGTCTGCGGTACTTCCTATAAGAACAAGGGCGTACAGAAGCTTCTCGACGCAATCGTTGATTTCATGCCTTCTCCGCTCGACGTTCCTGCGATTAAGGGTATTATCCCCGGCACTGAAGAAGAAGCTGAGCGTCCTTCCGACGACAATGCTCCCTTCTCTGCTCTCGCATTCAAGATTATGACCGACCCGTTCGTTGGTAAGCTCTGCTACTTCAGAGTTTATTCCGGTGTTGCTGAGGCTGGTACTACCATCTACAACTCCACCAAGGATTCCAAGGAGCGTTTCGGACGTATCCTTCAGATGCACTCCAATGAACGTAAGGACATTGACAAGTGCTACGCAGGTGATATCGCCGCTGTTATCGGCGTAAAGAACACCACCACCGGTGATACCTTCTGTGATGAGAATGATCCTATCATTCTCGAGTCTATGGAATTCCCCGAGCCTGTTATCCGCGTTGCTATCGAGCCCAAGACCAAGGCTGGTCAGGAGAAGATGGGTATCGCGCTTGCTAAGCTCGCAGAGGAAGACCCGACCTTCAGAACCTACACCGACGATGAAACCGGTCAGACCATCATCGCAGGTATGGGTGAGCTTCACCTCGAAATCATCGTAGACAGACTTCTCCGTGAGTTCAAGGTTGAAGCAAACATCGGTAAGCCTCAGGTTGCTTACAAGGAAACCATCAGAAAGAAAGTCGACCACGAGCACAAGTACGCTCGTCAGTCCGGTGGTAAGGGTCAGTACGGTCACTGTAAGATCATACTCGAGCCTAACGAGCCCGGCGCAGGTTACCTCTTCGAAAACAAGGTTGTCGGCGGTGCTATTCCGAAGGAATACATCGAGCCTGTAAACCAGGGTATCCAGTCTGCAATGCAGATGGGTGTTCTCGCAGGCTACAACGTCGTTGACGTAAAGGTTACTCTTTACGACGGTTCGTACCACGAAGTCGACTCCTCGGAAATGGCGTTCAAGATTGCAGGTTCTATGTGCTTCAAGGAAGCAATGAAGATGGCAGATCCCGTTATTACCGAGCCTATGATGAAGGTTGTAGTTATCACTCCTAACGATTACCTCGGTGACGTTATCGGTGATATCAACTCCCGCCGCGGTCAGATCCAGACTATGGAAGATGACAACGGTGCAACCCAGGTTATCGCAGCTGTTCCGCTTGGAGAAATGTTCGGTTACGCTACCGACCTTCGTTCCAAGACTCAGGGACGCGGACTTTACTCCATGGAGCCCAGCCACTTCGCTGAAGTTCCGAAGTCCATTCAGGAAAAGATCATTGTCGAGAGAGGCAAGAAGCAGTAATTTACCGATAAGGTAACTCTTCTTCCCCATCAAAATCGGTTTCAAGCCGCGCCGAGCTTAAGCGCTCGGCTCGGTTTTAAGCACAAAAATAAATTTAAAAATTATATATTTTAAGGAGGAAACTTAAAATGGCAAAGGCTAAATTCGAAAGAACTAAACCCCACGTTAACATTGGTACCATCGGTCACGTTGACCATGGTAAGACCACCCTTACCGCAGCTATCACCAAGACTCTCTCCATCGCTAACGGCGCTAACGAGTTCATGGCATACGACCAGATCGATAACGCTCCCGAGGAGAAGGCACGTGGTATCACAATCAACACCAGACACGTTGAGTACGAGACTGATGCTCGTCACTACGCTCACGTTGACTGCCCTGGCCACGCTGACTACGTTAAGAACATGATCACCGGTGCTGCTCAGATGGACGGCGCTATCCT
>JAZRAF010000055.1:0-29010 GCA_045634425.1 Eubacteriales bacterium | reverse complement strand
CGGTCCTATGACTATAACAATGCTTCTTCGCAACACCTTGACCGCGGCAAAAAGAAAAGTTATGGATATTTAACATCTTTTTTAAAAAAATGTCTAAAATATCTTGACAAAACGTAAAACATAGAATATAATAATCAAGTAAAAATATGAGATTATATCTCTTTGCAAAGCGAAGGGAGGGGAAATAGAGATGGCAGAAATCAGAGTAAAAGAGAATGAGACTCTTGACAGCGCGCTTCGTCGTTTTAAGAGACAGTGCGTTAAGTCCGGCGTTCTTAGCGAGCTCCGTAAGAGAGAGTGCTACGAGAAGCCCAGCGTAAAGCGTAAGAAGAAGTCTGAGGCAGCTCGCAAGCGCAAGTATAAGTAATTGAATTTAAAGGATGTACCGTGGTACATCCTTTATTTTTATCCATTTTTTCTCTGTTTTACGTTTGTAGGGTTTGATGATAATAACTTAAAAGACAGAACGGAGAAAAATATGAAAAGATCAATTTTTCTGACTCTTATCGCAATTATATGTATTTTTTCACTTTCAGTTACCGCATTTGCCCATCAATGTGAGCTGCATTGGAGCTGCAAGCGCTGCGGAAACAACCAACCGCCCATAACGGATGCAGAAGCGCTTATATCGCGCTATAACGGCTATTCCATAGATAGAAGCGTCGACGACACAAGTGATAAAAGGGTGCTTTATCTCACCTTTGACCTCGGTTATGAAAACGGCAACACCGCAAAAATTCTCGACACCCTCCGTGACGAGGGCGTGAGTGCCGCCTTTTTCATACTTGATAACATTGTACTCCGCAATCCCGATTTGGTTACAAGAATGAAAAACGAAGGTCACCTTGTCTGCAACCATACGAAAAATCACAAAAACGTCTGCCGTATGACTCCCGACGAGATATCCGAAAACCTCGCCGCGCTCGAGTCGCTTTGCCTTGAAGAAACCGGCGTCACAATGGCAAAATACTTTCGATTTCCCGAGGGAAGATACAGCGAGCAAGCCTTGAAGGTAATAAACGACCTCGGCTATAAAAGCATATTCTGGAGCTCCGCCTACGCCGATTGGGATAATGCCCACCAGCCAAACGCCGATGCCGCTATCAAAAAGGTGCTTGACAACACCCATAACGGCGCAGTGATACTCCTGCACCCAACCTCCTCAACCAATGCCGCGATATTGCCAACCTTAATTAAAGAATGGCGCGCACAAGGCTACACCTTCGGCACGCTTGACGACCTTACGGCAGTTAAATAAAACGAAAACACACGCATTCACCCATGACTGCGTGTTTTTTTATCTGTGCCTTGCAAAATCCGTAGGAGTATGTTATACTTATGATAGCGTGAAGTAAAAGGAGTTTATATCGATATGAAAAAAATCCTAGCTTTAATTTGTTGTTTATCATCTGTGTTTTGCCTTTTTTCTTGCACGTATACTCAAAATGGATTAGAAAATTTTTCGCGGGGCGATTCACAATTAGAGTTAACATATATGGTTCCAGATGGTTTTATCGAGTCGTTTCCATATGCTTATGGTGATTATTTTTACCGCGAAGAATATGGTTTTTCTAGCGGCTCTATAGAAAAATTTATTGTGTATATGAAATATGATGCCGAGACATATTCTTTAGCAAAAGAAGAAGCGCTGAATTACAATCGAATAGAGTCATTAACAGAGTCATATGAGTCTAGCATAGGAACTTGTAACTTCTACTTGTCTCGTTTTGATAAAGTATTTAAAAATATGTATACCGACAAAACTATTTATATGTATGTAGCGTTAGACGAGGCAAATCAAATGATTTTCTTTTTGTGCTTGTGTTCGGATAAGGTTTATAATGAAAAAGATTCTGATGGAATAAAAAACCTCTACGAAACAGAAGGACTCAAAGGCATCATCGATGAATATTTCATCGAATGGTACGACTTTTACGCAACGGATAATGCTTGATTTTCGCACACGCAGTCGTTTTAACTGCGTGTGTTTTTATCTAACTCTTGCAAAATCCGTAGGAGTATGTTATACTTATGATAGCGTGAAGTAAAAGGAGTTTATGTCGATATGAAAAAAATCCTAGCTTTAATTTGTTGTCTGGCATGTGTATTTTGTTTTTCTTCGTGTACATATACAAAAAGGGGACTAGAAAACTTTTCTCCTTGGGAATCTGAATACAGGCTAACTTCGCAAGTTCCTAAGAGTTTAATTAATGCGAAACAATATATTTCCGGTGACTATTTGTTTCAATATCGCAGTATTTTGAGTTATTTCGAAAAGTTTATACTTTGGCTTGAATATGATGAAGAGTTGTACGATAAAGCAAAGGAAGCTTCGTTCTACGTCAATGATATTTATCCTGATAGTGATGCTCCAGAGATAACAATTAATTCATATGAATTCTATTTATCTCCTTATGAAAAAAGTTTTGAAAAACTTTATCCGGATCAGACTATTTATTTGTATGTGGCCGTGAATGATAGTGAGGGAATCGTTTGCTTTTTGGGGTTAATCTCTTCCTATAGCGAAAACAAAAAAGAATCAGAGAGAATTGACAACCTTTATGCAACCGAAGGGCTCAAAGGCATAATCGATGAATATTTCATCAAGTGGTACGACTTTTACGCAACAAATAATGCTTGATTTTCACACACGCAGTCACCCCGACTGCGTGTGTTTTTCTTGTAAAAAATATGCTTGTCTCTACAAAAATGCAAACAAAAACCGTTTGCATATTTTTCCACCCTTGCAAAATCCGTAGGAGTATGTTATACTTATGTTAGCGTGAAGTAAAAGGAGTTATTATGGAATTAGCAAAAAAAAATTTAATTGAACGATTTAACCAAGAATTTATTATTTTTACTATTCTTTTAATTCTTATGGTAATTGCATTGTGCTTGACCGTAATTCTATATGCCAAAAAATATAAAACCATAACAAAAGAAGCAAAAATTGCAGTCCCTATTTTACTTGTTTTTTTGATTTTTCTAACATTTATTTTGACGGTTATAGACATACGATATATTAAAGATTTGGAGTATGTAAAAACTGGTGATTTTTATCAAATTGAGGGTGAATTTATTGGCTATGCAAAAAGTTTTTCTAACGGTGACGATTTAACAGTCACGCAATCTTGGCCAATTATAAAAAACAGTATAAATAGTGAGACTGTAATTTTAAATATTCTTAATAGCGACCAAAATTTTGAAATGGGAGAACACTACACTATCATTTATCTACCCAATACTAAAATAGCTAAAGTAGTTCAATAATTTTTACAGACCGCTTCGGCGGTCTGTTTTTTATTGTATAGACCGTCTTTTCTATTTAATCTCCTGAATGACGAGAAAATAACAAAAATAAAAATAAAAACGGAGGCAGAATTATCTGCCTCCGAATGTTTTTTGTTTAAATTATTCCGTTTCTGCGCTTGACCTCTTCGAGTCTTTCACGCTCGGTGACGTCGTCACGCATAATGATCTCCTCGTCCTCGTAGGTCTCGGGGCGCTCCTCGGGGTGCTCCTCGTAATAAGGATCGATCATTACTTCCTTGATCTTGAAGTAGGATGCGTATACCTTCATATACGCAAGGGTCGAGAACATTATTGCAAGGGGTGCCGCAATCGCAAGGGGAACAAGCACGCCGCCAAGTCCGAGCAAGAACATTACCTCAAGTACAATGCAAAGAAGAATGCCGAAAAGTGCAACGATGTTTCTCTTAAATCCGAGAAGAGAGAAGATAAGCGAGTTCTTCAGCATCTTAAATACGGTAAGCTTAAAGGTTACCATCTGCACGTACATATAGTAGGGCATAAAGAAGTAGAAGATGAAGATTATAACGTTGGTCCAGAAGAACAGCGAGGTAAGGAAGCTGCCCGAAACCACGTTGTTATAGATGTTCCATATAAGTATCGCGCAGATACCGATATCGATCATACCGTAGGGGATGGACTGCTTGAGATTTCTCTTAAGCGCGTATCTGAAATCCGACCATACGAATACAGGCTCGCCCGATACCATATTGCGTATTATGTATGCAGTGGATGCGTTGATAGGTCCAAACGTGAACAGCGACAGTGCGCTGATACCGTAAAATACGTACGTCCATGCCGTGGGCACAAGCGTTTGATCCTGCAAGCCCTCAAGTGCAAAAAGCGAGAGCTTGTACGCCGTCATCTCACCGTCCGCCTGAAAAAGTCCGCCTATATTCTGAAACAGGTCAGAGAATGGGAGAAAGGCATCAACCTTTGTAACGCCCGCCAGCGCCGCTATAAGGAAAAACAGCGGGAAGTTGCCAAGCACGAAGATTATATTGGTGGAAACGAGCTTTCCGAAATTGTTTTTATATGAAATAAAGAATCTTTTAAATCCGGGCTTTAAATCGGCCTCTTTTTTGCTTATACCCTTGCCGTCGCGGTTAAAGTCAACTAAACGCAGACGCTTGGTCGGTTTTTTCTTCTCCACGGTATAGCTCCTTACATATTATCTAATATATCATATCACAGTTTTAAAAGAAATACAAGGCAAAAAGCAAAGTTTTCTTCAATTCGACATAAAACTTTTGATAAATATTTAAAATTATATTGAATTATGACTTGATGTTTGCTATAATGGGCGTAAAAGGAGCGGCTTATGGAAGAAAGAGACCTCAAGTTATTTACAAGAATACCCACGCTCACCACCGAGCGCCTGACCCTCAGAAGAATATTATCCACCGACCTTGACGACGTCTTTGCCTACGCCTCAAATCCGGCAGTGCCAAGGTACCTTTTGTGGTATCCCCACCCGAATAAGGACTACACCGCAAGATACCTGCGCGAGGTCGACCGCAGATATAAAAAGGCACAGTACTACGATTGGGCCGTCACCCTCAAGGAAAGCGGCAAAATGATCGGCACCTGCGGCTTTACTTCATTCGACCTGCCTAACAACAGTGCCGAGGTCGGATACGTCCTCTCCGCACCATATTGGGGGCAGAGAATAGCACCCGAGGCACTCCGCGCCGTAATCACGTTTGGCTTTGAGGCGCTTTGCCTTAACAGGATCGAGGCACACTTTATGCCCGACAACCACGCAAGCCGCCGCGTGCTTGAAAAGTGTATGATGCTGCCCGAGGGGGTGCGCCGCGAGGCGATGTATGCAAAGGGCAGATATATCGATATCGAAACCTACGCCATCACTGAAAAGGACTATAAAAAAATAACCAATCGGTAATATCCGAGACTAAAATTAAATAAAATGAAGCATAAAGGTTTTTGGAGGAACAGTATGAAAAAGGTTCTCGCTTTTATGCTTCTTTTTATTTTTGCTTTTGCAGGCGCAGTTGTGTCATTTGCACAAACGAGCGGAAATAACGAGGCAGAAGCATATAAATTAAACAGTATCGAATATAACGCAGCTTGCAATTCGGCGCTTCTTATGGATGCAGAAACGGGCACGGTGCTTTATTCTCACGACCCCGAGTGCAAGGCGTCGCCCGCATCGGTCACAAAGATAATGACTCTTCTTTTGGTTATGGAAGCACTCGAGAGCGGCGCTATGTCACTTGACGAGGAGATCTCGATCTCATCCACCGCATCCTCGATGGGCGGCAGCCAGGTATTCTTGAAAGAGGGCGAGCGTATGAGCGCCGAGGACCTTATAAAATGCACGGTCATCGCAAGCGCAAACGATGCCGCCGTCGCCCTTGCAGAGCGTGTTTCGGGCAACGTTGACGCATTCGTTAAGCGTATGAACGAGCGCGCCGACGAGCTTGGTATGACCAATACGAATTTCGACAACCCCACGGGTCTTGACGACACCACCGATAATAACTACACCTCGGCGATGGATATTGCGATAATGTCGCGCGAGCTCATCAAATATCCGATCCTCACAAAATATAGCTCAATGTGGCAGGATAGCATCCGTGACGGCGAGTTTACTCTCACCAACACCAACCGCCTTGTCCGCTATTACGACGGCTGCAACGGCCTTAAGACCGGCTCGACTGATAAAGCAGGGTATTGTATCAGCGCGGCGGCAAAGCGTGGCGATATGCAGCTTATAGCGGTCGTTATGGGCGCGGACACGCGTGATGATCGCAATAATATCGCGCGTGAACTTCTCGACCTCGGCTTTGCAAATTACACCGTATATAAGGAGGCCGAGCAGGCGGTCGAACAAGTGCCCATTTACGGTGGCACTGTCGACTACGTCAACGTCTACTCGCGCCCATTCAGCGCAATTATAAACAAGTCCGATCTTTCTAAAATCTCCAAAGTCTACGGCATTCCCGAGCATATCACAGCCCCTGCGAGCGCCACGGAGCCTGTCGGCGAGATAATCTATGAAATCGGTGGCAAAAGGATAGGGAAAAGTGAGCTTTTTATAAAGGAAAGCATCGCTCAGGTTGGCGTTTTCGGTCTGTATTTGCGAATACTGCGCGCAGCGACGCTCCCCGAGTCGAAAAAATGCTGATTTTTATCAGTCTGCGCTATTGAAAACGCAAAAAATATGTGATATAATCTTCTTATAAACCAAATATTTGGAGGACTGTTATGTCACTTAAGGTTATCGACAAATACGCGAAGAGCTTTGTAAGCGAGGACAAAATTGCCGCGCTCAATACCGTTGCCGCTACGGCACTTGAAACCGTTGTAAATAAGAACGGTGCAGGAAACGACTTCCTCGGTTGGGTAGACCTTCCCGTAAATTACGACAAGGAAGAGTTTGCAAGAATCAAGATCGCTGCTGAAAAGATCAAGAAGAGCTGCGATATTCTCGTAGTTATAGGCATTGGTGGCTCCTACCTCGGCGCACGTGCTGCCGTTGAATTTGTAAAGAGCCCTCTTTATAACAGCCTCAAGAAGGATACCCCCGATATCTACTTCGCGGGTAACAATATATCCACTACCGCTCTTACCGAGCTTATCTCCATTCTCGACGGCAAGGATTTCTGCGTTAACGTAATCTCCAAGTCGGGTACCACCACCGAGCCCGCCGTTGCATTCCGTGTATTCAAGGCAATGCTTATCGACAAGTACGGCGAGGCAGGCGCAAAGGACAGGATCTTCGTAACCACCGATAAGGCGAGGGGAACTCTTAAGCAGTTCTCCGATGCGGCAGGCTACGAGACCTTCGTAGTTCCGGATGACGTCGGCGGCAGATACTCCGTTCTTACCGCAGTTGGCCTTCTTCCCATCGCAGTTGCAGGCATTGATATCGATGCTATGATGAAGGGTGCTGAGGATGCAAGAGCGGCTTACACCGATAAGAACAACGCTGATAACGACGCTATCAAGTACGCCGTTATGAGAAACGCACTTCTTAACGACGGCAAGTCCACCGAGATCCTCGTTGGCTACGAGCCCTATATGCTTATGATGAACGAGTGGTGGAAGCAGCTTTACGGCGAGAGCGAGGGCAAGGATAACAAGGGTATCTTCACTGCATCCGTAGTATTCTCGACCGATCTTCACTCCCTCGGTCAGTATATCCAGGAGGGTCAGAGAAACCTCTTCGAGACCGTTATAAACGTTAAGGATCCCGGCGCTAAGTTCGTTATTCCCGACGATCCCGCAAACGTTGACGGACTCAACTTCATCTCCGGCCGTGAGCTTGACTACGTTAACAAGACCGCTATGATGGCAACCCTCATCGCACACAACGACGGTGGCGTTCCCAACATCCTTATCGAGCTCTCTGACAGAAGCGCATATTCCTTCGGTTACCTCGTTTACTTCTTCGAGATCGCGTGCGCAATCTCCGGCTATATGCTCGGCGTTAACCCCTTCAACCAGCCCGGTGTTGAGGCGTACAAAAAGAATATGTTCGCCCTTCTTGGCAAGCCCGGCTACGAAGAGATGCGTGCAGAGCTCGAGAAGAGAATTGACAAGTAATCCATTTCAACAAAAAAAGTATAAAAAATATACAAATCATATAAAAACCTATTGCAATTTTAAAATTGTTAGTGTAAAATAAATATAAGATTACAGTATTTGTAATTTTATACCCAAAAACAGGAGGATTCCAAAATGATTAAATTGTTTATCGGCAGCAAGGGTTCAGGCAAGACCAAGGCTCTCATCGAGCTCGTTAACACCGCTACCGCAAATTCCAACGGTTCCGTAGTTTGTATCGAGAAGGGCGACAAGCTCACTCACGATATTACATATAAGGCAAGACTTATTGATACTGATGAGTATTCTATCTCTACCGCTACCGGCCTTTACGGCTTCATCGCAGGTGTTCTTGCGTCCAACAACGATATCACCGATATCTTCGTTGACTCCGCACTTAAGATCATCGGCAACGACACCGACGGCTTCATCGCTATCCTTAAGAGACTTGAGGGTCTTACCGCAAACGTTAACCTCGTTATGACTGCTTCCATCGCAGTTGAGGAATGCCCTGAACAGATCAAGGCTTACGCTTAAATCTTAAATAAAGCACAAGGTGCGCTCTAAGACAGGGCGCACCTTTTTTAACTTTTTTCCGAGTGAGTGCATACAATGCTAACAAGGTGAGCCAAAGGCTTTCCTAATATTGTATTACACGGATTCCACGTGTAAAACGAGGAGAAGTTAGAATGCAAGACAACAGAAATGTAAATACATCATGCGGTTCCCAGCAGGATACAAGAGGTGCCGTGTGCATAGACACGAAAAGAGTGCTCGACTCCTGCCGTGACAGAGACTGCTTTGAGGATGCAAGAGTTTATCTCGATGCAGACGGTGAGGCTATAATTGCCGCCGCCAACAGCGTACGCATCAAGGATACCAAGCTTATCTCCGCATACGTCGGCGTAGACCCCATTCCGTTTAACTGCGGCTTTTATCGCATTACCGTAAGGTATTACGTTAAGGTGGTTGGCGAGGGCTGCCTTGGCGTTGGTAGAAGCCAGTGCTTCACGGGTATCGCCGCGCTTGAGAAGGACGTAGTCCTTTACGGCGGAGAAGGGAACCTCAGGACGTTTTCCTCCGGTGAGGGCAGCACCTTCTGCGGTATGGGCGATCCCGCCCTCATAACCGACGATGCACCCGTTGCCGTCGTTGAAGCGGTAGAGCCTATCGTCCTTGGTCACAAGGTCGTTGACTGTCAGTGCCCCTGCAACGATTGCGGCTGTGAGATCCCCGATTGCGTATGCGAGTGTGCAGGCTGCAACGTGTGTATGTCCAACCAGGGAACTAAGCTGCTTGTATCCTTCGGCGTATTTTCCGTAATAAGAATTATGCGCCCCGCGCAGATCCTTGTTCAGGCAACCGATTACAGCGTGCCCGATAAGGAGTGCGTTCCCGCAACGAGTGACGAAAATCCCTGTGCGCTCTTCAACACCATCGCCTTTCCCGTATCCGAGTTCAAAACAGGCGCAGCGCCCGTTGACAACGGTCAGAGAAACGGTGGCGGTTGCGGATGCGGCCGCTGAAAGCAACGAAAAATGCCGAGAGATAAACTCTCGGCATTTTTATTTATTTGAATAAATTAACTATTCTGCCTCATAATTTCATACGCAAACATCGTAGTTGCAGATGCCGCAGACAGGGAAGCGCGGAACTCGCGCGCATAGTTTATCTTGACGAGCATATCCGCACGGTCGATAAGCGCCTTTGAAATTCCTCGCTTTTCTCCGCCAACTATCAGAAGGATCGGAAGCTTCATTTCGCACTTTCCAAGCACGTTTTCGGTCTTTTCCTCAGCGCATACGATTGTGTATCCAAGCGCCTTAAAATGCTCGGCGGTGTCGATCGGGTCGGCGGTAAACATCGGCAAAAGCTCGGATGCGCCGGCGCTGCTTCGTGCAACTACGCCTGCGGCGCTCATCCAGTTGCGCTCGGGCAGGATTATACCGTCGCAGCCGCACGCATAAAGTGAGCGAAGTGAGTATCCAAAGTTGTAGGGATCCTCGATGCCTTGTATCATACAGTAAAAGCCGTCGGGCTTGATCTCGGAGTCACGGGAAAGGCAGGGAATAGTTCTCTCCTCGGTGATTGCAATTATGCCTCCGTGCGAGCTTCCAAGGGTCAATTTTTCAATTTCTTCGGCCGTTGACTCGCGCACAGAAAAACCATATTTTTCGGAAACTGCCTTTAAATATCCTATTTCTTTTGCAATTTTGGATATTCTCGCACCGTCGTAAACGATCTCGTTTATCTGGCGTCTTGCGATGCCGTCATCCCAAGCGCGTATGATCGCACGAATCGAGGTCATACCCTCAAAAACGGTTGAATTTATAAATCTTACATCTTCCTTAATCATTAAACCGTATAGCCTTTCATATAGTTGTATAGAAAACTTTTTAACGCAATTATGTGATGCCACCCACGGTGGCAAAGTGAGGTACTATGATAAAAATGAGCGGTCGGGAAAGAGCGGAGGTGCTCGCAGAATACGTTATAGAAACGGGTGACACCGTGCGCGGCTGTGCCGCACATTACGGCATTAGCAAAAGCACCGTACATAAGGATCTATCAGTGAAATTGCGGTACATAAACGCCGTTTTGTACAGCGAAGTCAAGAAAATCCTTGATTTTAATAAGTCTGAACGCCATATAAGGGGCGGGGAAGCGACACGCAGAAAGTACCTGAAAAAGAAATAACAGGGAAGCGTACACCAATATTATAATATAAATAAACGGGTATTGCAAGTGAAATATCAAAAATTGTAGGGAACACTTCCCTATAATTTACGGCGTTTTTATACCCATTTAAGGCTTTTTCGCTGCAAAAATGCGTGTTTTTCTCTGTGTACGGCATTATTTTGCTGATTTTGCTTTATAATCCCCTTGTACTACAGTGTATTTGCTTTTGTTGAAAAATTCTGTCCGCGTAGAGATTGTGTGTAAGATCTACGGCAAATTGCCTCTCGGGCGTGATTATTCGTACAAACTATCGCACGATGCCTTCTACACGGAATTTGCGGCAAATTGCGTCTCGGGAGTGTTCATTCGTACAATTCATCATACGATAGCTTCTACACGGAATTTTTTTCGAAAATTCGCATTTTAAGCGTTGTACAGCGAGGATTTTGCGAACAGGGATTTGTAAGGGTGTAAATTGCCCAAAATCACCAAAAACGATCAAAAACAGCAAAAAAGCACCCAAAACCCCCTAAAAACCCTTATTTTTCTTCCCCATATTATACAAAATTTCTATTTTGTATAATTGCTTGTGTAGTTGGTTTCGTACCCTGTTATAGTTAGAAAGTCGGGGCGAAGGGTACTTTGTAGTACTGCGCGAGGAATGCGTACCACGAGGGAAGTTCACCGTCAAGGGTAAATACACGCTATGCGCCCTTGAACGCTTCTCTTCTCCATCGCGGTTGTTGGTTGGCATCAGGAGCAATGCACAACTATGCCCTGCTCCTTTCTCTATTGTTGTGTAAATTGTGTAAATTTTGGCGCGGGATACACTAAGAGCCGGTTGCTTATATGCTTGAATTGATGTGGCGCTGATATGCTTGGAAGTCCAGTAAATTCAAGGGATATCACTCGTAAAGGTTCGGTTGAGCCGCGTCGTCGTGTGCACATTGTGATGGGGGGAAGTTAAACACAAACCCCCTCTTACACAGTTTACACACTCCCCCGCTATATCTGCTACGCTCAACCGACACCTTTTGAACGCACACAGTCTGTCGCTACGCTCGTTTATGCTCTGCTATACATCGATGTATGGCAATGTGCATTCGCCCCGTTTTGTGCGTGTGGTGACTGTATAGCCTCACTATCCGCAATTACCCTTCGGGCGCGCGAAATTCGCTTGCGGGTCGCGTTGCTCCATCGTGTCCTCGCGAGCGCGTACAAAATCCCACCGTCCACCGTCGTTTTGTATGGTTGCCAAGTAAGGTTGAAAACACCGCGAGCGTTGTTTTCTTCCGATGCAGTCAAACAAAACGGCATCTTTTGTATAATTGGATATATAGGAGATTTAGTCCCCTGTTAGGGGGATTTTAGGGGATATGGGGCTGAAATGGGCATTTTGGTGCTCGGGGCTAAAACGGGAAGAATAGGGGAAAATACCCCTGTGCAAATGCACTGCTCCCCATTAGGGTATAGCAAAAGAGGAGGGCGTTTCTTCCCTCCTCTTTTTAAGTCCCTGCTCTGCCTTTACGTGAGTGATGCCTCGACTCGGGATTTTACCCTTTCGAGCTCTTCCCTTGCCTTTGCCTCGTTCTCGGCATTTATCTGATAGTATATCTTGAGCTTCGGCTCTGTTCCGCTCGGGCGGATGATGATCCTTGCCCTGTCGCTCTTGAATCTAAGAACGTCACTCTTGGGCAAGCCGTCAACACCGATGCCGAAATCGGTAAACTCAAGCTTCTCGGTAAGTCCGATGTCGGGCTCTCGTCTGACCGATGCGATTATAGCCTTCATCTTCTCTGCTCCGCTTGCTCCCTTATAGGTCAAGGACACAAGATCGGTCAGATAATATCCGTGCTCTACGTAAAGCTCGTCAAGCACCTTGGTAAGGCTTTTGCCCGCCTTTTTGTAGTATGCGTACATCTCAAGGACAAGCATAACTGCGCTTACCGCGTCCTTATCTCTTGCGTGAGTTCCGACAAGATAGCCGTAGCTTTCCTCCATACCCATCACAAAATTATCCGTGCGGTCCATCTCCTCACCGATGTACTTGAAGCCGGTGAGCACCTCTTTTACGGTTGCGCCGTACTTTTTAGCCACCGAGAACGCCATATCCGAGCTTACGATAGTCTTGATGACGGTAGGTGCATCACCAAGCGTGCCAAGCGCAGCCTTGCGCTCAAGCATATAATTCATAAGAAGAATACCGGTCTCGTTGCCGTTTAAGAACCTGTAATTCCCGTTATCCTCGCGTGCAACGACGCCAACGCGGTCTGCATCAGGGTCTGTTGCTATAACGAGCTCTGCCCCGCTCTCTTTAGCCTCTTCGAGTGCCAGGGTGAGCGCTGCTCTCTCCTCGGGATTGGGATACGGACAGGTCGTGAAGCTCGAGTCGGGTGCTTCCTGCTCGGGCACGATCTTTACGTCCGAAACTCCAATGCTTGCAAGAATCTTCCTTACAGGAATATTTCCCGTGCCGTGAAGAGGCGTATATACAACGCTCGGCGCATAAGCAGCCGTTTCGTTGAAAAGCGAGTATTTTTTGATATCCTCAAGGTATTTATCAAGGATCTCATCATCCAAAAGCTTGATAAGCTCGGGATTTGCGGTGTACGGCTCAAAATAGTCGTGCTTGCTGATAGATTCAAGTATTTTTGCGGCGGCGTTGTCGGTTATCTGACAGCCGTGCTCGTTGTAAACCTTATATCCGTTGTATTCCTTGGGGTTGTGGCTAGCTGTGATAACGATTCCCGCCCCTGCTTTAAGCGTGCGAACTGCGTACGAAAGCACGGGTGTGGGAGTGAGCTTGTCAAACACGTAGGCGAGTATTCCCTTTGATGAGAGCACCTCTGCCGCACGCATCGCAAACTCGGGAGACATATTTCGGCTGTCGTATGCGATAACGACGCTCTTTTTTGCTCTGGCCTCGAGCATATAATCTGCAAGACCCATCGTCGCACGGCCAACCGTATATACGTTCATACGGTTAGTGCCTGCACCGATAACGCCGCGCAGACCGCCCGTGCCAAACGCAAGATCGCGGTAAAAGCGATCCTCGCGCTCAGCGGTGTCAGCCTCTATTTCCTTCAGCTCGCGCTGAATTTCGGGCACGTTTTTAGTGTTTTCGAGCCAATAAAGATATTTATCCATCAATACGGCACTCCTTGGCGAGATATTCGATAAACTTGTCAAACTCTACCGTTGCAAGACCGATATACTTGTCTGCACAGCCGTAATAAACGTAAAGAACGTTATCCTTAACTACCGCCGCAGTCGGGAAAACGCAGCCCTCGTAGAATCCCTCAAACTCGAAGGGCTGGTCGGGCTCCATAATGAAATCCTTGGTGCGTGCGAGGATCTTTCTGGGATCGTTAAGGTCAAGAAGAACCGCACCGTTGCGGTAGATTCCCTTTTCGTCAACGCCGTGATAGATCATCATCCAACCGTGCTCGGTCTTGATGGGCGTGGTGCCGCCGCCGATGCGCTGCTGCTCCCACCATTCCTCGCCGGTCATAAGAAGCTCGGGCTTCTGATAGTCGAGAAGATCGTCGGTAAACGAGATCCAGATCGAGGGCATTTTTACACCGGGAACGTTCTTGAATTTCGGGCGGGAAATCATTACGTACTTGCCGTTTATCTTCTCGGGAAAGAGGATAACGTCGCGGTCGTCAACCGACGCTTCGGTAATTCTGCCTAACTTTTTGTAGCGTTTAAAGTCTTTTGTTACCGCCAGATAGGATGCGGTGATGTTCTGCTTTGCAAGGGGAGGAAGCTCCTCGCCGATAACGTCGCTATCGTCAAGATACATCGGGGGCTTAGATACGCCCTCCTTCCATTCCTCAAGCCAATACTGTCCGGGTGCATACGCTCTTGCGGCGTAGGTCATATAGTAAAGATCGCCGATCTTTGCAAGTCTGGGGTCCTCAACGCAGCCGCCGTCCGCCTCGTTCGGAAGCGAGTAAAACACTGGCGCATCCGACTGCCTTGTGAAATTCTTTCCGTCCTTAGAGGTCGCAAGGCCCATCTTTATCTCGTGTCTTACGTCGTGGCCGGCGCATCTGTATACCATTACAAACTCCTCCCTGTCCTCGTCGTAAACCACAGCGGGATTAAGCACGCAAAGTGATTCCCAGGGCATCTCGGGGTTAGGCTTCAGTATCGGGTTGCCGTCGTATTTCTTAAATTTCATATGCAAAAAGGCTCCTTTAGGTTGTTATTGACTCAATTTTACAACAATTCATAATGAAAGTCAATAATTTTGTGTTTTATAGTTGCTTTTTTTCGGCGGATGTGGTAAAATATGTTGACAACAAAATATTTGGAGGAAATACACCAATGAGAATGCGCGTACTTACCCGTACCTCTAAGGGCAAGCTTCTTACTATTGCCGACGAGGTTACCAAGCTTATCAGCGCAGATAAGGCAACCGACAAGATCCCTACCGCTTATCCCTGCGATGGCGAAAGACTTGTAGTTGTAGTAGCAAGCGCAAAGTCCTCGTATCCCGATGATTTTGCAAGATTTATGAGATCCCTTAAGAGAAGCGTTACCGCTAACGTAGCCTTCATCATCGACGGTACTCCCGAGAATGCGGCGAAGATCGTAGAGATGGCAAAGACCAACGATTCTAACGTTCTTGAGGACAAGATCCTTTACATCCCCGGCGGCCTCTCCTTCCTTAAGAAGGTTTCTGCAGACGAGATGGCAAAGGTAAAGGCGTGGGTTGAGGATATCCTCGCTAACCTTAAGTAATTTCAAAATAAAAGCAGCCGATCCCGAAAAGATTTGGGGCGGCTGTTTTTATTTGTTGACGGATTTGTGCAAACGGTTGTATTTCCCTGCCATTTATTGTTAATACTTAACAATATTTAAGAAAACTTTTTTAATAAATCGTAAACACCCTCTTGTAATTTGAAAAATCGGGTGATATAATGTCTATATATTTATAATTATTTAAGAGAAGGATTGCGATAGATGCAGCTGACAAATATACTTGGTCATCGTAATTTAAGTGAATACGTAGCCTGGAAGCTTGGCGAGTATGCAAAGTGCGAAAAAACCTTTGCTACCCTCTATGAGTATATGTTCTCCGAGCGGGATAACACTATGGCTGAGATATCCGACGGATATCGAGTCAAGAAGGTCTCCTACGGTGAATTTTCCGACAATATACTGAAGCTTGCGCCCGCACTTAAGGACGAGCTTTCCGACGTTCCCGTGGGCTCTCTTGTCGGAATTTATATGGCCAACTCAATGAGGTGGATCGAGATATTCTGGTCGGTGCTTATGTGCGGATACTCTCCGCTTCTTATGAATCAGCGCCTTGGCGATGACACCATCGAGAGCATTATATCCGACCACTCGATAAAGGCGGTCATCTCCGACGGCAAAAGGTTCTCCTGCAAGACGGTAATCTCCGACCTTGCACCATATGCGGAGGCAGCTCCCCTTGACCGTCCTTGGGGTCACGAAGTTATGTTTATGTCCTCGGGCACTACCGAAAAGGTTAAGCTTTGCGCCTATACCGCCGAGAATTTTTACTATCAGCTGTGCAACAGCGTTGAGATACTTGCCGACTGTCCGAGCCTTGCCTCACATTATGACGGCGAGCTTAAGCACCTCGTTGCACTCCCCTTCTATCACGTTTTCGGATTTATTGCGGTATATCTTTGGTTTGGCTTCTTCTCGCGCACGTTCGTATTCCTGCGCGATATGAATCCCCAAACCCTGCTCAATACAATTAAAAAGCATAAGGTCACCCACATCTTCGCCGTTCCGCTCGTATGGGATAAGATACGCAAGCAGGCGACAAGATCGATAAAATCGAGAGGTGATAAGACCTACCTTAAGTTTAAGCGTATGCTTAAGCTTCCCGTAACCCTTGGCTCGCTTGGCGGCGCTATCGCAACCAAGGCGCTTAAGGAGGTGCGTGAGGGACTGTTCGGCGAAAGCGTTAAGTTCCTTATCTCGGGCGGCAGCCACATAAAGCCCAAGACCCTTGAATTCTTCAACGGTGTCGGCTACCACCTAGCAAACGGATACGGTATGACCGAGATAGGCATAACCTCACTCGATACGGCCGAAAAGACAAAGATCCTCAACAAGGGCTCGATCGGTGCTCCCTTCTCGCAGGTTGAGTATAAAATATCCGACTCGGGCGAGCTTATGGTTCGTACCAAGGCGATGGCGTCCCGCATTATACAGGGCTCGACGGTTACCGCAGTCGATTTTGACGAGTGGTTTAATACCCGCGACCTTGCGAGAGCCGAGGACGGAAAATATTATATCGAGGGCCGTGTTGACGACCTTATAGTCTGCAAGAGCGGTGAGAATATCAACCCCGTGCTTGCCGAGGCTAAAATAAAGGTAGACGGATGCGATGCCGTGTGCATCTTCTCCGACGAAAATAAATCTCCCGTGCTTCTCGCGAGCGCGCCTCTGTGCTTCAGTAGCGAGCGTGTGTGCGAGCTTGTGGCGGCGCTTACCGAGGCGATAGGAAATGCCGGCCTCGCAAACGAGATCAAAACGCTTGTGCTTACCCCCGATCCTCTTATCGAGGGCAGCGAGTTTAAGATCAGCAGAAAGCGCGTTGCGGCAAGATATGCACGCGGCGAATATAGAATTATAAACCGCGACGACTCAAAGGAGCATATCACGATGATACTCTCCGACCTTGAGGCGGGTGTGCGCTCCTGCTTTGCTACCGCGCTTGAAAAGCAGGTCGACGATATCGCACCCAATGCGTCGTTCTTCCTTGATCTTGGCGGCTCAAGCCTTGATTACTTTATGCTCCTCAATCTCCTGAAGAGCAAATACGGTATTGCGCTTCCCTCTTCCGACGAAGAGAAGCTTTATACAGTTCGCGATTTCTGTGATTTCATAACGAAAGGTGGAAATGAATAAATTATGAAAGTGAAATCTCTTGACAAAAAGTGGAAAGAGTTTTTGTACTCTTTTTCCGGATTTGGCCCCAACTTCCTTATGGTACTTATGGGTGCATACTTTACCGATGCGCTGAACCCTACGGCTCTCGGTGAAACAAGCAGCTTCCAGGCTATCATCCCCGGCGTTTGCTTTATCGCTCCCTGGCTCTTCGGTATTCTTTACCCTATCGCTAAGGCGTTTGACGGCTTTATCGACGTCCCCTTTGCGTACATAACCGATACCCTGTCGACTAAATGGGGCAGAAGGCGTCCTACCATATTCGTATGTATGATACCTATGATAATCGCCTATGCTATGTGTTGGCTTCCCGTATTCGATACCAACCAGATAGCAAATACCATTTGGGTAACCGCGTGGTCCTTGGTATTCTTCTCCACGTACACTATGTGTCTTATATCCTTCTACGGCTCGCTTTCGACCGTTTGCTCCGACGAGCCTCAGAGACTTCGCGTTTCGGGATACAAGTCCTTCTTCGATACCATTTCCTATTGCGTTGTTTACGCACTCGTTCCCCTGCTTCTTCAGGCATTCAAGCTTAATATAGATAAGTTCGTATTTATCTGCCTTCCCATTATGCTTACCATCTCTATTCCCCTTTTCCTTATAAAAGAGGGCGAAAAGTACGGTTATCCCGAAAACGACGGTATGATCGCAGAGAAGATAAGTATGAGAGAAAGCTTGAAGCTTACCTTTGCAAACAAGCTCTTTATGAAGTGGCAGCTTGTTAACGGCTGTACCTACTTCGGTCTTCAGATGTTCCTTGTAGGAATGAATGCAATGATCATCGGCGGAATGGGACTTTCCAGCGGACAGATGGCAATAGTCAATACCTGTGCGTTTGCTCCCGTGCCCATTATGCTCTACCTTTTCAATAAGGTCAAGGCAAAGAAGGGCATCCGCTTTACCTATCAGACCTGTCTTGCAACCTTCGCAGTTGCAATATTCTCCTTCTTTTTAGGCTCGACTATGTTCTGGGGCGACAATGCTCTTCCCAAGATAATAATCGGCGCAGTCGGCGGGATTTTCGGTAGCTGGGCAATCGGTGCATTCTTTATGATGCCCCTGCTCATTCCCGCGCAGATCTCCGGCGTTGAGGAAAGAGTTACCGGTAAAAACCACTCTGCAATGTATTTCGCAGTTCAGGCACTCATCTCCTCTATCGTCAGCGCGATTTCCGGCGCACTCGTTTACGAGAACATCAAGATGCTCTACGTAAGCAAGAAGTTTGATAAGGTTGTAAGCGCGGTTATTCCTGACGGTCAGAACGAGATAGACTTTGCAGCTACCGCTGAGCGTCTTGGCGTATCCTCGGGAGAGATCTACAACTTCGGTCTTATACTTATCCCCTTCATCGTAAGTGCGGTATGTATTCTCGGTATAATCATCTCCTCCAAATGGCCCAAGAACTTCTCGCACAAAGAGGTTGCAAAGGCTCTTAAGGAGCAGGATCCCTCTATCGATATCACCGCGGTTCTTGCCGAGCCCGACGAGTTTGAGATCGAAGAAAAGGGCGAGACCATCTTCGTTCAGATCGGTCTTTCCATCCTCTCCGGCTTCATATTCGGCTTTATCTGGCTTGCATTCCTTCTTAAGTCGATCAAGGAAATCATCGGCAAGGGCAAGAATGCTCTTATGTGGGCGCTTGCTTGCTTCGTTCCCTTCGCAGGTGCGTACGTTGCCGTAAAGATGCATAAGGATCTCACCGCTAAGGCTGAGGAGCTTGGCGTTAAGCTTGTAGGCAACAACGTAGTATTCATTATTCTCTCGATCATCTTCCCCATTCTTCCCGTAAACGTGGTTACCCTCGCGCTTATGCAGAAGAACGTAAATACACTTTATAACGCTGAATAATGCTGTACTTTATATTCAACTGGTTCGTTAAAATAACAGGCTTTATTCCCGTTCTTATCGCTATGCCCTTTAAGACTCACTACTCAGGTGCTAAGGCCCAGTCAAGGAGAATAAAGGGCAAGGCGATAGTGGTGTCAAACCACCGTACCGTATGGGATTTCGGCCTTATGATATTCCTTTTCTGGACTCGCTCGCTTCGCTGTGTAGTTGGCGAGATAATGTATCAGAAAAACTTCTTTATGACCTTTTTCCTCCGCGCTATCGGCGGTATAAAGGTTGAGCGCTATTCACACGATTTCACCTTCATCGGCAAGTGCAAAAAGATACTTGATAAGGGTGGCGTCGTTGAGATATACCCCGAGGCTATGATAAATCAGTCGGGCGATGGCGGACTCCTTGAGTTCAAGCCCAGCGTGGTCTATCTCGCACTCGAAAGCGGCGCTCCCATAATCCCCGTGTATAACGCGGTTAAGTATTTCAGCTTCAAGCGCGGTGACGTCATTATCGGTGAGCCGATGTATCTTCGTGAGCATTACGACGATACCCTTTCCGAGAAGGACAATATCACGAATATGACCGAAATGCTTAGGAATAAAATTTTGGAGCTCAAGGATGAACTCGAACAAAAAAGAAAATAAGAAAAAACGCGAAGGCGACTTTTTCTACAACTTCGTTAAAATAACAGGTGCCCCCACCGCCCTTCTCTGGGCTCGTCAGAAGGTGTATCACGTCTCTGACGGCAAGCTCATTAAAAGAAAGCATATAAAGGGGCGTGTGCTGATCTGCTCTAACCACATAGGATTTACCGACCCTCTGCTTTTAAACTGCGTTTTTTGGTACAGGCGCGTGTATTTCCTTGCTATGCAGGAGCTCTTCTGCACAAAGCTTAAAAGCTTTTTCTTTAACGGTATGAGGTGTATCCCCGTTGATAGATCAAACTTCAGTATGGCAACCTTCCATACCGTCACAGACCGCCTTAAAAACGACAAGGCGGTGCTTATCTTCCCCGAGGGACAGGTAAACGAGAATCAAGGTGAGATCCTCGCCTTTAAATCGGGTGCCGTTCTTATGGCAACAACGAGTAATGCACCTCTTTTGCCGGTGTATATAGTAAAGCGTGAAAAGTGGTATCACCGTTACGTTGTTCTCATCGGCGATCCCGTAAACTTTACCGAAACCTACGGCGCACGCCCCTCGATGCAGAATATGCGCGAGGCAAGCGAGCTCTTACACGCAAAGGAAAAGGAGCTTATGCTCTACTACAACAAGCATATAAAAAAGCAGGATAAATAATGAAGTGGGAATTTTGTGAGCCTCGGCTCGGTGATATGATTCGCGTACGGCTTGGTGATCTTTATCATTACGGCATCTTTGTCAGTGAGGACGAGGTAATACAGTTTGGTCTTGCACCCGGTGTGCGCGCAATTCCCGATACCGAGGTTGAGGTGTGCACAAGCAATATTGACGCATTCCTCGCCGCCGGATTTCTCGAGGTTGGCGTGCCTGATAAGCAGGAGTCAAAAAAGCGCATTTCCCCGAAGCGCACCGTTGATGTAGCGCGCAGCCACCTCGGTGAGCGCGGATATAACATCCTGTTTAATAATTGCGAGCACTTTGCATACCTTTGTGCCTATGGCGTTAAGTACTCTGCACAGTCTGAGGCGTTTCGTGAGCGCTTTCGCACGCTCCCTACCCTTGACGTGTATATTGCGCGTATCCCCGACGGAAAAAAGCTTGCTCCCCTTTACCCCAAACAGAGGGATAAAGAGGTGCGCAGTGTAAAAAACGAGGAGGTGCGCAAGCATAAATACTACGCTTGGCGTCTTTTTGAGCACGCACTTTTAAATACCTTTGCATACGATATCAAAAAGCTTGAATTTACAAAGGCCGAAAGCGGCAAGTGGTGCTCTCCGAGCTGTGAGTTTTCTATTTCTCACAGTGGCGAGCTTGTTGCCGTGGCGATCTCGCGCAAGCCTGTCGGCGTTGATATACAGGTGCAAAAGGAGCTTATCTCATCAACCTTTGAGGATAGAATGCTTACCGAAAAGGAGCGACAGACACTCACGGCACTCGGTGATGAGAAGGAACGCTCAACACAGATCATAAAGCTTTGGACGATCAAAGAAAGCATATTCAAAACATTTAATTCCGATAAATATATTCCGGCAGAAATAGAAACGTCGGATTATGAAACGTATTCGGAAACCGTCGACGTTGACGGTGTGACCTATCATCTTGCCGTTTGCGGATCGGATATTTCAAAGATCAGAATTTTTAAAGACGTAATTTTATAATACAGAAAGTGAGGAACTAAAATGTATTGCACCAGATGTGGAAAAAAGATTGATTACGATGCATTCGTATGTAACGAGTGTGTAAAGCAGGAGCAGGAGGCATTCGCAGAGGTAAAGGCTGAGGAGCCCGCACCCGCCCTCGAAGCAACCCCCGAGACCGTGACCGAGGAGCCCGTAGCAGATACCGCTACCGCAGAGCCTGTACAGGAGCCCGCACAGGAGCCTGTAAATCCTCAGCCCACTTACACTGCACCTAACAATCAGCAGTATTATTACTCTAATACCAACACCTATTATCAGCAGGGCGCGGCGCAGAATCCTTATCAGAATAGCGCATACACTCCCTACACCCCTTATCAGCCCCAGCCTACGACCGGTAACCCCAGAATGAACGGCTTTGGCAAGGCGCTTGCTTCTACAATTCTTTCCTATTTTGGTTTATGCTTTAGCATTGCGGCTATCGAGGTTACGGCTTTTGAAATGCCCGGCGCTGCCGTAATCGTGCTTATGATGGCACTTGGTATGTCTATCCCCTCGCTTGTTATGGGCATCAAGTCTATAAAGACCTTCACAAATGCACCTAAGCAGGGGCTTCCCCGTCCTATCGCTACTCTTGTGCTCGGTATCACCGGTCTTTCCCTTGCGGCAATAGCATTGTTTTTCTGCTTTATCTGCTTAATTTTAGTAGGAGCTATTGCATAAATGGAATCGCAGTTTACAAATCAGGAAAATAATTTTCAGCAGGATGCAGGATATGCTTATTATTCCGCACCTGACCTGACGGTTGAGGATATCCCCAACCCCGAAAACCGCAAGTACGGCCTTAGTCGTGCGATAGCCGCAATGATACTTTCGACGGTCTCGATATTCATTGGTATAATAGCGATGTATGCGGTCGTATTTTCGATTGCTGGCTTTGGAAACGAAGTTGAGGAGCTCGGTGTTCCCACGCTACTGTTCGGCTTTTTCGCTACCGTAGGTGGTGTCGTTACCGCCATTATTGCTATCGTGCTTGGTGTAAAGTCGATCATTTGCTTTAAGAAAAAAACACCTCGCCCCATCGCCACGCTCATCCTTGGAATAGCCTCGGTATATGATGCGGCAAGTGGCGTAGTTCTTGCATTATACGATATTTTCTTTATATTCATTGCGCTTATCGCAGCAGCTACTATATGAAAAATGCCGGAGTCGATTATGACTCCGGCTTAATTTATTTGATTTCTAATGTGCCCTTGCGGCGCTTCTGTGCATCCTTCCACAAAATCAGATACACGACTATACCGCAAGCGGCAAAAAGCATACCGATAAGCAGACCGCACTTTATCGCAAGCTGCTCGCCCGACAGGTTAAGGCTTTCTGCCATATTGATACCAAGGGGGCTTGCGCTTACCGCATCGGTAACGATACCGACAAGCTGGGGCGCAACCGATGCACCGAGGTCACCGCCCGCTGCCATAAGCGCATATACGAACACGCCGCAATTGGGGATTCTGTCAGACACTGCAATAAGGCTACCGGGCCAAAGCATAGATACGCAAAGACCCGTAAGTCCGCAGGCGACAAGACCGATGATCGGAATGGGAGAAAGGGAGGCTATAAGATAGCACGCAGTTGCACCGATACCGCCGATAAGAAGCACGTTTTCGATGTTTCTTCCCTTCTTTGCATACGCCGTACGGCCGATAGCAAGGGTAAGTGCGAACAACGCCGTGCCAAATACGTCACCAAGCACCTTATCGATGCCAAACGACTCCTCAAGATAGCTTGAGCACCACTGTGCCATCGTGCACTCGCTCGCGCCGCCAAGGAATATCGCCAGCACGCATATCCAAAGCTCCTTTCTTCTCATAAACTCAAGCGTGCCCGAGATTCTTTCGGGGGTCTCAAGCTTGGGAAGACGGGATTTGAGCATAAGGACGAATGCGGTAAACGGAACGAGAAGAAGCGAGAACGTAAGATACTGCCAGCTCTCGCGGCCGAATATAAACGTAAAGAGCGTGCTGTAAAGCACAACGCCTACAACGCCCCACGCATACGCCGAGTGAAGCTTGCTCATATCGCGCTCGGGGTTGTCGCTCGGGAGTGCCGCAATAACGGGGCTTATAAGCACCTCGGCAAAGCCGCTCGATGCCGAGAAGATGACAGTTCCGATAACGAGGCCGACGTACGGCGCATTCGGAAACATCCACGGCGATACCGCAAAGGTCGCAAGACCTATGATCGAGATAAGCGGAGTTATCTTAACCGAGAGAGGGATATTGAATTTGTGGGAGAAAAATGAGAAGATAAGGTCGACCGTCAGCTGTGTGACGAAGTTGATAAGGACCAACAGTCCAAGCAGTGAGTATGATATACCGTACTGCGTTCTGAAGGTTATAAATAAAAGCGGCGACAAGTTTCCCACCACCGACATCGTGACACCCGTCGTATAGCAGGCAAGTCTGACCAACCTGTTGTTATTCATTCTGTGTTGTACCTCATATATCTTAATAGCCTTACAAATTATAGCATAGAAAAGTCGCACTTTCAAGAAAAAATGAATTTTTTATAACAAAATATCGAATTTTGTTTGACATTTTAAAGGAATTATGTTATATTAGATAATAGTAGTTAATAATTTTTAATAATTAGCCGTATATGGAGATACAAATGTCCTCAAAAAACAAGAAAAAGTGGGTACGTTTCCGTCACAAGGTCGTGCGGAGTATTGCGTATGCGATTCTTGGCCCTATCTCTTACATTCGCTACGGACTTAGGATAAAGCGAATGAAGGAGGGGCGCGACAGACAGTACCTTATATTATATAATCATCAGACCCCCTTTGATCAGTTCTTCGTTGGAATGGGCTTCAAGCGCGTTGTGTATTACCTCGCATCTGAAGACATATTCTCAAAGGGCTGGGTCTCTTCCCTCTTGCGCTATCTCGTAGCGCCTATCCCGATCAAAAAGCAGACTACCGACGTCCGCGCCGTTATGAACTGCATTCAGGTTGCCAAGGAAGGCGGCAGCATTGCCATCGCACCCGAGGGCAACCGTACATACACAGGTAAGCTTGTGAACATCAATTCCGCCATAGTTCCCTTGGCTAAAAAGCTTGGGCTTCCTATCGTCCTTTATCGCATTGAGGGCGGCTATGGCACACACCCCCGTTGGAGTGACGTCGTGCGTAAAGGCGGAATGCTTGCATACGTGGCAAGAGTCATCGAGCCTGAGGAATATGCCACAATGTCCAACGACGAGCTTTATAACGCTATTCTCGAGGGTCTTGACACCAACGAGGATGCGATCACCGGTCCTTACAAGCACAAAAGAAACGCCGAATACCTCGAGCGTGCTATTTATTATTGCCCCTGGTGCGGATTTTCCACCCTTGAGAGCAATCTTGACGTTATCGAGTGTAAGAGATGCTCTCGCAAGGTCAAGCACAGCCCCACAAAGGCGCTCAGCGGCGTGAATTGCGATTTCCCCTACTCTACCGTATCCGAATGGTACGATGCGCAGTGTGCGTTTGTAAATAAGCTTGATCCTCTCGCAAATACCGACGAGCCCCTCTTCCGCGACACGGCAAGCGTGCACGAGGTGATCGTGTATAAAAAGAAGGTCGAGCTTGCAGAAAAGGCAGACCTCGCCCTTTATACCGATAAGGTCGTTATCGGCGAAAGCGTGCTTCCCTTTGACGATATCTCATCCTTTGCAGTTCTTGGCAGAAACAAGCTCAACCTTTATTATAACAAAAAGGTATATCAGATCAAGGGCGGCAAGCGCTTTAATGCTCTTAAATACCTTAACCTCTTCCACCGTTACAACAATGTAAAAAAAGGAGAAGAAAATGTCGAATTTCTCGGATTATAGTGCGTGGAGCACCTATCTTGTGCTCGGAATACTGTTTGCAGCACTCCTTATTGCAAACATTTTAAGAAAAACCATACCCTTCCTTGGTAAAACCCTTATCCCCACCTCTGTTATCGGCGGAGCACTTATTATGATTGTTGCGCTTATCTTTAAGCTGATAACCGGAGAGGGATTCTTTGAGCAAGCGATATTTGCCGAGAAAGGTAGCGCCGTTCTCGAGGTACTTACCTATCACTGTCTTGCGCTTGGCTTTATTGCATCCTCGCTTAAGACTATGAAGATCAAGATGAGCAAAAGACGTGCTACCGAGATCTTCAATTCCGGTGTGACCACCGTTGCTACATATCTTCTTCAGGCTATCTTCGGCTTTGGAATCACCATTTTAATTGCGGCGTTCTTCCTTACCGACTTCTTCCCTGCGGCAGGTATGCTTCTTCCCTTTGGCTACGGTCAGGGCTCGGGTCAGGCGCTTAATTACGGTTATATATATCAGACCGACTTCGGATTTTCCGGCGGTACTACGTTCGGACTTGCGATCGCGGCACTCGGATTTGTCAGCGCGGCTATCGGCGGCGTTATACATATGAATATCCGTCGCAGAAGCGGTAAGCTTATTATCGGTGCGGCTGCAGCTGAGCACTTTAACTCCGAGGATATACAGACTGATGACGAGATCCCGATGCAGGAAAGCGTTGATAAGCTCACTATCCAGGTTGCACTCGTAGCGGTTGCATATCTCGTTACATACGTCCTTATGTTCCTTCTCTCGAAGCTTATTCCGTCTATGACCTCGGTCATCTACGGCTTTAACTTCCTGCTTGGCGTTATTTCCGCAACTCTTGTTAAGCACCTCTTCAGATTCCTTCACAAGAAGAATATAATGAAGAAGGAATATACAAACAACTTCCTTCTCACCAGAATCAGCAACTTTTTCTTTGATATTATGATAATTGCCGGAATGGCAGCTATCAGCCTTGATATAATAGGCCAATACCTCGGAATTTTGCTTATTCTCGGTCTTGTTGGCGCACTTGTTACCTATATTTACAACCGTATTGTTGCAAGATATCTTTTCTCAAGATATAAGGACGAGCAGTTCCTTGCTATGTACGGTATGCTTACCGGTACCGCCAGCACGGGTATAGTTCTTCTCCGTGAGATCGACCCCAACTTCGACACTCCCGCGGCAGATAACCTCGTTTATCAGACTCTGCCCGCTATCGCATTCGGCTTCCCTATGATGGTGCTTGCAACTCTCGCACCCAGAAAGCCCCTGCTCACAATGATAATCTTCGTCGTTTTCTTCCTTGCTCTGAACATCATACTGTTCCGCAGCTACATTTTCGGAAAGAAAAGACATAAGAAGAAAAAGTAAAGATAAAGCGGCATCGCATAAGCGGTGCCGCTTTTAATATATCAAAGGTCGTCTGCATCCTGTATAGGCTTGTCATACGGGTCGTCGGGCGCGCCCGTCCAAGAGCCCTGCGGATCGGTGTTGATCTCGTTGTTGCGCGTGCTCATATCAGCGCCGCAGCATTTCTTTTTTTCTACCTTTTTCATATATATCTCCCCTCTTTTGTATTGACACGCTTTTCCTTTTGTGATAAAATGATAGTGATAGAATTTATATCGAAAGCAAGGTGTAATAAATGATTCTTTGGATAATCCTTGGCGCCCTCGGTACGCTTGTAACGCTGGCGTTTTTGGTGAGCCTATATTGCTTTTTCAAGGTGTTTTACTCCCCGAAGCGCACGCTTCCCGGCCCCGATGAGTATCCTATACCCGAGGGCGATATATACGAGGTACACCGCGAGCAGATAACCGAGTGGACAAAGGAAATTCGCGCGGCAAATTATGAGCGCTTTTATATCAAGTCCTTTGACGGCCTGACCCTTTCGGGCAAATATTTCGAGTATGCGCCCGGCGCACCCCTCGAGATCCTCTTTCACGGCTACCGCGGCAATTCCGAGCGTGATCTTTGCGGCGGCGTTGCGCGTTGTTTTGCCCTTGGCAGAAGTGCGTTGATAGTTGACCACAGAGCCGCAGGCGAAAGCGAGGGACACGTAATAACGTTCGGTATCAACGAGCGCCGCGATTGCCTTTCCTGGATCAATTTTGCGGTATCTCACTTCGGCAATGACGTTAAGATCATAATAACCGGCGTTTCAATGGGTGCGGCCACCGTAATGCTCGCCGCCGCTGAGGACCTGCCCTCAAACGTAGTATGTGCACTTGCCGACTGCGGTTATACCTCGGCAGAGGAAATAATTAAGAAAATCGTAGCCGAAATGAAGCTTCCACCGAAGCTTATATATCCCTTTATCACCCTCGCGGCACGAATTTTCGGTCGCTTCGATCTTAACGAAACAAGCCCGATGGAGGCTATGAAAAACGCCAAGATCCCCGTGATTTTTATCCACGGTGATGCGGATGATTTCGTCCCCTGCGATATGTCAAGGCGCCTTTATGAGGCTTGCGTAACGCAAAAGAAGTTCGTTACTATCCCCGGCGCGGGGCATGGCCTTGCGTTCCCGATCGATCAGACGGGATACGTTGAAGCGCTTAGGCAATTCGAGAAAGAATGCAAGTTTTAATAAGAAAAACCGTGGCAGAGCCACGGTTTTTCTTTTATCTTCTGTTGCGTCTAACAGTTGCGTACTTGATCTTGAAAATCTCCTCAGTTGCCAAGGAAAGCTTCGTTACGACGTTTTCCTTTGTCGGGAAGCAATAGAAGGAGTCGTTCTCGGTTGAGATATCAACGCAGTCAAACGGCTTGATATGCGGGAAGTCATACTCTACGTGCAGGCTGTTCGTCTGAAGGGGCAGGCGCTGTATCTTGTAATCCTGACCGTTGTAGTGACCCGAAAGAACAAAGCCGTTCTCCATATCGTGTGTCAAGGTCGCCTTGCCAAGGGGCTCAAACTTGTAGCATCTGGGCATCGAGTGCACGGCCACCTCGTCCTCAAAGGAGTAAGTTCCCTCTTCTATCTGGCGGCGCACCTGCTCTCTTTCCCACTCAAACCAATCGGGCACGTGCGTAAACTCGGTCTCACCGTCCTCTGCGCTGAGCGTGCCGTTTTCGTTGAGAGTCCAGCTCTTTCCGCACTCGGTGCAATAAAGGGTCGCACCCTTTGATGCCATCTTCGACTCAGCCATACAGTGGGGGCACTGATAAAGTATCTTGTGCATTCCCTCTGCGCGGAAGGGCTCGGTGATCTTTATGTCATTCTCAAGCTGATATTTGTAATCGTCGTACTGAAGCGCTTCCCTGATCTTTGCATTGATCTCGTCAACGGAAAGCTTCTCGACGTCCTCTTTAGTCAAAACGAGGGTCATCGTGGTGTGCAGCGGCACCTTTCTCTTCTGTCTGAAGTTCCAGAACGGTGCGTGCAGGTAATTTCCGCGGTGAACGATTGCCACAACGGGCACCTTGTTCATCTTAACGATCATTCCAAGCGAGTCAGGCAAAAAGGACGTAGTTCCGCAGGGCGAGTATCTCGCCTCGGGATACATA
>JAZRAF010000054.1:0-1990 GCA_045634425.1 Eubacteriales bacterium | reverse complement strand
GCGCCCATATCGCCCTCTATTTCCTGTCTCGGTACGAGTGCCGCAACGGAGTCGATAACGATGATGTCGATAGCGCCGGAGTTTACGAGGGTCTCGGCGATCTCGAGCGCCTGCTCACCGCAGTCGGGCTGAGAAACGAGGAGGTTGTTGATATCAACGCCGAGCTTCTTTGCATATACGGGGTCAAGTGCGTGCTCTGCATCTATAAACGCAGCCTCGCCACCCTGCTTCTGCACCTCTGCGATAACGTGGAGGGCGATGGTGGTCTTACCCGAGGACTCAGGACCGTAGATCTCGGTGATTCTGCCGCGGGGAATACCGCCGATACCGAGCGCAAAGTCAAGAGAGAGCGAGCCCGTGGAAACTGCGGAAACGTTCATATTGGAATTTTCGCCAAGGCGCATAATAGAGCCCTTGCCGCATTCTCTTTCAATTCTGGCCATTACGGTTTCAACCGCGGCCTTCTTTTCACTTTTCTCTACCTTCTCAACGGTAGAGAGTGCTGCTGCCTTTTTTGCCATTTTATATACTCCTTGAAATTAAAATACTTTGATTGCGCCGAGGGGACGGACGTTAAGTCGCATAACTGCGCCCTCGCCGAATACCGAGTCCATAAGACGGATGTACGCGTCTGTGTACTCGCGCTTTACGTATGCCTGAATAGTGCCTGCAAAGCCGCCGCCGTGCACACGGGATGCACCGACCGCACCTGCGGGCATACCGTCAGTCAGGGCAAGAGCGAGGGAAAGACCCTGCTCGCCTACGTTTTTAACGGTATAAACGTTCTGAAGATACTTAAACGAGGAAGTGCCCGAGGCGGTAACGGTGGAGAAAAACTCTGCCATATCGCCGCGGAGAAGCGCATCCTTGCCGCACTCTACCCTATCATTCTCTCTGATGAAGTGGAGCGCACGCATAAACGCACGGTCACCGAGGGTGGCTCTTATCTTAGCCGCCGCGCCGATAATATCAGCCTCGGTAAGTCCGCGAAGCTTTTCCTGACCAAGGAGGGCTGCAACGCCCTTCATCTCGGCGGGCACGGATGCGTAGTCGTCGTTGAGGTCGGCGTGGTTGCCGCCTGTGTTTACGATGCAAAGCTCGTAGCCGTTATCGGCAAGGGAGAAGGATATAGGCTCGATCACGGGGGCGCTTGCATTCTCGAAATCGATATAAACGAAGCCGCCAACCGCGCACGCCATCTGATCCATAAGACCCGAGGGCTTGCCGAAGAACACGTTCTCGGCATACTGAGAGATCTTTGCGATCTCGGTGTTTTCTATTTTACCGCCGTTGTAAAGGTGGTTGAATATGTTGCCGATCATTACCTCGTACGCCGCGGAGGAGGATATACCGCTTCCCTTCAGGACGTCGGAGGTGATATAAGCGTCGAAGCCGCCGACCTTATATCCGTTTTTCACAAGACCGTCGGCAACGCCGGCGATAAGTGCGGCTGAGGTGAAGTCTGCAAACGCTTTGGGGTCGTTTGCAAGGGCGAGATCCACGGTTTCCTTGGGGTAGCCCTCGGAGAGGACGTTGACCTTGCCTTCGTTAGGGGAAACCACTGCGACAACGTCACGGTCGATAGCGCCCGCAAGCACCTTGCCCGCGTTGTGGTCGGTGTGGTTGCCGAGAAGCTCGCTTCTGCCGGGGACGGAGAGGACGGATATCTCCCTCTCGGCACCGTAAAGCTCAACGAACTTGTCGATAGCGGCGATATATCTCTGCTTTTGTGCCTCGATATCGGCATAGATAGCCGAAAATGCGCTGAGTGCGCCGCCGTTTATATGGTTTTTAAGCTCCTGTGCGTTCATCGTTTTACTCCAAAATTATCAGAATCCCTTAAGAGCGATAAATCTTCTGACTTCGTCAGCGGTGGGAATGGAGCTGGTTGCTCCGGGGCGGGAAATTGCCACTGCCGCCGCAGCTGCACCGTAGCGTGCCGCCTCCTTTATATCGCCCGTGCGCATATACTCCATCGCCATAGCGGCGG
>JAZRAF010000053.1:0-4440 GCA_045634425.1 Eubacteriales bacterium | reverse complement strand
AAATGAACAGTGGACTCGTTTCCCTTTCCTCCCCCGACAAGCTCAAGCCAGGTTGCGGACTCCAAGATCTTGCCACTTTCGATAGACTGGGAAACGAGCTTTCCGCCCTGTGCGAATACCTGGCCGGAGCCAAGCGCGTTGTGGCCTACCTCGGAGTTACCCATATCGTCGTCGGAGGGGAGTCCGACTGCGGTACCATGCGCCTTGATGGCGAGGGTGGGATAGTTCTTCATAATACGGTCAAGGTTGGGGGTGAGTGCGGTTGCAACGGCGTTTGCGCCGTTGTCGGGTGCGATGCCTACACCGTCCATAACGATGGTGAGAAGGGGGCCCTTTACGCCCTCGAATTTGGTGGATCTGTTAAGTGTTGCCATTTTGTATATAACCTTTCATTAAATATCTCTTATTAAATGTCGGCGTCCTTGATGTAGCGGTGTCCGTTTTCGGTGATGAACTTCTTTCTTTCCTGAAGCGCGTCACCAAGGAGGACGTCAAACATTTTTGCGGTCGCCTCGGCATCGGCAGGGGTGACGGCGATAAGGCGGCGGGTCTGGGGGCACATCGTGGTGCGCCACATCATATCCGGCTCGTTCTCACCAAGTCCCTTTGAGCGCTGGAGGGTGTATCTCTTGTTGCCGAGCTTTGCGAGTATCTCGGTCTTTTCCCTCTCGTCATAGGCGAAGTAGGTCTCGCCGCCCGAGGTGATCTCAAAGAGGGGGGATTCCGCAATATAGATCTTACCCTTTTCGATAAGGGTGGGAAGCAGACGGTAGAACATCGTAAGAAGAAGCGTGCGGATCTGGAAGCCGTCCTCGTCTGCATCGGTACAGATGATTATCTTGCTCCATTTGAGGTTCTTATAATCAAACATACTGAGGTCGTTCTTCTTACCCGACTTGACCTCAACGCCGCAGCCGATGACCTTAAGAAGGTCAACGATGATATCGCTGGCGAAGATCTTGTCGATCGAGCTCTTCATACAGTTGATGGTCTTACCTCTTACGGGGATGATTGCCTGGAAGTCAGCGTTACGGCCGAGCTTACAGCTTGACATAGCCGAATCACCCTCAACTATATAGACCTCGCGAAGTTCGGGGTCCTTAGAGCGGCAGGGCACGAACTTCTCTACTCTGTTCGAGACGTCCATATTGCCGGCGAGCTTCTTTTTGATATCGACCTTAGTCTTCTCTGCCGACTCGCGGGCACGCTTGTTGATAAGCACCTGATTCATTATTGCGGTTGCCGCCGACTGATTCTCGGTGAGGTATATCTCAAGCTTGGTCTTGATAAACTCGGTAAGAGATTTCTGGATAAAGATGTTGGTGATCGCCTTTTTCGTCTGGTTCTCGTACGAGGTCTGCGTAGAGGCGGAGTTGACTATAACGGCGAGGTTGTCCTCAATGTCCTGGAAGGCTATCCTTGACTCGTTTTTGTTATATTTATTCTGCGCCTTGATGTACTTGTCGATGGCGTAGGTGAAGGCAGCCTTTACCGCCTTGTCGGGTGCACCGCCGTACTCGAGGTAGGACGAGTTGTGGTAGTACTCAGCCTTGCCGACCTTGGCAAAGCAGAAGGTGACCTCGGCCTTGAATTTATAGTCGGGCAGGTCCTCTCTGTCACGGCCCTTGGTCTCTATTTTCCAGAGCTGAGGGGGTGTCATAGTGATACCGTCGGTTATCTCCGAGATATAATCTGCCACGCCTTTTTCATAGTAAAATTCGTTTTTTTCAAATCTGCCCTTGGTTTTCTCGACCTCAAGGATAAACTTGATACCGGCGTTGATGAACGCCTGACGGCGCATCGTTGCCTCAAGGAATTCAACGGGAATATCGATCTCCTTAAAGACCTTAAGGTCGGGGCGCCAACGGATGATGGTACCCTTCTTTTTAGGTGCCTTGGGCTCAAGGTCGGTAACGCGCAATTCGCCCTTGGGGTTACCCGTTTTAAAGCTCATCTCGGAGAGGGTCTTGCCGTTGTAGGACTGAACCTCCATATACTCAGAGGAGTACTGGGTTGCGGTCGCGCCAAGGCCGTTAAGACCGAGGGAAAACTCGTATGCGGCGTTGCCGTCGTTGTTATCGTATTTACCGCCGGCGTAAAGCTCGCAGAAAACGAGCTCCCAGTTCCAGCGCTTTTCCTTTTCGTTATATCCAAGCGGTACGCCGCGGCCGAAGTCCTCGACCTCGATGGACAAGTCAAGATACTTTTTGACTATTATCTTTTCACCGTAGCCCTCGCGCGCCTCGTCAACCGAGTTTGCGAGTATTTCTATAAACGAATGCTGGCAGCCTATAAGGTCGTCAGAGCCGAAGATAACGGCCGGGCGTTTACGGACTCGGTCCGCACCCTTAAGGCTTTTTATGCTTTGATCGCCATATGCTTTCTTGACGGTATTCGTTGCCATTGCGTCCTCCAAAAAATTTCTCACCTTAAATTTTAGCATAATTATAATAATTTGTCAAGGCGATAAATATGTAAAATATGCGCAAAAACACAACCGCCGCCCGATAGTTTTTGCATTGTCAATACCACGCGCGTGGGGAGAAAGAAAATAAGAGCCCGGCGATGCCGGGCTCTTTTGCGTTTACAGTACAATGAGATTAATCCTTGACGAAACCGTTCACATCCCTAATAAAAGCAGAGCCATATGGAGCGTTCAAATAAGGTATGATTTCGACATCATAATTGCAAATCGTATTTAATGAAAAAATATTGATGTTGTCCGGATTATCCGTGTATTCCTCGGTTTCATCTCCGGCGAAAAAACGCCACCCACTATCAGGAAAATCGGAGGCAGCATCAGGCGTTTCCCTATACATATACCCAATCTTTTTTCCATCAACTGTTATTCTATTTGTCGCAAAGCACCCCTGCGGTCCAACCCCTGTGTATAATTGCTTAATTTGTTCTTTTGATAAATAAAAATCCACAGTTATACCTCCTTCTCACTTTTTGAATACGGACAATATATCTGGATAAGCCTCATAGATTTTTTCGAGAGTTGCTCCATTATTGAATTTCACGGTACAATCAGCACCGCAGCCAACAAGCAACTTTACCATATCAACGTTTAGCCCGGCTCGCATCAATGGAGTGTTTCCCCAATTATCTTTGGCGTTTATATCCGCTCCCTGTCTTAACAAAAATTCCGTTATTTTTAAATTGTTTGACATTACGGCGCAATGTAGCGCGGATAGCCCTTGCATATCCTTCTCGTTTATCAAAGCGCGTTTCTTGAGCAACCATTTTGCAATCTCAATACGATTATATAATGCCGAATGGATTAACAATGTTCTGCCGTCGCGCCCTTTCATATTTATGTCAGAAATAGACTTGATTAGCTCAAGCAAGGTTTTATCATCGTAATCCGGCTTGTGGTTAAAATCTGTTGACATCATTTTGATTGATACGTCATCAACAACATTGCATTTCTTCATAGTTTCTCCTTTGCTTCGGCATCTCAAACTTATGACTTCGATTTAGATGCGCCGCCGTTGCTATAGCTAATATATACCTTGCCCCACGCATCGTAGGTGTAGGTATAAGAAGCTTGTAACACCTTGAATTTTAGCATAACTATAATAATTTGTCAAGGCGATAAATATGTAAATATAAAATTACAGGACGATTTTCGGAGGATTTGGAAATGCGGATCTTGCGTGCGCTTTCGGGGCGGGTGCTTCCCTTTTTGTTTTTGCTTTCTCTTATGCTTGCGTTTGATGCGGCGTGGGTGACGGTGCTGACGCTGCTTGTGGCGGCGGTGCACGAGCTTGGGCACATTTTTGCAGCGGTGGTTATCGGTATCGGGGATATGTCGATGCCGCGGGCGGTGCTAACGGGGCTCAGGATACGCCCTGCCCGTCTGCTTTCTTACCGCGAGGAGGTGATCGTGGCCTTTGGTGGGCCTTTAGCCAACATTTTGACGTTTTTTGCCCTTTTACCCCTGACCCGTGTAAATAATTACCTGTTTACGCTTGCGGCGCTAAGCCTGCTTACGGCGGTGTCAAACCTTATTCCGATACGTGGATTTGACGGTCAGAGGATACTGAGGGGACTGCTTGCATCAAGGGTGTCGGCAGGGACGCTTGATGCGGTGGCGAGGGGCTTGACCGTCGGCATTTCGGCGGCGGTGGCACTGCTCTCGTTGGTGTTTATGATGAAGGTGGGCGAGGGGTATTGGATTTTTGCACTTTTTTTCGCAATTTTATGCAGGGAAATACTTGGCAACCGAAAAAGCACAAAAACGGAGATTTCGTGAGATTTTGAGAGATTTTAAGAGCATTTGCGAGCTTTTTTGCGTTTTCTTGCGAGAAAATTACGGATAATTTAGTCTAAATCCGTTTAATTACGGATATTTTTAAAAAAATATTATAAAAAAGTATTGCAAAACACAGATGTTTTTGTTATAATACACTCAACAATGTTATATTGAAAATTATA
>JAZRAF010000052.1:0-2433 GCA_045634425.1 Eubacteriales bacterium | reverse complement strand
GTATGCAAGCTTTGCCGCAGAGAGGGCGTTAAGCTCTTCCTCAAGGGCGAGCGTTGCACTTCCGGCAAGTGCCCCTTTGACCGTATCGATCCCAATTCCCGTAACCGTAATGCAGGTCCCGCAGCTCCCGGTCAGCACGGCGCTGCTAAGAAGAAACTGCAGGAGTACGGAAGACAGCTCCGTGAGAAGGAGAAGGTAAGACGCGTTTACGGCGTTCTCGAGCGTCAGTTCGTTAACTACTACGAGAAGGCTGACCGTATGCCCGGTATGACCGGTGAGAATCTTCTCATCCTTCTTGAGAGACGTCTCGATAACGCAGTATTCCGTATGGGCTTCGGTGAGTCCAGAACTCAGTCCCGTCAGCTCACACTTCACGACCACATCCGTGTAAACGGCAAGAAGGTCAACATTCCTTCCTACTCCATCAGAGTTGGTGACGTTATCTCTGTTGCAGAGAACGCACTTGAGAAGGATTCCATCAAGGCTCTCGTAGAGGCTATGGGCAGCAAGAACGCTCCCAAGTGGCTTGAAGTAGACGCTGCAAAGGCATCTGCAAAGGTTATCGCTCTTCCCACCAGAGAAGACGTTGGCTTCGACTTCAACGAGCAGCTCATCGTCGAGCTCTATTCCAAGTAATACCGCACATTCTCCCACAGGCTGCACTCCGGCTTTGGGGGTGTGCGTAATACGTGGGAGCATAAACTTATGCGCATAAACTATTATCGCAGACAAAAAATTATTGGAGGGTATAATCTGGAATGATAGAGATTCAAAAGCCAAATATCGTAACGGTAGATGAAAGCGAAGACGGCAGAAGCGGTAAATTTATCGTTGAGCCTCTTGAGCGCGGATACGGAACCACACTCGGAAACTCGCTTCGCAGAGTTCTTATGAGCTCGCTTCCCGGTGTAGCCGTTACATCTATCAAGGTAGACGGTGCATTACACGAATTCACCTCGCTTCCCGGTGTGGCAGAGGATCTGACAGAGATCGTTCTGAATATCAAGGGCATTGTTGCAAAGCTCTATACTCAGGCGCCCAAGACTGTCATCCTTGATGCGGTTGGCCCCGACAACGTAACCGCAGGACACATCAAGCAGGACTCCGATATCGTAATTCTCAACTCGGATCACCACCTTGCAACTCTTGCAGAGGGTGCACACCTTTATATTGAACTGACCTTTGAAAACGGTCGCGGTTATGTATCGCAGGACAAGAACAAGCTGATCCACGCTGACAGCTTCGGTACTGCAGTAAGCGCACCTATCGGTCTGATCTATACAGACTCGATCTACACACCCGTTTACAACGTCAGCTACACTGTTGAGAACACTCGTGTCGGAAGTAATATGACCGATTATGATAAACTCACGCTCGAGGTTCTGACCAACGGAACCATCACAGCAAAAGAAGCGATTTCGCTCGGTGCCAAGATTCTCAACGAGCATCTCAACTTGTTTGTGGATTTGTCGGATGAAGCAAAGAACGCGGAGATCATGATTGAGAGACCCGAAAAGGAAAAAGAAAAGGTTCTTGAGATGACCATTGAGGAACTTGACCTGTCTGTACGTAGCTTCAACTGTTTGAAGCGCGCAGGCATTGACACGGTAGAAGATTTGGTCAGCCGCTCCGAGGACGAAATGATCAAGGTTCGTAATCTCGGTAAGAAATCGCTCGAAGAAGTCATCCTTAAGCTCGAAAGCCTCGGTCTTACACTTCGTAACGACGAGGAATAAGAGCAGGACGATTTCATTCACAACACAGATTTATTAAGGAGGAGCATTAAGATGCCCGGAACCAGAAAACTCGGCAGACCTACCGCTCACAGAAAAGCTATGCTTCGCGGTCTTGTTACCTACCTGCTTCAGTACGGCAAGGTTGAGACCACTGTGACCCGTGCTAAGGAAGTCCGTGCACTTGCTGAGAAGATGATCACTCTCGGTAAGCAGAATACACTTGCAAGCCGTCGTGCCGCTTACGCTTTCATCACTTCTGATGAGGTAGTTAAGAAGCTGTTCGACGAGATCGCACCTCGCTATGAGGATGTAAACGGCGGTTACACCTGCATTTACAAGATCGGCCCCCGTCGTGGCGACGCAGCAGAGATGGCTCTCATCACTCTCGTAACCACCAAGGCTGAAGCAGAGGCAGCTGCAGCAGCTGAGGCAGCAAAGAAGTCTTCCAAGAAGGCTAAGGACGCTGAGTAATTAATTTAATTACAAATCAAGCCTACCCGAAATTCGGGTAGGCTTTTTTCGCGCGATATTATCTATATTTTCCCCGCGAGATGTCGCGCACTGCGTCAGCAAGAGCGAGCACGTCATCCGCGGTGTTGAAAGGGGAGAAGGAAGCACGGACGCTGCCGCCGCGATCGCTTCCAAGTGTGGCGTGTGCCATAGGATTGCAATGAAATCCGCCGCGCACGCAAATGTC
>JAZRAF010000051.1:0-22597 GCA_045634425.1 Eubacteriales bacterium | reverse complement strand
GGAAACAACGTCGGTCAGACCCTGTCGGGGCTTGACGGGTCGTACGTCGGCTTCATCAGCGGTGCGCTATTCAGAGTGGCGGGAATACCCGTGCCGAGGTACGTGCTTTATTCGGCTATCATTACACTTCTTACGTGGGTGATATGGAACAAAACGGCGTTTGGAAAGAATATGTTTGCGGTCGGGTCGAACGAGGATGCGGCGAGGGTGTCGGGCGTTAACGTATTCCGCACGGTAGTCGGTGTATTTATGCTGGCGGGAGTTATGTACGCTATAACCGGATTTATCGAGGGTGCGAGGATAGGCTCTATCGCATCGTACACCGGACTTAACTATGAAAGCGATGCTATTGCGGCGTGCGTTATCGGTGGTGTGTCATTCGTTGGCGGTACGGGCAGGATCGGCGGTGTGGTTATTGGAGTGCTTCTTTTGCAGATCATTTTCGTTGGCCTTAACTTTTTGTCGGTCGATCAGAATATGCTTTATATCATCAAGGGTCTAATAATCCTGCTTGCGTGTGCGGTAGATATGAGAAAGCACCTTAAGAGAAGATAATATAAAAAAACAAAAGAAAAAGCTCCGTGATGGAGCTTTTTCTTGTATTTTCTGGGTTTTAGTCGTTTTTGACGTGTACGTCGAGCTGATTGAAGGGGATCTCGATGCCGTTATTATCGAACTCGGCCTTTACCTTTTCAAGAACGTCGAAGTAAACGGTCCAATAGTCGGCCTTGCTTGCCCAGACTCTTGCAGCGATGTCAATGGAGCTGGAGTTGTGAGCAGATACGCGAACGGTAGTGCCCTTTTCCTTAATGGTGAGCTCGTGCTCCTCGAAGATCTTGGTGATAATTGCCTTTGCCTTTTCGAAGTCGTTGCTGTAGCTGATCGAGAAGGTGAAGTCAACACGGCGAAGATCGTTCTCGGAATAGTTTACGATATTGCCGTTAGCAAGTGCGCCGTTGGGGATATAAACGACCTTGTTGTCGGGGGTGAATATCCTGGTGTTGGTGAGGCGGATATCCTGTACAGTTCCGCCGTAGCCCTGTGCCTCAATGTAGTCATCGACCTTGAAGGGTCTGGTAACGATGATGAGAAGGCCGCCTGCGATATTGGACACTGCACCGTTAACAGCAAGACCTAAGCATACGCCGAGGGATGCAATAAGAGCGGTGATAGCGCTGGTATCGATGCCGAGGTAGCCGATAAGGCATACTGTAACAACACACTTTGCGCCTATCCTTATAAGATAAGCAAGTGTTTTCATTATGGTTTTGTCACGGTTGGGAAGCTCGCCGCTGCGCTGTATTCTTCTCGAGATCGCGTTGATGATCTTGAAGGAGATGAACATAACGATAAGGGCGATGACGATCTTGATGCCTGTGCTGAGCACCCAGTTTACAACGGTGTTCAGAAGTGCCGACCAATCGATGGTTACGTCGGGAACTACGGTCTCAACCTCGCCTGTGCCTGCTTCAGCGGTGAGAAGCATTTTAAAAGCGTTCATTTTAAAAACATCCTTTCATTTTTATTACATAAGAATTATACCACTTTACTTATTTTTTGTCAATACAAAAAGTCGGAGCACCGAGGTGCTCCGACTGAAAAAGTATTAAGCTTTTTATCCTACAAGACCGGAACGCTCAATACCCTGTACGAGGTACTTCTGACAGAACAGGTACATAATTACGAGCGGGAATATGATCATTATTGCCGCGGTATTACGAACAACGTTCTCATAGAGGGTCTTACCTGCGAAGTTCTCATAGGTAAGTGAGGGCGGGATCTTGCTGAGCAGGTCGGGCATAAGATACATCTTATCAAGGTCGATCATGAAGAAGATCTTTGTATAGAAGTTATCAGTCCACTGCCAGGAGAAGGAGAAGAGGAAGATCGTGATCATCATAGGTACGGAAAGAGGAATGATGATGGAGAAGAAGGTTCTGAACGTGCCGGAACCGTCAACGTACGCGGACTCCTCAAGCTCATCGGGAACGCCCTTGAAGAACTGACGCATAAGGTAAATGTAAAGTCCGTTCTTAAATGCGAGGCCGAAGATGGAAAGGATGATAAGCGGCCAGAAGGTGTTAGCCAAGTCGAGCTGGGCGCCATCAAGGATAATATCTATAATTCCGCGGTATCCCCAAGCGTTGACCTTAAGGAAGTCAAAGTCGGTGAAGTGCTGGATAAGGGACATTCTCATCGTTCTGTGAGGAATTACCATCGTAAGGACAACGGCGCCCATAAGGAGCTTGTTACCCTTGAACTTGAACTTAGCAAGTCCGTAACCGATGAGGCAGGCGATGAGGGTCTGAATGATAGCACAGAACAAGGAGAGGAGCGCGGTGTTAAGGAGCGCCTCGAGATAGTTGTTCTCTGTTACCATATACTTATAGATATCAAAGGTGAAATGCTTAGGAATAATTGCTACGGTTGCGTCAACGACGTCTTCCTTGCTCATAAACGAGCCTGCAATCTTCGTAACGAAGGGATAGATGATGACGTAGGATACGCCAAGCATAAGGATGAAACGGAGAACGTTGATCGCTGCCTTGATCCAGGTGTTAGAAGCCTTAAGCTTCTGCATCATTCTTTCCTTCAGAGAAAGCTTACCTTCGTAATCAACGCGGATCTTGTTCTTTGTTTCTTTGGTTACCATTGTTTTAGAATCCATGTTGACACCTCCTTAATCTCTTCTCTGATAGAATATGAACGACGACGCAACAGCTGCAACAACGAGAATGATGAGAACAACTATTACGAAGTAGATCCAAGACATCGCGATAGCGGCGTTGGATTTAACCGTATCGATGTAGGTCATAACAGGGTTAGTCTCACGGGTGAACGCGTCTATGATAGTATACGCTGCGTTTACAAGGATCATAGGAGAGATCATCGGGAAGGTTATCTTCCAGAAGGTTTCCCAACCGGTTGCACCGTCGATGGTACAAGCCTCGTAAATTGCGGGAGAGATAGACTGAAGACCTGCAAGGAATATAAGCATCTGTACGCCGGAGTAGTTAATAATGTTATAAATGTTATTAACGAGGCCTACAACGCTTGATACGATCTCGGAGCCGAAGCCGAACTGAGCAAACATTGCCTCGATATCCATTGCGGATACGATGTCGGATGCGGATGAGCCCGAACCGTCGTCGATACCGCCGGACATCATATTCTGCATTGCGTCAGATGCGTTGATCGTTTCCATAATACCGGTTGCGATAATAACGGGAACGAAGAAGATCGCACGGAACGCTGCTCTACCAATCATCTTCTGGTTAAGAACTACGGCGATGAAGAGGGAGAATATGATAACTGCGGGAACCTCAAGCACGAGCTGCTGAAGACCTGCAAGAAGTGCGGTAACGAAGTCGGGAGTTTCGAAGGCCTCTTTATAGAAGTCGAGGCCGACGAACTCGATAACGTAGGTGGGCATACCGTCTACGATAGGACCGGGAACCTCCTGGTTAAAGGAGAACCAGATCGAGTCGAGAAGTATGGGCATATATACAAGAAGTATACCGAGAATGAAGGGGAGCGTGAAGAGGTAGCCTGCGCGAGCTCTTCTGGCGTCGAGAGATCTTTTTCTTCTTTTAGGAAGCTTAAGAGATATTTTCTTATCCATTTTTACTCCTCCTTATCCTTCGATTTTAACGTACGAGTACTTGCCGAGGGTATAAACCTGACCGTCAAGACGAACGTTTACGGTATAGATGTTGTAGTTGAGAATGAAGCGAACGATGCTATCACCCTTCTGGTAGGTTACGATAGCTACCTTACCGTTGTCAAGAGTGTAATCGGTTACAACGTAATCGTCACCTGCAAGGCAATCGGAAAGGGTGTAGAAGCTGTACTGAGATACGTAGTTGTCCATAGCACCAACGTTTACTGTAACGTTGAGAGCTTCGTTCTCAGCGCCGGGGTACTGGGTGGTGTAGGAGGTAACGAGGTTAGCAAGCTTCGTAGCGAATGCGGTCTCGTCAAAGGTGAGCTCATTTGCCTCAGCGGCAGCCTTGAACTGTGCGGTGATAGCGGTGGTATCGAATACAACCTTTACTCTCTCATCGTACTTGCCCTGTGCCTTGAGGTCAGCGAAGGTGGCATTGAGCTTTGCAACGATATCGTTCTCAAGGAGGGTGAGATACTCAGCCTCGAGGCGCTTGTAGTTGTCAAGCTTTTCGCTTTCTTCTCTGTTACGCTCAACGATTACGGTCTTGTGATCGGTGATCTCGTAATCCTGCAGAGAGCCGATCTGAGTGTTGAGCTCGCAGTATACCTTAAGCATATCTGCGTACCAAGCGCTGTAGTTAACGCCGTAGTACTTGTTGAGCTTTTCATCCTCTTTCATATAAGAGGTGTTCTGATAGCTGAGGATGAAGTAAGGAGCTGCACCGTTCTCGATAGAACGGAGGATCTCGTAGTCGGTAGAACCACTGTAGTTGATGGGGCTACCTGCGTAGTTAACGTGACCGTGAAGGATCATACCGATAAAGGGTACTGCGTAGGAGGAATACTGGAAATGGCTGGAGTCGGTAGCAACGTTGAGGATGTGCTCAGCGTACTTGACGGTGTAGATATTTCCGGTATCAACCATAAGGCTGTATCCGTCGGTGTTTGCGATTCTGTCAAGAAGAGCGATTACGTCCTGTCTTGCCTGGTCGCGGTTGATGGGGTTATCCTTATCGAAGTTGGAGTTGATATCGGAACCGAGGGTGGATGCGGAGATGTTCTTGATATCGTACTCGGAGTAATCCTTAAGGAACTTGGAGTAGAGGGTGTCAAGCGCATCGGAGGAGATAACGAGAGTGAAGAAGTTTTCATACTTCTGAAGCACTGCGTTATAGGTCTGCTTAGACGCATAACGGTTATCAACCATTCGGGATGCGGTGTTACCCTTTCTGATACCGTCGAATGCCGAGGTATTGGTGATGTACATAAAGTCGAACTCGGGATAGATACCGAAGTTTACGCCATCCTTAGATGCTGCATTAGCAGTAGCAACGAGGTCAATGAAGCCATCCTTGCCGCCACACTTGCGCTCCCACTTTACCTTAGTGGGGTAGGTGTAGTACATACCGTCGTTAGCAAAGCCGGTAAGACGGAAGTTGATGTTCTTAACGTCCTGGATCTTAGTGAGAAGGTCCTCGTATTCCTTAGCCTGAAGGCGGTAGAGCTCCTTATCGGACTCTTCCTCTGCTGCCTCGGCATTTGCATAGCACTCATCAATAAGAGTCTGCACGTGCTCAGTAGCATTTGCGATCTCATTGTACATAGTTGCAATATCCTCGAAGGTGGTAAGAGGAATGGTGGTCTCTACGGGGAAGGTAAGGATCTTCTTGAGTATGCTCATAGTACCGAAGGTTTCGATATAAAGAGGAATATCCTCATTCATATTCTCAAGAGCGGTGAGAGTACCGTCTGCCTTGAGGTAGTTGCGGTAGTAGGAAGCCATACCGGTGTAAGTGGTGTTGTAGTACTTACCTGCGCCGTAAAGAGGTGCACCGATCGTATCGTCAACGAGCATGGTGTATCTGGTTATGTAGGAGCCGGTGTACTTAGACTCGGAAACTATGGTGTAGGTACCGAGAGATCCAACCGAGAGAGTCTTGGAAAGGTCGTACTCGTCGGAGGGATAGGGAGAGTAGGAAGCGAATACGTTAACGAACTTGTGCGAGGAACCGCCCGAGGAGAAGTTAAGCTGTGCAAGAGTTGCACCCTCTTCAAGGATAGCGAAGTATCCGGTCTCGGACTTAGTTTTGGTGGTAGAGCCTGCGGCTGCAACCATATTCGCGGTAGTTGCGTTAGTGTTGAGCTGAGTTACAAGGCCGTAAACGGGCATGGTGATCTGCTGACGGTGTGCACCGGTGATGGTGGAGTAGCAGTAATCGTGACCGAAAACGTCTGCGTAGAGGGAGAGGTTGGTCTTCTTACCGGTCTTTTCATTGTAGAAGTCGTCGAAGCTTACAACGGTACCGCTACCGTCGGGGAAGAAGATGAAACCGTCCTCAGACATATCACCGCATCCAAAGTACTGGAGGGGAGTGATGCTCTTAAGGGTGTAAACAGTCTCGTCGAAGGAGATGGAGTTTGCGGGGAGACGAACGCTGAGAGAGCCGTCATCGTTGAAGGTGTACTCAAGCGCACATCTGAGAACGAGCTTCTGCTCCTCGTTGTGTACGTAGCCACACTCTGCCTCGTCCTCATACATATCGGTGATAGTGTAATCGGGGCAAAGAGCCTTGATGTAGTTGGAATACTCCTTTTTGATGGAGTTATCAACCGTCATATCGAATACGTAGATCGCAACGCCCTGTGCGGTGATGGGATAAAGCTTAGCCCAGCTGGCAAGGGTCTCGGTATCGCCTACGAAGAGCGCGGGATCCTTGAGGGAGTATGCGTTAGAGAGAAGCATTATGGGCTTGATGTAGTTATCGTAGAGTTGCTTATTGTTGTTGGTGTACATCTGCACTTCGGTGATGTAACCCTGAAGCTTAGAGAACTCAATGTAGCCCTTGGTTTCGGTCTCGTCAAACTTACTTCCGAAGAAGTTGTATGCCATGCCGGGAGCGAGATCCTCGAACTTGTCGGCAAGGGCGTTAAGCATAGGACCGATGATATCTTTGGTGAAGTCCTCAGCGGTGATGAAGCCGGGGAGGAGGTATCTGGTAGAGGTATCACCGAGGGTGTAGTTAACGCGAAGACCGCCTGCAATCTCGGTTACGCCGATCTGACCGTACATAGAGCCCCAGTGAACGCTGTTGTAGTTGAACTGGTTGGACGAAACGGAGGTCTCGTACATCTTGATGCTCAACTGGCTCATAATATCCTCTGCAACGTTGGTGGTGAGGTTACCGTAGCCGGGGTTGGTGGGGTTACTTGTAAGGATCTGGCCGGAGAAGTTGTTGCGATAGTAGAGGAAGCCGGTGTAACGGTTTACGTAGATGGTGTAAAGGCCGTCAGCACTTGTGGAATAATCGAGGTATCCTGCAGCAAGCTCGTACTCGAGCATTTCCTCTGCGGTGTTGAAGTTGTACTTAAGGTACACGGTCGAGATGTAAGTCTTGATCTCGTCGAGGGTCATCGTAGCCTCCGATACGGAGGTGGAGGGGGAGTAAGCCGCCTCCGCCTCGGTAGCGGGAATTACAACGGATACCGCTGCAAAAAGCATTACGAGCACCAAAGCAGTCGATAAAATTTTATTCAATTTCATTTTATATTACCTCCTGCTTTAAACTCTGTTTCCGATTTCGGTGAAGATCGAAACTACGAAGGTTACCATCTTAGCAACAAGGCTGAAGAAGAGGGCTGCGATGAACGCGATAACAAGCATAGCAACGATCGTACCAAAAATAGTTACGATGTTCTTTTTAAGTGAGTAGTCGTGAGTTACGAGAGTACCGAAGTACAGAAGGATGCCGACCCAAACGTAACCGATGGTTACGATAAGGTTGATCATCGACTGGGAGCTCGTAGTCATAAAGTTAGTAAGAACGGTAGAAATGATAAGGAAGATCGGGAGGGGTGCGAGGGAGTAACCAACCGCGATAAAGATATCCTTAAAGCTACCTTCACCCTCAAAGAGAGTGGTAAGACACCAGTTAGATACGGTGAACAATCCAAGCACGAGAACTATGGCAGCAACAACGGCAAGGATGTTGATGGTAGTTCCTCTGGGATTGAAGGCGTAGCCCTCACCGATAGACTGGTAGAAGAATGCTGCGATAGTGATTGCGATAATGGTAGATGCTGCTCTAACCGATCCGCGCTTCTCGTGCTTCAAATCCCAGAAGCCGTCGAAGGGGTGGAATACAAGGTGGAATGCGAACAGGAGCTCTTCCCAATAGGTCTTTCTGCCGACCTTGAGAGAGGTTGCCTTGTTCTTCTTCTTTGCGTATCCGAGGAACTTAGCAACAAGAACGAGTGCTACGATTACAAGGGCAACGATAGGAAGAAGCCACTTAGAGACGATGTTCTTGTTTGCTGCTGCGTGTGCATCAGACCAAACCTTGGTTTCATACGCGCTCTCGAGGTATTCCATCGACTCTGCGTATTTACCCTGGTTGTAGAGTGCCTTACCTATACCGATATAAGCAAGGTCGAGGTTGTTGTTAAGAGTAAGAACTCTTTCCCAACAGTCCTGAGCTGCGATATAATCGTGCTGGTTCTCGTTTTCGAGAGCGTCGATAAGTGCGTAGTAGTAGTCGGTAGGATCGTAAACGGTGATCTTGGAACCGTTGCCCGCTGCATCGAGTGCAACAAGACGGTAGGTGCCGTCAACCACCTGGTAGGTCATACCAACGAAGCTTGCACCGTGGCCAAGCTGGTCACCCTTACCGCCGAAGGCGAAGAGGAGGTTACCGCTCTGGTCGTAGGTGAAGAAACGGGATCTGGACTGGTCAAGAAGTGTCCAGGTGCCTTCAGCACCAAGAGCTACGTCCTTGATCTGGGAAATATCCATAACGTTGATAACTACTTCTCCACCGGGATCGAAGAAGCCGTTACGGTTCATGATCTCCTTACCCTGAGAGTTAAGCTTCTTAACAGGAGAGTAAGTAGCCTTCTTGGACTTGATAGAAGAAAGCTGGTTCTTCTGCTCTGCGAGGTCGGTGGGATACATTGTTACGTAAACGAAGCCGTCGTCGTCAACGGTAATGTTGTTGTAGGGAGTAGCGAGCTTAAGCTCCTGGGTAAGACGGTTCTCAGCGGACTGGAACTTTGCCCAGATGATATCGATGATGCTGTAAGAAACCTGCTGTGCACCGATGAAGCCGGTGAAGTCGCCGTCCTTGGTAAGAACGATAACACCCTCGTATGCGGAGGGAGATACGATGAAGATTCGGCCGTAGATATCTACCGCGATAGCGGTGGGATCGAACGCGCCGTCACTAAGGATCGCACTGTCGGGCTTGTAGATCGTTCTGATGTAGTTATACTCGCGGTCGAAAACAACGACACGCTTGTTGCCGGTATCACATACGTAGATGTGGCTGGTACCGTCGGAGGTCTTAGCCGCATCGGTAACGTACAGACCGGAGGGACCTTTAAAGGTCTGTGCAACGCCGTTCTCATCGACGTAGGACTCGATGATGCCGGTTGCCTCGTAGAACTTGTTAAGAACTACGATACGGTTATTACCCTTATCGGCGATGTAGAGGTTTGCCTGATCGTCACAGAATATATCGCTTACGTTAGCGGAAAGAGTTGCAACCGAGGAAAGCTTAGCTATATTCATATCGATCGAATCGAAATCGTCAACTGCGGAGTATGCAGGGGGCGACTGAATTACCTTACCGTCGATAGAGTAGGTATAGGTGTCATAGGGCTCTGCTGCGGAGGAATAAACGGTGCCGAAGAGCATAACCGCTATGAGAGCTATAATCAATACATTGAATATCTTCTTCATATTTCCTCCTTTATTAGTCCTTCATACCCGAGGATCCCATCGTTTCAACTATCTGGCTCTGGTTCAGGACGAAGATGAGGATAGGAACTATCATCATAATAACCGTTGCGGCAGCGCCCGCACCCGAACGTGCGATACCACCGTTAACGATCTGCTGAATTGCGTAGTTGAAGGTTTTGAGCTCCTCAGAGTGGATGTAGATCGATGCACCTGTGTTCCAAAGGCCCTTGAAGCACTCGATGATAAGCGTCATCCAAGCGGGCTTAACCATCGGCATTGCGATAGTAAGGTAAATTCTGAACTCGCTTGCGCCATCAAGTCGAGCAGACTCGAGGACTGTATCGGGAACTGAGGTCTCCATGAACTGCTTCATAAGGTAAAGACCCATCGTACCTGCCAAGGAAGGAACTATAATAGAAAGGTAAGTATCTATCCAGTTGAACGAGGAAAGGATGATGAAGTGAGTTACCTGGTTAACAGTAGAGTGGAACATAAGCGACATAACTATGATCTGGAATATCATATTTCTGCCGGGGAATCTAAGCTTGGAAAGCGAGTAAGCTGCCATCGAAGCGAAGATAAGGTTACCGGGAGTACCGCAAATAGTGATAAATACAGTATTGAATATGTATCTTGAGAAGGGTACCCACGAGTCACCCATAAGGGTTACGAGGTCTCTAAAGTTATCAAAGGTAGGGCTCTTAACGTAGAACTTAGGGGGGAACATGAAGAGCTCGTCGAGAGGCTTAAGAGACTGAATAACAACGTAGTACATAGGGATGAACATGAACGCACCCATAAGTACGAGTACGAAGGTAATACCGGTATCACCGCCGGCAGAACGGTTAAGGACAACTCGGTGTCCGCGTGTTCTGAGCTTTTTAACTTTTGCCATCTTACTCACCTACCTTCGCGAGTGCCTTCTTGATGATTATGTTAGAGGAAAGCATGATTATGAAGAGGATAACCGCTATTGAAGAAGCGTAACCGATCTCATAACGCGCTCCACCGTAGTCATCAAGATGGTGCATTATCGTATGTGCTGCATAGTCAACCGAGGGGAAGCCGCAAAGTGCGGTAACGACGCCACCGAAGCCGAAGGAGTTGGTGATCGCAAGAACGGCACCGAACATCATCTGGGGACGCATGGTGGGAAGAGTGATGTACCAAAGCTCCTGCCAACGGTTCTTGATACCGTCAACTGCAGCTGCCTCGTACATCGAGCGGTCGATAGTCTGGAAGCCCGCGATGAACGACAGGAACGCCGTACCGAGAGAGGTCCAGAGTGCAACCACGATACAAAGACCCATTACGTAGTCTGCATCCTCGAACCAAAGGATGGGGCTGCTTATGATACCGAGGTCGATAAGCGTTGCGTTAGCCCAACCGTAGGAGTCGGAGGAGAAGAGGGTCTTCCAAATCAGGTAAACCTGACCGGAGATAGAGGGTGCGTAGAAGACAAGGGTTACAACGGCACGGATCTTGGGGGGAAGCTCGTTAATGAACCATGCGATCAAGAGTGAAAGCAGGTAAGAAACGGGGCCGGTAACCGATGCGAAGATAAGCGTGTTCTGGCACGCGAGGAGGAATATTTCATCCTCCGTGAAAAGTCGCGTATAGTTGGAAAGTCCCTGCCAGCCGGGAATCTGAAGCATGTTAAAGTCTGTAAAGCTGAGGATAATCGAAAGGAATACGGGGAGAACTGTGAATACTATGAACAAGATGAAGAAGGGAGCGAGCATAAAGTAAGCTGTCTTATTCTTCTTCATTTCTTTCCATGTCCACTGAAGCTTCGACATATCGGAACGCTTTACAGGACGCTTGGTCGCTGTATTTTCTTGTGACATTACTTATTTCTCCTTTCGTATTTCCTTAGTTAGTGGGGTTACGCTTTTCGGGAGGAATGTACTCCTCACCGGTTTCGAGAACGGCAAGGCCGAACTCCTGACGCTTACGGGTGATCTCAGAGTTCATCGCGTCGATGTACTGGCTGAGTGCTTCAACTGCGTTAGCGCCGTTGTTAACTGCATCGAGGAATGCGAACTTCATATATCTATCCTTAATATAAGAGCCGGGATAGTTAACGATAGAGGACATATGCTCCATCTGATCCTCGATTGCTGCACGCTCGCCTGCGGTCCAGGAGAGGTACTTGATCGCGTTCTTGTTAGCTGCGTGGTACTTTGCAGAGGGACCGATAAGAGCAACCATCTTGTTACCGTAGTTACCCTGTACTCTCTCGGAGGTCTGCCACTGGAGGTAAGCCCATGCTGCTGCAACGTTGTCACAGCCGTGGAGCATTACGGTAGCACTTACACCTGCAAGGGAGTTGTAGTTAATGATCTCTCTTCCCTCTTCGTCGTACTCGCCGGTCTCGCTACCGGGCAGCGGGCAGAACTCCCACAGACCGTCAAGCTCGGTCGCGTAAACGGTAAGGGTGTTATACGTACCAACGTAGTCACCTACTACGATAGGCATCTCACCGGTTCTGAAACGGTTGGAGGCATCGTAGGATACGGGGAACGAGTAGTCGGTGTAAAGACGGCATACGAAGGAGAAGGTGTCGAGTGCGACGGTGGTATCAAGAGCGATTCTTGCACCTGCGTACTCAGGGTCATCCTCGTACTTCCAAAGGCTTCCGCCCTTCTGGTAAAGCATGAAGTCGAGAGCTGCAATGTAGCTTACGCCGACCTGCATGTTGTTAGCCTGGAGAGTAGGAAGAATGGAGAGAAGGTCAGACCAGGTCTCGGGAACCTCCTGACCAAGGTCAGCAAGGATGTCCATACGGTAGAACATCATCGCGAAGCTCATCTCGGAGGGAACGCCGTAAACTATACCGCCAAGCTCAAGGGTATCGGTTGCAGCAGCAACGTAGTTGTCACCCTTTACCTTCTTAAAGGACTCGGAGGTGAAGCGAGGCTCGCCTCTGGTGGGATCCTTTTCAGCGGTGTAGATATAGGAGTCGGTTTCTTCATCATAGTAGATATAGCTTTCGGTGTTGAACACAGCCTTGGAGGGGTCATTCATGAACTCTTTGACAGCGGGAACGTCGTCATCGGTACAACCGATGCTCATTACCGCGTCACGAATAGCGTAGTTGATAACCTCAGAGGAGCCAAGACCCATATATATGTCGGGGCCCTTACCTGCAAGAATGGAAGGAAGAAGAGTACCACCGGTAACGAGCTTAAGGTTTACACCGTAGCCTGTCATATCGGTAAATCCATCCTTTGCGTCGACCATTGTACGCCAGATGTTGGACTGGTCACGACCGGTCGCAAGCCATACGTCGACCGATACGGTATCCTCATCAGGCTCAACAGTCAAGCCCATCGCATCGTAATCAATGATGAAAGAATATATGAAAGATCTGATTTCGAACCAAAGTGAGCTAAAGAATCCCGCCTTTGCCTTCGGGAGCTTCGAGCTGTCGGTATCGGAGGGAGCTATCGTGATAGAGTCAACGATAAGAGTTCCCTTCTTAGAGTCGTTGATCCAGGTACCGAGAGTACCGAGGTACGACTTAAGGTTGGACATATTTGCGGCAACGTCGTCACCGTTGTTCTGTCCCATTTTATTAAGGAGAATAGCTATCGTTTCAAGGGTAGCTACGTGAGAACCGTTGGTTCCGCAAAGCTCGATAAGCTCTGCCTGAACGTCCATAAGCTCCTTAGCCTGGTTGATAAGGTTTACAAGAACCTCAGGGATGATCGAGAAGAACTGGTAGTCACGGTACTCGTCGGGAGAAGAACCGGTAAGCTGAAGAATGGTAAGGTAGCTCTGGTTTACGGAGCTAAGAACCGCCTCAACTCTCTGAATGAGGTTCTTGAGCGAGCCGAGTGAGCACTCGAGGTAGATGGTGTACTGAACACCCTTCTCGAAGTAGAACTCGAATGCGTCGATGTTGCCATCGCCGATGTAATCGGACTGCCATTCCTTGTCGTAGTTGAACTGAGCGTTGTACGCCTCAAGGAAGGGAGCGGTAGGAGTTCCGTCAGCAAGACCGTAAGAGCCGCCGGCAAGCTTGATGGCACGGCAGATATACATACCCTGAAGAGTGCTCTGCAGGTAACGCATATTGATCTTGTAAAGTCCGCTTTCGGTTACGGTAAAGTTGTAAGCAGCCCACTGACCTACGGTATTGTAGCTGTTCTCACCTATTACGTTATAAACCTGAGAGTCAGGGTGAGAGGGGAAGGTAGCAGAGGAGGAGTTGTCGTTGGTTGCGTAAACCGAGGAGTCGGATACGTAATCAGGGAACTCAGCCTGGATGTTGATAAGCGCGCCACCGGTAGCGGGACCGTAGCCCTTATCAGCGTACTGCTGCTTTACTTCCTCATAGGTGGGAAGGTCAATTTCGGACGAGGTGTCAGCATCGGTGCCCTCGTAGCCGTAAGGAACGAACTCGATGGACTTGATGATAACGGGCTCACGCTCTGCCTCAAGGGTTATCTGATGAGAACCGTTGAGAAGATAGAACATAAAGAAGCCCTCATAGTAACCGGTGGAGTCCTGGCAGTAGTAGGTATTCCAGGTGGGAATAGCCTGTGCGTTAGGAAGCATCGAGTTACCGTTGATATCCTCGGTGATGGTGTATACCTGAACCGTCTTAACACCGTTCTTTACGGTGGTAACGATCTTCTGATATCCGTCCTCTGCATTATCGTCGTAACGGACCTCATAAGAATCGGGCTCAGTAGTCTCACTTACGGTTTCAGTAAGGTAGGTGAACTCCCACGACTTATTGAAGGTTACGTAGCTGGACTCGTCAAAGGCAGCAGCGCCGTCAATAAGGAGCTTACGCTCGATTGCGCTTATGCTGCTCTCATCAGTCTCACAGCTAAAGTAAGTGATCTTGATGTAGTAGTATCCGGATGCGTTGTCGGGAAGTGTGAACGTCCAAGTAGACTTACCGGATGCGGGAAGGTAAACGGAATTGTTTGCGTCCTCCTCGCTGAAGTTTGTCCACAGGTCAGCGTTCTTTTCCATCGAATCCTGACATTCCTCGTTTACGTCGGGAGACTGCGCACTGCTTCCCGCAACGAGGCTTCCTGTGATATCGACCTTGACGATCTCCGCATTGGGATTTTTGATCGCCGCACCGTACTCTTCGAGATACTCGTCGTAGGTTGATACACCGACGAGCTGCTGCATCTCCTCAAGAGAGGACGCGGTATCACGGTTGGTTCCGCGGTCGGTTTCAGCCGCCGCAGCAGTGACCGCAATCACGCCGAAGAGCGTTGTCGCAGAAAGAATCAGACAAAGGACTTTCTGTAACAATGAGTTTTTCATTTGTTTTCCTCCAAATATTCTTTTTCAGCACATGTTATACGTAATAATATAAAAATGCCTATTTGCAAAAATTATAACACACCGACCAAAAAAAGTCAATACATCTATTATATAGCGTGCGGGCGTTTCGCGAGGCTCTAATTTATTAGAATTTCACTACTGTGCACAAAAATGTAAACTTTAATTTACAAATGCTTTTTTGATTTTTGGTTTATTTCGAAATATGTAACTTATATTCACCATTTTATGCCCGATTTTCGGTGTTTTTAGGCGCATTTTGTTCAAAAGGTAAATTGTATTTACTTTTTCAAGCGGTTTTTGAGGTGCCGTTACATTTGTAAAATATACAGTAAGGTTTTTGTGCAAATCCTACAAAATCCGAGCGTTTTTTTCTACATATGATTTTTTCGCGAAAATGCAAAAAGAGAGCACAAAACAGGGGTTTTAGCCTGTTTCGCACTCTGTTTTGGGTGTTATTCGCCGTCTATGAAGCCGCCCGCGACCACGGTATCGCCGTCGTAAAGGACTGCAGATTGACCGGGTGTGAGGGATCTTGCGGGGGTTGAAAGATAGAGCTTTGCCCTGCCCTTACCGAGAAATTCGGCGGTGCATTCGATGGGCGGAGCTTGGTATCTGAGCTTGACCGAGAGGGTCATTTTTGTGCCGATCTTTGGCTCTTCTATGCCCGAAAATACCATACCGGAGATACTTACGGTATTCGATTCGGGGGGATCGAGAGATATGATAACGCGGTTGGTTTCGGGGTCTATTTGCTTAACGAATGCGCGTGCGCCGAGGGCTATTCCAAGGCCCTTGCGCTGGCCTACGGTGTAGTTGATTATACCGTTATGCCGACCGAGCACCCTGCCCTCCTCATCGACAAAATCGCCGGGGGCGGACGCGCCTGTGCGCTCTTCTATATAGGTAGCGTAGTCGCCGTCGGGGATAAAGCAAATCTCCTGGCTGTCGGGGGCATCGGCAGAGGAAAGGCCATGTGCGCGTGCGTTTTCGCGCAACTCATCCTTTGTCATATCTCCGAGGGGGAGATGGAGCATTGAGAGGACGTCCTGCGGGAGTCGCCAGAGCATATAGGTCTGATCCTTTTTGCTGTCGTCGGCACGCTTTACGGCGTAGCGACCGCTTGTTTCTACCTTTATTATATTGGCGTAATGGCCAGTTGCGATGGCGTCGAAGCCGTTTTCGGTGGCGAAATCGCAAAGAAGGCGGAATTTTACGTCACTGTTGCAAACGATACAGGGGTTGGGGGTGCGTGCGTGGGAATATTCCTCGATAAAGTTAGGGATAACGCAGGCACTGAAGCGCTCACGCGCATCGATAACCGTAAGAGGTATTCCGACCGACTCTGCGGCGGCCTTGGCAGCCGTGATATCGGTATATTCGTGCATAATGAGGACGGCGCCCTCAACAGTATGGCCCTGCTCCTTCAATCTGAAGGCTGCATAGGTGCTGTCGACGCCGCCGCTCATTCCTATAAGTATCTTCATTATTCCTCGTGGTGGGAGCGCTCGATCTCAAAGTCGACGGGTCTGCCGATCTTGTTGTAGTAATCGGCAACGGCGGTCTTGACCGCCTCCTCGGCGAGAACGGAGCAATGCACCTTTACGGGGGGAAGTCCCTCGAGTGCCTCGACAACAACGGCGTTGGTAAGCTTAAGCGCTTCCTCAACGGTCTTGCCCTTAATGAGCTCGGTTGCCATAGAGGAGGTTGCGATAGCTGCGCCGCAGCCAAAAGTCTTAAACTTGCAATCTACGATAACGTCGTTTTCATCTATTTTGAGATACATTTTCATTATGTCGCCGCACTTTGCGTTACCGACCATTCCGACGCCGTTTGCGTCCTCGATCTCACCAACGTTTCTCGGATTGGTGAAGTGATCCATTACCTTTTCACTATACTGCATATTTGTAAACTTTCCTTTGCATTATTTGTTGTTTTTTACTACCTCTTCCCAAAGGGGGCTCATATTGCGAAGACGCTCTACAACCTTGGGAACGGTGTCGATGATATAGTCGATCTCTTCATCGGTATTATCGTGAGAAATCGAGAGACGGAGGGACCCGTGTGCTTTTTCGTGGGGTACACCCATAGCCAAAAGCACGTGTGAAGCCTCAAGAGAGGCGGAGGAGCAGGCAGAGCCGGTGGAGGCACAAATGCCCGAAATATCGAGCCAGAGAAGCAGGCTTTCGCCCTCTATGAACTCGAAGCCGATATTTACGTTTCCGGGGAGTCTGTTGGTTCTGTGTCCGTTAAGCTTTGCATAGGGGATCTTCTCAAGCGCTTCGATGAGTCTATCACGCATTTTTGCGACACGGGGTAGGTCCTTAAGCCTTTCCTGTGCTATTTCAAGCGCCTTTGCAAGACCGACGATGTAGGGCAGGTTTTCGGTACCGCCTCTCTTACGTCTTTCCTGTCCGCCGCCGTCAATAAGGTTGGGAATTGCGACACCCTTACGGATGTAAAGCGCACCGATTCCCTTGGGGGCGTGGAGCTTGTGACCCGAGAGTGCGAGCATATCTACCTTCAATTCGGAGAGGTTGATATCAACCGCGCCGACAGCCTGAACGGCATCGGTGAACATAAGCGCACCGTGCTCGTGAGCGATCTCGGCTATCTCGGCGATGGGCTCGATGGTGCCCACCTCGTTATTTGCATACATTATTGCTACGAGTGCGGTGTTATCGGTAACTGCCGCGCGAAGCTCGTCAAGCTTTACTACTCCGTCCTCGTCTACGCCGACGTAGGTAACGGTGAAGCCCTGACGCTCGAGTGCGGCGCAGGTGTTAAGCACTGCGTGGTGCTCGATTGCACTTGTAACTATGTGGGTGCGGCCCTTTGCCTTCATTCGCATAGCTGCGCCCTTGATTGCCCAGTTATCCGACTCGGTACCGCAGGAGGTGAAGTATATCTCGCCGGCCTCACAGCCGAGGACCTTTGCGATGCGGGATCTTGCATCGTCAAGAAGCGCCTTTGCTTCCCTGCCCTTTGCGTGGAGGCTTGAGGGGTTGCCCCAAGCGACCTCAAAGGTGGGTGCCATTGCGCTTATTACCTCAGGAGAAACCGGGGTGGTTGCCGCGTTATCGGCATATATAAGCTTTGCCATTTTTTATTCCTTTTTCCAGCCAAAAATTGGCTTATTTATTTTCCGAATTATATTGTATACTAAATTTGTGTATTTTTCAATGGGTTTATAAAGGAAGTTTGTTAACTTTCTATGAACAAAGGAGCATTTTTCGCTATTTTCCGTAGATTTTGCGCCTTTTTGCGCTCTGTTATTAATAAACTCTTTAAATTATATTTAAAGATTCTTTATTGATGAGGTGGGCCGTTTTGAGTATAATATAATTGTATTATTATGTCGGCGGCACGGTTGTGCGACCGATTTTTCAAAAACGGAGAGTATATGCTAAATAGATTTATCTCTTTGCTTTTGGCGATCTCCCTTCTCGTTTTATGTGCGGCATCGCTCGGTGCGTGCGCGCCTGACGCGACCGGGGGTGGCGGAGAGCCGCCCATATCGGGAGACGGCGGAGATCCTGACAAGAGCATTATAAAGCCCGAATTCAAGGACTACGGCAGAAGAACGGTCGAGTTTAACCACATCGAGTACAAAAGACCCGATGCACAAAAGCTTATCGCCGATTTCTCGTCAGTAACCGACGTTGTTAAGGAAAACGCTATTCCCTACGAGGATCAGCTTAACGCGATCATTTCACTTGAGGACGGATACAACGATTTTTCGACGATGTACAGCTACTCAAACATTCTTATGTCCGAGGACGTAAGAAGCTCGTTCTGGTGCGAGGAGCACGAGTACATTTCGGGATACGTTCCCTCTTTTACCGCGACGATAGAAAAGCTTTACGTTGCGGCGGCGCAGTCGGTGCACGCAGAGAGCTTTGAGCGTGATTACTTCGGCGAGGGTCTTATTGAGGAGTATGCGGGCGGCGGAATTTACACCGACGCGGTTGTCGAGCTGCTTGAGGAGGAGACCGAGATCGAGAACAGATACTCGGCACTTTCTACGGCAAACGTGGTCATCACCTACAAGGGAATGACGAAGAGCTTTGACGAGATTATGGACTTCTACGCCGAGACCTACGGCGAGGGCAGCCTTACCTACGGGGTGGCGCTTGAGGAGTGCACGGCACTTTACACCGAGCGCTCAAACGAGCTTACGCGCGAGATGCTCGTAGACCTTTTGAAGGTAAGAAAGAGGATCGCAGACGAGCTTGGCTATTCGAGCTACGCCGAGTACGCTTACGGAGAAATATATCACGATTACACGAGCGCCGAGATGCTTGGATTTATCAGGGACGTTGCGATGTACGTAATTCCCGTATATTCGACCGTCAGCTACTACGTTTTGTGGCCGTATTTCGACCAGCTTGAGGTCAGCACAAGCCTTGATAACGTTGATCTTATAAACACGCTTTATTATGCGTATGAGGATATGGATGCAGAACTTGCAGACATCTATTCTTATATGCTTCAGTATGATCTTTACGACATCGCACCCGCAAACGAGAACCGCTTCGAGGGCTCGTTCTGCTCTTATCTTGATAATTACGATGCACCGTTCGTCTTTCTTTCGACGACGGGCGGATGTGACGACTATATGACGTTGGCGCACGAGTTCGGACACTTTGTTGACGGATATATCAACTACGGTGCAGGCACGTCGATCGATCTTGCCGAGGTTTCGAGCCAGGCGCTTGAATATCTCACGCTGACCGAGATCAAGGACGAGCTGAGCGAGGAGGAGTACAAATACCTGCTCTACTCTCAGATCTCAAGCTCGTTTGACGTTTTGCTTTTCCAGAGCTTTTACGCGCTGTTTGAGCATTACGCATACGGCATTGAATATAACGATATAAGTGAGGAAAGTCTCACCGCTGCGATGAAAAAGGCGGCGAGGGATATGGGAATGTCCGAGGACTATTTTGACTCGCTTGACTTCGTTCTTATTCCCCACATAATGCTCTACCCCTTCTACGTGCAGTCCTACCCCGTCTCAGCCGCTGTGGCGCTTGAAATATACTACACCGAGGATAACCGCGAGGGGGCGGGTCTTGATGCTTATATGGAGCTTATCGACCGCTCTGAGGGCTTTGACACGCTTGAAGAAAACCTCAAGGATGCGGGGCTTAGCTCACCCTTTTCAAATGACTATATGAAGATGCTTGCAGATATGATACACTACGATATTATGGGCTCGCATTTTTACAAGGAAAGTGCCGGAAATAACAACGCGGCATAAAAAAAGCAGATACGTATGACAAAATTTCGTACGTATCTGCTTTTTTCTATTTTATTGCTCGGATGCGATATAGTGCTGTGCCTGGGTTGAAAAGAGTCTGTAATATTCGCCGCCGAGAGCCATAAGCCCCTCGTGCGTGCCCATCTCGACAAGGCGGCCGCCGCCGATAACGACGATCTTACCTGCGGTAACTGCATTGGAAAGACGGTGGGATACGAATACGCTGATCTTCCCCTTTGCAAGCTCGGAGAACTGATTGAATATCTCCTCCTCTGCTATTGCATCGAGTGAGGAGGTCGGCTCGTCAAGAATGAGGATATCCGACTTCTTGTAGAAGGCGCGGGCGACGGAAAGCTTCTGCCACTGACCGCCCGAAAGCTCGACACCGTTTTCCTCAAACATTCTTGTAAGGGGGGTATCGTAGCCGTCCTTAAAGGCTGAGATAAAGGAGTCGGCGTTGCCCGAGATGGCTGCCGCCTTTACTGCCTCGGGGGTGTGCTCACGGTCTATGTCGCCGTAGCGGATATTTTCTGCGGCGGTCTCGGCGTATTTGCCGAAGTCCTGGAAGATTATGCCGAACAGGTCGTAATATTCCTCGGGGGAGTATTCCTTGATGTTACGGCCGTCGAGGAGTATTTCACCCTCGGTGACGTCATAAAGACGGGTGAGAAGCTTGATAAGGGTGGTCTTGCCTGCGCCGTTAAGGCCGACGAGGACGACCTTCTCGCCCGAGTTAAGGGTGAGGTTGAGGTTGTCGATGACCTTTCTTTCGGTGCCGGGGTAGGCAAAGGAAACGTTACGGAACTCGATGGTGTGGGGAACGCCGCGCTCGGGGATAGCGGGCTCGGCAAGGGTGGAAACGACGGTGCGCTTCTCCTTCATAAACTCTATCATATTATCGATAAAGAGCGTGCCCTCGTAGATGGTTGCGGTAGCGGCGACAAGGGTCGTGACGTAGTTGGCAACCGAGGTGAGTGCGCTGGTATAAAGGGAGTAGTCACCGATGCTGCCGTCGGCAAATACGACGTCGTATGCGACGTAGCCAAAGAGGACGCAGGTGGCAACGGTGAACAAAAGAGTTACGATAAGGCGCCAGATAGTCTCGCGGATAACGAGGCGCTTCAAGCCTGCGAAATACTTTTTGAATACGGTCTTGTACTTTGCGATAAAGGTGTCGGAGAGGCCGAGAATCTTGATCTCCTTGACGTAGTCCTTATTTACCATAAGGTCGGAGTAGTAGTTCATCGCGCGGCGGTCCTTGGAGTGCATACGCATATAGCGGAAGTTACGGCGGCGGTAGTAATAGTTTACGAGCGCACCGGGCACTGCGGCAAGGATGATAACGATGGGGGCGATGGGGCTTAAGGTGGTAAGCACGACTATGTAAGAAACGATGCTTATTATCGCGCTTATGACCTTAAACGTGGCGTTAAGGATATTGACCGGGCGCATTCCTGCCTCGCGGTTTGCATTCTCAAGCTTTTCGTAAAACTCGGGAATGTCGAAGGAGCGCATATCGACTGTTTTTGCCTTGGAGATTATCTTAAGCTTGATGTGGTTTACAACAAGCTCGCCTGCCACGGTGTTTACCATTGCGTTAAGCCTTGCAAGCACCTTGGTGATGAACTGATAAATGAACAAAAACAGGAAAAGAAATAACACGGGTCTTAGGGTAACGAAAATATCGGTGTAAATATCACCCGATGAGGTCGAGCCCAAAAGCGCCTGTATTCCGTTGAGAAGGTCCTTGGTTATATACGATCCCACGACGGGCAAAACACCGTCGAGAATGCAAAGAAGGACCATTGAGATAAAGAGCATGGGGGCGGTTTCCCAAACGAGGGAAACTATGTAGAAAAGACGGCTTAAGAAGCCCTTGGCGAGGCCGAAGGCGTAGGGGAAGAAGGCCTTAAAGCCCTTGGGACGCTCGGGGAGATGTGGGCCGGGACGGTGCGCTCTTGGTCCTGTCATTTTTTGTTTACCCCCTTTCCTTTTTTATTATACTTCCCGACCATTCCCGACCAGATAATTATGATCACCTGTCCGGGGATACCGAGAATGAATACAGGCCATACGTTTATGCCGAATATCATAATTAGGCTCATAAACACTGCGAGGAGCACCGACCAGACGAGCACCGAGATGATCAGATAGTTCATCTTTTTTATGCCCCATATGGAGTTGAAAACGAGGGCGACGGTGGCGCTTACGGGAATGGCGTAGATAAACATAAGCCAGGGGCGAAGCGCAAGGTCGGGTGAGAATATGAGCATACCGACAAAGGCAAGGGTGGCGATAAGCCATACGAGGGAGGTTGCCAATATAGAGATGATAAGACGGTTGCGGGATATGGACCTGCGGTGCTCGACGGCTTGCTCGATGCTTTCGGTGTGGTCGGACTCAAGCAGGTAATCGACGCTCACGCCGAAGTAGTCGGCGATCCTTTTGAGCATAAATATATCGGGCACGGATTCGCCGCGCTCCCATTTTGATACGGCCTTATCCGAGTAATTGAGCACCTCGGCCAGGGAGAGCTGTGTCATCCCTGCGCCCGTGCGAAGGTCGCATATATTTTTTGCTATTATATCACGAAGTTCTGTCACGGCCGTTTCCTTTCTTTTAAAGAG
>JAZRAF010000050.1:0-2000 GCA_045634425.1 Eubacteriales bacterium | reverse complement strand
AGGGTGACGGTCTTTCAAAGAGCACTATTGCAAACAGCGATTACACGGTAAAGATTCCTATGGCGCACGGCGTTGATTCGCTCAACGTTGCGGCGGCAGGCGCAGTTGCCTTCTGGCAGCTGACGAGGTGAGATCATTTCGGGTCGCCGAGGACGTCGTCCCCTACATAACAAAGAATAATACGTACAAAAACACGGGTATACCGACAAAAGCGGCATACCCGTGTAACTTTTTCGATTATTTAAAGTGGGACGCCGAGGACGTCGTCCCCTACGTTACTTATTCTTGTTGTAGATCTCTCTGAACTGACGGACAGAGGATGCGAAGTCTGCAATGGCGTCGCTGATAACGGCGGGGTCACGCATATCGATGCCGGCAACGAGAAGGCTATCAAGGGGTGACTTGGAGTCGCCGCACTTAAGGAAGTCGATATACTTGCCGACGTAGGATGCGCCCTCCTCCTCGATGCGCTTTACGATCGCGCTTGCCGCGGAGATACAGGTGGAGTACTTGTAAACGTAGAAGCAGCTGTAGAAGTGAGGAATGCGCGCCCACTCGAGTGCGATCTGCTTGTCGCAGGCAACGTCCTTACCAAAGTACTTCTTAACGAGCTTGTAGTAAGCCTTGTTCACGCTGTCAGCGGTGAGGTGCTCGCCCTTTTCGATGCGTGCGTGCATCTGCTTTTCAAAGGAAGCGAACATAGTCTGACGGTAAAGGGTGCCCTTGTAGGTCTCCATAAGTCCGTCGAGGATATAGAGCTTTTCCTCATCCGACTTGCACTCGGCAAGCTTGCGGTGAGCGAGAAGAAGCTCGTTTACGGTAGATGCAACCTCGGCAACGAAGATGCGGTAGCTGCAGTTGTGGGGCTCGTTGTACTTGGTGGAGAACCAGGTGTGCATCGAGTGGCCCGCCTCGTGAGCGAGGGTGGAAACGTCATCGTAATTGCCGTTGTAGTTAAGAAGAATGTAGGGCTCGCTATCGGGACAGCCTGCGCTGAATGCGCCGCCGCGCTTGCCCTTGGTGGGATAAACGTCTACCCAACCCTTTTCGGTAAGACCCTCTTTAAGGGTGTTGTAGTACTCGTCGCCGTAAACCTTAACGGTTTCGAGAACGTCGTTTACCGCCTCCTCATAGCTGTACTCACGGGAGAGCGAGCCAACGAGGGGAGCGTAGATGTCGTAGAGGTGGAGCTTGTCAAGGCCGAGGACCTCGCGCTTAAGCTCGTAGTAATCGTAAAGGGGCTCAAGGCCGCCCTCAACGGTCTTGATAAGGTTGTTGTAGATCTCGGGGGTAACCTCATCCTTATAGGTGGATGCGGTGAGAGAGTCCTTGTGGTGGCGAGCCTTTGCAAGGGTCGCTTCCTCTCTGATGCGGCTGTCAAGCAGGGTTGCGAAGGTGTTGGCAAACTGACCGTAGGTGCGGTACATCTCCTTGAATGCGCCCATACGGACACGGCGGTCGGAGGAGCGAACGTAGATACCGTAGCTTGCATCGGTAAGCTCAACGCGCTTGCCGTCCTCGGTCTTGATCTTGCCAAACTTCATATCCGAGTTTGCAAAGATGCTTCTGATATTTTCGTGAGAGTCAAGGCAGTCGCCAAGAGAGGACCAAAGCTTTTCACACTCGTCGGAGAGGGTGTGCTTCTTCTCGCGCATGATCTTCTCAACCATACGGCGGAAGGTTTCAAGCTCGGGGAGCTCGGCAAACCACTTTTCAACCGTCTTCTCTTCGAGTCTGAGGATATAGGGGTTTACGAACCAGCTTGCGCCGTCTGCGCTTACTGCAAGGCTTCTTACTCTACCCGAGAGAGCCTGGAAGGTGTTGTTGGAGGTGTCGGTCGCAAAGTTGAGGTGCGCGTAGCTCCAAAGCTTTTCGATAAGGCGGCAGATAACGGCCATATCGGAGAGCGCGTTATAGAGATCCTTTGCGGAGGCGGTGATGGTCTTTTCGTGCTTTTTGAAATCGGCGATCTTGCCCTCAGCAACCTTGAACTCGGCGTT
>JAZRAF010000049.1:0-4760 GCA_045634425.1 Eubacteriales bacterium | reverse complement strand
GGAGTTTTACGATTATCTCAATATCATTTTTCGTTGCTAACCTTATTACCATAAAAACCTCTAAATTTATATTTTGCTTAATATGTTCTATTAAATATTCCCAATTAACATCCTCTGACAGTTAGATAAATTCAAGTTTATCGAGTAGATAACTACCCAAAGTAATTATACCATAAAACATCTAAAATGTAAATAGGACGGAGGAGAAAGAGTTTAGAGTTATGGTTTTGCTCCGCAAAAGTTATGAGTGCCTGCGGCACGTTATGATATGATTGCCCGTTCAATTCAAAACGCGGCAAAGCCGCTCATAACTGCGAGCCTCGGCGAGCATCATAACTTGGCAGCGCCAATCATAACTTGCCCTCAGGGCAATCATAGTTGCACCTCAGTTCTCTAGAGATAAAAACAAAAACCCAGCGCGAAAGGTGGGTTTTGAACTGTGCCATAGGCACAATGTCTTTATCTCTTCGTGAACTGTGAGGACGGCGGCAAAGCCGTAAAAACTCTCCGGGGGAGAGTTTTTAGCCCGAATGACCGAGCCTGGCTCGGTCAACCGATGTTCGAGACGGGATAATCAAAATCAGTTCTCTCGCGCGATAACAAAAAAAACAAAAGCCCTGTTTGCACAGAGCTTTTGAAAAAGGTTTTTTTGATTATCTCTTTGAGAACTGAGGTGCGCGACGAGCTGCCTTGAGTCCGTACTTCTTTCTTTCCTTCATACGAGGATCGCGAGTGAGGAAGCCAGCCTTCTTGAGAAGGGGCTTGTAGTTCTCATCTGCGGTGAGAAGTGCGCGAGCAACGCCGTGACGGATCGCACCTGCCTGGCCGGAGAAGCCGCCGCCGCAAACGTTTGCAACGATGTCGAACTTGCCGGTGGTCTCGGTTACGCCGAAGGGCTGGTTAACGATGAGCTTAAGGGTCTCAAGAGCGAAGTAGACATCAATATCACGTCCGTTAATGGTGATAACGCCGGTACCGGGGTAAAGGCGTACTCTTGCAACGGACTTCTTTCTTCTACCTGTTCCGTAGAAATAGGGCTTAGCACTGGTATACATTCTTCTTTTCCTCCCTTATTACTCGATTACGATGGGCTTCTGTGCAGCCTGCTCGTGATTTTCACCTGCATAAACGTGAAGACGAGTGAACGCCTTTGCGCCGAGGGTGTTGTGGGGGAGCATACCCTTAACTGCGAGCTCCATAGCCATCTCAGGACGCTCTGCCATAAGCTTCTTATAGCCGATCTCCTTAAGACCGCCGATGTAACCGGAGTGGTGACGGTAGAACTTCTGCTCAAGCTTCTTACCGGTGAGAACTGCCTTAGCAGCGTTTACGATGATAACGAACTCACCGCAGTCTGCGTGGGGAGTGAACTCAGGACGATGCTTGCCGCGAAGGATGTTAGCAGCCTTAACAGCGGTTCTGCCAAGGGGCTGACCTGCGGCATCAATAACGAACCATCTACGCTCGATGGTATTGTTTGCCATGTAAGTGGACATTTTGATTTCCTCCAAAATTAGTTTTCGTTTTGCACGAGTTTTTTTACAAGCCTAGACATTATAACATATAAATTAATAGTTGTCAATGCTTTTTGCAAAACTTTTTTCGACAAAATCGATTTAGAATTTCAAAGCTCTCGAAATCTCTCGTTTTCTCGCAAATGCTCGTTTTTTCTCACTTGCGATTTTTAAAATTTTTTCAAAAAAATTGTGCCGATAGCATAAAAATCGGCACAATTTTGTATAAATGTTGACTAAAACCCGGTCATATCTGCTTGTGTACGCTCTTGTACTCGTCATAGAATTTGTAGTAGTGGCAGCCCGAGGTGCGACCGCCAAGAAAAGCGTTCATCTCGTCCTCATCAAGCGCCATAGTACAGGAGTAGGAGTCGGTATATTCGTCGTAATCGTAATGCTCACAGCTCTCGCAGGTGGGGGTGTGGTGGACACCGTATTTAGAAAAATCGAGTGCCATACCGTTATATAACCATAGGAAGAAGGAAAAGCACGGCGAGCATCAGAACGATGATGATGCCAAGGCCGAGAAGCATCTTGCCTCTCACCTTTTTGATCTCCTTGGTGAACTCAGCCGCTGCTGCCTCAGCCTCGACCTCCTGCGCGCGGCAGGTTGCGGTCACGAAATCATCCTTAGAGGTAGCGGCCTTCGCATTTTCGATGAATGCATCGACCTCGGTTGCCCACTCGGCAAGCGAGCTTTCGAGTGCGGCGTCATCAACCTCGGCGGTCTTGATCTCCGCGCAGAGGGAGAAGTTGCACCAATCGTCCTCCTCAAGGCTTGCAGTGCCTATATCGACGTTACCGAAAACGAGGATGCACTTAGCGTTAAACTCGGTTCTTTCAGCGAGGTTATTGTCGGCGTAAAAGGTTCTTACTCTGGTGGTAAAGCCGCACTCCTCGAGGATCTCTTTCTTTGCAACGAGGGCGGTCTGTATCTTTTCAAATGCCTGCTGTACTGTCATTTTAAATCACTCCGTTATCAATTTTTAAGCGCGTTCCGTCGCGCAGGATGCCGTACGAGGTATCGCAGGCCATCGAGAATATTTTATCACCGTTGACACCGACGCAGTTGTCGATAGAATCGAGCAGCTCGGTTGCCGCGGGGTGAAAATCAGATATGGTGGCAAAGACTCCGCGAGAGCCCTGTCTTGCGCACACGGCACCGTAAAAACCGCGTACGGTGGTCTCATTTGTGGTCTCTACCCTGTTTTTTGTCTGTACCATTATGGTCTCACGGAAGCCAAGCGAGTCGACCGTTTTAAGGATGCAGTCGATGCCGCCGTCGGCAGAGCCGCCGGTCACGTAAGCCTCGGTTACCGTCTTGTCGCAGTGGACGAGATACCTCTTCAAGAGGTTCAGGAAATAGTGCTCGAAGAACTCGCCGCCGTGCGAATGTATGCGGGTGAGGAAGGATGCCTTAAGGTCGAGCAGTGCCCTGCGGTCGCTGATGTAGGCGATGCGCTCGGGCTTTGTGGAATAGACTGCGCCGTCATACTCGAAAACGTCCTCCGTGACAAGGCGCTTGAGTATCTGACCCATATAGGTAAACAGGCGGTTATCGTCCTTGATGCTGGGGGTGGTATCGGTGCCGAAATAGGTGACCAAGCTATCCTTTATCTCCTGTTTGGTTTTCGGCGCCTCGGTAACGAGTCTGATTATCTCTGCCTCGCACTCCTCGATCTGAATAGCGATGATCTTCTCCTCCGTGCGCACGCAAAGTCCGTCCTCGTCATTAGCAACGATTCCCTTCTTTTCCATATCGGAAAGGACCGTGCCGATAGATGAGCGCAGGTTAAAGCGGCGGCCATTGATGCTGAAGTCCTCCAGCTCACGCTTGGTAAGCTTGTACCCCGCGAGTACACCGTCAATTATTTCGGTGCGAGAGAGCGCCTTGCCGTCAAGGAGCTTCAAAACCGAGTGAAAAATATTTGAATATTCGGGTATGTATGCCACGCACGCCACCTGCCTTTCCAAATTATTTTAACATACGATGGGAATTTTTTCAAGGCTTTTATTTCGATTTTTCGGCCTAATTATAGGTTTGCGCCAGAAAAACGTATCAATTGCGCTTTGTGCCGCACGCGTTGCAGAAGCGGTGTCCCTCGCCGAATTTGTTGCCGCAGTTGTGGCAGAATTTCTCGATGAACTCGCCCTCAGCGGGTGCAGGGGTGGGCTCGGCTTCGGGTGCCTGATATACGGGCGTGCCATCGGGATTTACTGCAAATCTTTCGTTATGGCGAAGGTGGGTGCCGCATCTCGGGCAATCCACAAATCCGTCCGCGTACCAGGGGCGGAAATCGAGATTTTTGTCGGTGTAGGTGACGTTTGCCTTGCAGGTTTCGCAGGTCTGGCGGTATGTGAGTCCGCTATGCCATTTTGCTCTTTGGTATCCCATTTTATTTCTTCCTTTCATTATATGAAAACTCTTTTTCTAAAGTATATCACAAACACAGAAAATAGTCAAGAAAAAAAGCAAAACGGAGTATGGGCAAAGCGCTCGTACTCCGTTTGATTTATTCAGCACAGATCAAGCCTGTGCGGGGCTGATGTTGGTGATCGCGGCGTATGCGGGGAGCGTCAGGTCGACGATAACGTACGCGGCGGTAAAAGACTCGCTTTCAACCTCGCGGCATTCGTATGTAGTTCCATAATCCTTAGTGTAGGTGACGATATACTTTTTCATAAGTCCTCCTTCGGGCTTTGCCCTTCGATGTTAGATATTAAAGATCCTTCATAACCATTACTGCCTCGCCCTGGATGATGAGCCTTTCGCGGTCGCGGCCGCTGATGACTATCGGCTCCATCTCGTCGTTTTCGGGGATGAGGTAGATTGCGTCTTTGTCCTGCTTAAACCTTTTGAGCGTTGTTTCGGCGTTGTCGTAAAGAAATGCTGCGATCCTTCCCTCGCGCACTCTTTCGCACCTTTTGATGAGCACGAGGTCGCCGTCGTCGATGCCGGCGTTGATCATCGAGTTACCTCTTGCGCGAAGCAAGAAGAAGTCGCCGCTGCCGATCAGCGCAGTCGGCATTCTGATGCTTTCAAGCTCGGCGTCGCACACCTCGTTGAGCATTCCGCAGGGGATCGAGTTGCCCATCAGGACACGGCTGCTGCCCGCGGTCGCGGTGCGCATATAATCGGTCACCCTGCCACGGTGTCCGTGGCACTCCAGCTCTCCGCACTCGCACAGCTCGCGCAGATATCTCAGCACCGTGGGCCTCGAGATGCCCGTGCCCGCCTCGATCTCT
>JAZRAF010000048.1:0-5500 GCA_045634425.1 Eubacteriales bacterium | reverse complement strand
GTGTAATTTACGAGTGTATTGAGGAAATCGAGGCGGCAATGAAGGGTATGCTTGCACAGAAGTTACGCGAGGCACTTCTCGGCCATGCCGAGGTTCGTCAGACTATCCGTGTACCCAACGTCGGTACTATCGCGGGATGCTATATCCAGGACGGTAAGATCACCCGTCAGTCTCAGATCCGTATCGTTCGTGACGGTATCGTTATCTTCGAGGACTCCATCTCCTCTCTCCGTCGCTTTAAAGACGACGTTAAGGAGGTCGCAACCGGTTACGAGTGCGGCGTAGGCCTTTCCAAGTTCAACGATATCAAGGAGAACGATATCCTTGAGGCATTCATTATGGAAGAGGTTAAGCGTTAATTCGCTTCACTGACAGAATAAAGCAAAACAGCCGATACGGTTTTTCCGCATCGGCTGTTTTTAATTTTTGCTTTCTATATTTCTTATATAATGGAATATGTACTGTTGGGCAACGCCGGCATAAGGGCCGAGCGTCTTGGGGTCAAGCTGGCCGTCAAAGTAGTCGTTTATCGCTCGCTTCATCCACACGTCAATAGGGAATGCCTCGAGATTAGCAAAGCCGAAAAGGGCACAGCATGCGGCAACCTTCTCACCAACGCCCAGGATCTTCGTAAGCTCTCTGACGGTAACGTCGTATGACGCCGCTTCGGCTATTTGGTCAAGATTTACGGCACACGTATGCACTTTTTCTGCGGCATCGAGCAAATATCTGTATCTGAAACCGGGATGCGAGGGAAGCATAGCTTCGGGGTCGTTTAATACCTCGTCGCACCCCGGGAAGGTGTAACAAACTCCGCAGCTCTTGCATTTTTCTTCACACGGGGTACCACTAATTTTGTTTGCGGGGCATTTTTGTGCTCCGTTTTGTAAACTAATATTTACACCGTATGCAATTGACATCTCTCGGATGATCTTTCGTATCCTCGGGATGTTGTTGTTCTGTGATATGATAAATGAGAACAGTGCCTCCCACGGGTCCTGCTTAAGTATCGCTATACCCTTAGCGCACTCTGCCGCCGCACGCAGCCACTCCGAGTCTGTGCGCTCCATAACGTCGCGGCGTATTGCCTCGTAGTCGGTGTCAAGCGTGAAGTAGGGTCTTGCAACTCTCTCAAACTCCTCGTCCGAAAGGCCGAAGAAGATAAGCTCGCCCGGCTTCGTCTGCCCAACGTCGATAAGCACCTCCCCTACGGGGATCACGTACTCGATCATATTTTCATCGTCTCTTACAAGCTCGTAACGGAAGCACTGACCGCACTCCATAGTGTCGCGAAGACCGTAGTGGCCTGGCATATTTACGACTATCGCACACCGCCCGTCAATTATTCTGTTTTCTTTAGAAAAAAATCCTCGAAACATCGCCTTTTCCCCTTGCAAAAAACGTTTTTTTGTTGTATAATTATATCTGTATAGATATATATATTTATTTTAGCACGTTTTATCGGCTTTTTCAAGTCGAAAACGGTCTGAAATTGTAAAAAAACTCGGAGGAAATGATTGTGGAGCAGATTTATACTATCCCTGTCAACGAGGCGTTTGATGCGGTAAAGGAAAATCCCGCACTCGGATGTCCGTTTTGCATCCTATATAAGAAACTGCAGAACGATGAGCTTGATATAATTCTCGGCGCGTCAATGATGGAGCCGGATATAAGGATCAAGACCAACGAGCAGGGCTTTTGTCACAATCATTATTCAATGATGCAAAGGCGCAAGCGTATGCTTGGTATCGGACTGATGCTTGAGAGCCATCTTGCCGAGGTCGAGAAAAAGATAGACGGCCCGACACTCCTTGGCAACAAGGCGCAGGCAAGCATAAACGCCCTCGGCGCACTCGAGTGCGACTGCTACGTCTGCTCAAGGATCGAGAAGAACATCTCCGCGATGAACGCCACGGCGGTCTACCTGTGGGAGAGTGACTTTGAGTTTCAAAAGAAGTTTGCCGAGAGTCCTTACTTCTGTCTGCCGCATTACAGACGAATGATAGACTACGCAAGCAAAAAGCTTAATAAGCGCGCATTCAAGGGGCTTTACGACGTTGCACACGAGATCGAAAAGAAGCACGTCAAGTCGCTGCAAAACGACGTAAGCTGGTTTTGCAAAAAATTTGATTACAGATACGATGAAGAGCCTTGGTACAACTCCAAGGACTCGGTAATGAGAACCGAAAAATTTCTCTCCGGCGATTCCGGATGGGATGACTGATAAGAGGTGGCAATATGATTATTGAAAGCATCAACATAAAAAGCTTTGGTATGATAACCGATATGACTCTGAATTTTGCAGAGGATATCAACGTTATCGTCGGCCATAACGAGGCCGGCAAAAGCACCATCGCCGCATTCATCAAATATATGCTCTACGGCTTTGGCAACGACACCGCAGGCGATGCACCCGACGAGCGTATCCGCCGTGTAAACTGGGATAACGGCACCGCTCAGGGATCTATGACCGTGCGCGTGGGCGAGAAGCGCTATATGATCACCCGCGTTACCGAAAAGGTTGAGAGCGCCGGCAGAGTTTCCTATAAGGAGGACGCCACCATTATCGATATGGAGACAGGCTCTCCCGCATTCGGAAAGGTTCCCGCAGGCGAGGTGTTCTTCGGCGTTGATAAGGACCTCTTTGAGAATACCGCATTCGTCGGTCAGATCGGCGACTCCGCAATCAACGAGGGCTCTGTAAAGCAGTCGATAGAGAACATCCTTTTCTCGGGTAGTGAGAGAATAAACAATCAGCGTGCCGCAGCTAAGGTATCCACCAAGAAGGAGACTCTTCTTCACAAGGCAGGTGGCGGCGGTGCGATCTTCGACCTTAAGCGCAAGGCCGAGCAGCTCGAGGAGCGCTTTGGCACTGCTGACGAGGATAATCGCGAGATCCTTGCAAAGGAAGCAAAGCTTCACGACATCAAAACAAGACGCGCGACCTCTCTTACCAACCTTGACAAGTTCAACGATCTTGACCAGTGCTACAGAAACGTTCTTATAATCCAGACCTTTGACGAGCTTCATAAGCTCGAGGAGCAGTGCGAGGCAAAGGCAGAGGAATACAATGCATTCATCGCCGACAACACCCGCGCCGACTTCGTACCCACCGAGACCTATCTCACCGATATCGCAGTTTGCCGCCGCTCTGTCGACGACGCATACCGTAGTCTTATGGATGCTGAGGACAGATATGAGAAGGAAAAGCAGGCCGCAGGCATCACCAAGGAATCCGAAACCGCTATCGAGCGTTGCGACGAGTTTGGCGGTGAGAGCACTATAATCGCAAAGGCTAAGGGTCTTCGCAAAAAGCAGATGGGCAGCCTCGCCCTTTGCACCGTGTCCGCGCTCGTGCTCGTTGCCGAGCTCGTATATCAGCTCGTTGCCACCGGCGCACTTGCAGGCATTCTCCCCCGTATTCTCCTTGCACTTCCCGGCGTTGCGGCACTTGGCGGCGTTGGCTACGCAGTATACTGCCTCCTCCGCGACAAGAAGCAGCTTGACGAGATCCAGTCCACCTTTGCTACCACCTCGCTTGACGACCTTGTGTCCAAGCTTACCGTTATCTCCGAGGAGCGTGAGAAGCGCGACAAGCTCGCACGCGATACCGAGGACGCACGCAACACCCTTGCAAACGCAAAGGCTAACTACGAAACCGCAAAGGGCGAGCTCCTTTCCGTCATCCTTCGTTGGGGTGAGGAGCCTCCGACCTCTAATCTTAACGAGTTCCTTAACAACCTTGAGGCAAAGGTAAAGGCATTCCTCATCGAGGAAAAGCGCATCCTTGCCGAAAAGACCGAGATCGAGATCGCAGTCCGCGAGATCAGAAAGCAGCTCGCCGACAAGAGCGAGATAGATATCCGCGGTCAGGTATCCCCCCTTAAGAGAAAGGTCCTCTCCGAGATCGACCACGACAGCATCCTTGAGGGTATCGAAACCTGCAAGCTCGAGATGGCAGCGCTTGATAAGCTTGCCGAGGAGGTTGAGGACGAGCTCTCTATGCTCAAGATCAGAGCCACCGATCCCGGTGAGCTCTATGCAAAGATGCAGGAAAACGATGCCCGCATCGACGAGCTTACTCTCCAGCACGCAGCCTGCGAGATGGCGCTTCGCGCAATAGAATCCGCAAGCGACAATCTCCGTCTTGAAATATCCCCCCGCCTTGGCGAGTATTCCGCATCTCTTATGCAGGTAATGACCGATAAGAAGTATTCGGATATCGACGTCACCGACGGACTTAAGGTGTCCTTCAACACCCCCGACGGCGAGAAAAAGTCGGCTGACTTCCTCTCCGGCGGTACCCGCGACCTTACCTACATATCCCTCCGTATGGCCCTCATCGATATGCTCTATACCGAGAAGCCCCCCGTATGCTTCGACGAGAGCTTTGCACATCAGGACAACTCCCGTGCTAAGTCTATGATGAAGGCAATAAAGAAGCTTGCGACCGAGGGTCAGCAGAGCTTCATCTTCACCTGCCGCGAAAGAGAGGCTAACCTCGCTAAGGAATGCAGCAAGAAGGCAGGAATCTTCAAGCTTACCGTCGGTGACGACGATATTGTCTAATCAAAAAGGACGTTTACGATGAACAAAAAAATTCTTGTTGTCGGAAGTGCCAATATGGACCTTTCGCTTAACGTATACAGAACTCCCGAGCTCGGTGAGACGCTTATTGACGACGGCGGCGTTGCATACATCCCCGGCGGCCGTGGCGCAAATGCGGCGATCGCATTCACAAGGCTCGGTGCTGAGACCGCCTTCTGTGCCAAGCTCGGCGCAGACGTCCACGGTCAGCAGCTTTACAAATTCTACCGCGAGCAGGGGCTTGATACCTCTTGTATCAAGGTAGACCGCGACTTTTCCACCGGATTTTCTGCCGTTATCAAGGAAAGCGACGGACAGAACAGAACGATATGCTATCCCGGTGCAAATACGCACATAACCACCGAAAGCATCCTCGCGGCGTTTGATACACAGCCCGATATGCTTTACACCAACTTCGAGGTGTCCTTCCAGACCGCACTCACTGCGGCAAAGGTAGCGGCACAGCGCGGCATTCCGATCGTTATCGATGCTGCCCCCGTTGATAAGTCCACACCTCTCGAGGCGCTCCCCTACGTTGAGATATTCTCGCCCAACGAGACCGAGGCGCAGGAGCTTACCGGAATTATGCCCTCGGGCGCCGATTCCTCCCTCCGCGTTGCGCTCTCCATCTGGCGCAGAATGAAGTGTAAGTACGTCGTTATTAAGCAGGGCGCACGTGGCGTCAGCATATACGACGGTAAGAAGTTCGATATGGTGCCTGCCTGCCGTCCCGACAGAGTTGTCGACACCGCAACCGCAGGTGATACCTTCCCCGCCGCTATGGCGATGGAGTATATGCGCACGGGCGATATAAAGGAGGCGGCACGCTACGGTGCAGCTGCGGCGGCAGTGGCAATTTCCCGCCCCGGAGCAACCAGCTCCATTCCCACCGCTGACGAAGTCAGAAGATTTA
>JAZRAF010000047.1:0-19267 GCA_045634425.1 Eubacteriales bacterium | reverse complement strand
TCGAAGCCGAAGAGACCGAGGTTGTCGAGGATGCCGAAGGCGGGTCGCCGGAGACGTCGACCCCTACAGGCGAGATGATCGAAGCAGAAGAGGCCGAGGTTGCCGAGGATGCCGAAGGCGGGGCGTCGGAGACGTCGACCCCTACGGAAGAAAGTGAAGCTCCTGCGGAGTTTATGAATATCGAGCACTTTGCGGATTATCGAAGCAAGGACGAGCCTATCACCGAAGGTGAGGACGAGATTACAGAGATAACCGAGGACGGCGAGCCCACCCCCGATGACGGCGAGAGCACCGAGGATACCGAGGGTGACGGGATAAACGAGGAAGAATTTCACGAATATGAAAACCTGACGATACTTGACGAGCTTGAGGACGAGGAGAGCGCTCCCCTGCCCCCTGCCGTGCGTAAGGTATCGAAGGACGAGGAGGCTTACGACGAGAAGAAGCCGCGCCGTGTCGATGCGAGATTTGACATCATTGAGATGTTTGTATGTATGCTGGTGGCGATAATGCTGCTCTCGGCGTTTGTTTTCAGACATTCGGTGGTAGACGGCGGATCGATGGAAAACACCCTTTACGACGACGAGCATCTGATAATCAGCAATTTCTTCTACGAGCCGAAGCAGTACGACATCATCGTTTGCGAGGATTATTCCACCGGGCTTAAGAAGCCTATTATTAAGAGAGTTATAGCGACCGAGGGTCAGACCGTGCGCGTGGTATCTATGGACGAGGTATACGTTGACGGTGTGCTTGTTGACACCTCCTTTATCCTTATTGACGGCAAGGAGGAGCTTATTTACGCAAGCAAGTACCCCATTGAGTGCGTTGTGCCCGAGGGCGAGGTTTTCGTTATGGGTGACCACAGAAACAACTCGCTGGATTCAAGAATACTTGGCACTATTGACGAGGACACTATTCTTGGAAAGGTCGTTTTAAGATTTTATCCGTTTGACAGATTTGGAAAGGTAGAATAATGGCACAGAATCCTATACAGTGGTTTCCCGGGCATATGGCCAAGACCCGCAGGGTCATAAAGGAATGCCTGCCCCAGGTTGACGTAGTTATAGAGCTGCTCGATGCGCGAATTCCGTACAGCTCGCGCAACCCCGAGATCGAGGCGATGATCGAGCAGAAGCCGCATATTACCCTGCTTACAAAGGCGACCTTGGCAGACTCTGAGGTGAGCCGCAAATGGGCAGAATATTACAATGCGAGAGGATCGAAAACAGTAATAATCGACTCGGTTACGGGATACGGACTTGACGCGCTTGATGCGGCGATCAAGGAGGTTATGGCCGAGAAGCTTGAGCGCTACCGCGAGAAAGGAATGGAAGGCAGAAAGCTTAAGGCGATGATGGTCGGAATTCCCAACGTTGGAAAGTCGTCGCTTATCAACAGGCTTGCCGGCGGCAAGAAGGCAAAGGTTGAAAACCGCCCCGGCGTTACCCTTGCAAAGCAGTGGGTGCCGACGTCGGTCGGACTTGACCTGCTCGATATGCCGGGAGTGCTTTGGCCTAAGTTTGAGGATGAAAAAGTCGGGCAGAACCTTGCTATGACGGGAGCGATCCGCGATCAGATAATCGACATCGAGGAGATCGCAATGCTGCTTTGCGCACGTCTTTTAGAGGTTGCGCCGAAGGCATTTTGCGAGAGATACAAGCTTGACTTTGACGAGGTGTGCGAGCTTGACGGATATGATCTATTTAACCTTGTCGGACGCAAGCGCGGATTCCTTATCTCGGGCGGCGAGATCAATTCGGAGCGCACGGCAAATATGCTGCTTGAGGAATTCAGAAGCGCGAAAATCGGAAGAATAAGTCTGGAGAAGCCGGATGCCTAATTTTGATTTTGAGAACGAAAAATACGCCCTGGGCTACACCGCGGTATGCGGATGCGACGAGGCGGGCAGAGGCCCTCTTTGCGGCCCTGTTGTTGCGGCGGCGGTAATACTCCCCCGTGACTGTGAGATCGAGGGTCTTAACGACTCGAAGAAGCTTACGGAAAAGAAGCGCGAGGCGCTTTTTGATATCATAAAGGAAAAGGCGATCGCGTACGCTATTGCAGAGGCGAGCCCCGCTGAGATAGACGAGATCAACATACTTAACGCATCGATGCTTGCGATGCGCCGTGCAGTCGAGGCACTGCCCCGCCCTGCGGATTTTGCACTCATTGACGGCAACTGCTCACGCGGATTTACCATTCCCACCGAGACGGTCGTCAAGGGCGATGCAAGGAGCGCATCTATTGCGGCGGCGTCGATACTTGCAAAGGTAACGCGTGACCGCGGATGTGTTGAGCTTGACCGCGAGTATCCCGAGTACGGAATTGCGAAGCACAAGGGATATCCGACCAAGGATCATATGGATGCTGTAAGAAAGTACGGCGTTGCGCCGATATACCGCAGATCCTTTCTTAAGTTTCTTGACAAATGAACATACTGAAGGTTCTGACCGAGAAAAGGAAGACTGGCAACGTCGGTGAGGATGCGGCGGCAAAATTCCTGCGAAAGCACGGGTACCGCATACTTGAGCGAAATTACGCCGAGCTTGGTGCGGAGATAGATATAATTGCCAAAAACCGCGAATACTATGTATTCGTTGAGGTGAAAACGAGGACCTTGGGACACCAGAGCCCTAAGGAGCCCCGCCCCGCTTCATCGGTGACGCCCGAGAAGCAAGGTAAGATAATCACGGTGGCGAAGTGGTATCTTGGAACTGTGCCAAAGGGCAGGAAAATACGCTTTGACGTTATTGAGGTCTATCTTAACGAAGAAAAAGAGGTGCAAAGGATAATGCACCTCGAAAATGCGTTTAATTACGATACCGCACATAGGTATCACAGATAAGCGAATAGGTCTTATGTAACTGCCTAAGTTAAACTGTAGCCCTCCCATCGACAGGCAAGAGAGAGTAATACAAACCCGTTTTAAAGATACTGTTTTCGGACAATACTGCGGTAAAAATTCTTATAATATGCTATATTATCTCAAATTTTAACCTTGTCTTGCCAGAAAATCAGTTATCTTTAAAATTCGTAAGAACTCTCAAGCCTCAATTTTCAGATGATTTTGGTGTTTGGCACTCGATGCCAAGTACGACTTTGCAAGAGGGACAAGCGCCGAAAGCGCTGAAAATTTAGACTTGAGAGCGAGTTCGTATCATTCTCTTTTGCCTGCGCTGACAACTTAATCTAGGCAGAGAGAAACGACCACTAGGTCACTTTCACCGAGCTTAATACTCGCGCGACTTGAAGGTTGCGCAAACAGTACCCGACGAGGTCTTGGCACTGTGGGGGCCGACACTGATCTTGCCCGCGCAGCAATCGCTGACACCGTCGTGGTATACGCAGTTCTGCACGTCGCAGTCGATACCCTTGATCTTCTGCTTTTTGCAGCCTGCACCGCATTCGGTCTGATACTTCTTTTCTTCCATACTTATTTCTCTTTTCTGCAAGCCTTTTTGCCTGCAAGAATATTATGAGCGAAGAAAAGGAGTCTTATACAAACAAATCGGAGAAACAATATGTCACTTTTTACCATTGCTGATCTGCATTTGTCGACGCTGGATTCCACCAACAAGTCGATGGAGGTCTTCGGCAAAAGATGGACGGACTATATGAAGCGGCTTGAGCAAAGCTGGCGACACTTAGTGACGGACGAGGACACCGTGGTGATCCCCGGTGATATATCCTGGGCACTGTCGCTTGAGGAGTCGCTGTCCGACCTGAAATTTATCGATTCTCTCCCGGGCAAGAAGATTCTTGGCAAGGGCAACCACGATTTTTGGTGGTGCACGATGCGTAAGCATTACGCCTTTTTTGAAAAGCACGGGATAACTAGTATATCATTCCTTTTCAACAATGCACACGAGGTTGAGGATTTTATAATCGCAGGCACGCGTGGCTGGTACTACGACGAGGATGCGAGCAACATTCCCTCGGGTACTGATTTTGAAAAGCTTACGAAGCGCGAGGAGATGCGCCTCAGGGCAAGCCTTAACGAGGCGGTGAAGCTTAAGGAGCAATCGCCCGAAAAGGAGATCATAGTTTTCACGCACTTCCCTCCCGTATTTAACGGCAAGGCGGCGGAGAATATCGTGGCGGCGCTTAAGGAATTCGGCATCAAGCGCGTGTACTACGGACACCTGCACGGCAACTATACGATGCCGCAGACACTTGAGCACGAGGGGATCAAAATGACCCTTATAAGCGCTGATTACCTTGAATTTATACCAAAATTCATAGCGCGCGATTAAAAAATGCGCAAATCACTTGACAAAAATATTTTTTTGTTGTAGAATATAGCGGTTGAAATTAAAAATAAAAAATATACATATTTTTGGAGGAAAAACAAAAATGAGCCTTATTAAGAAGGAGCATACCGAGAAGTCCGGCTTTGTTATGGAGTTCTCCGTGAGCAAGGAAGCTTTTGCAAAAGCAGAAAACGAAGCATATAAGAAGCAGGTTAAGAGCATCAACGTGCCCGGTTTCAGAAAAGGAAAGGCACCCAAGGCTATCATCGAGAAGATGTACGGCAAGGGAATTTTCTTTGAGGACGCTATCAACGCTTGCATTCCCGATGCATTCGAGGCAGCAGTTAAGGAGTCCGGACTTGAGGTAGTTGGTATGCCTAAGTTCGACCTTGTTTCCGCTGAGGATGAGATCATCCTTAAGGCTGAGGGCTTTGTTAAGCCTGAGGTTACCATCGAGGGCTACAAGGGCATCGAGGCTGAGAAGAAGGTTGAAGAGGTTACCGACGAGGCTGTTGAGGCTGAGCTTACCAAGGTAAGAGAGAGAAACGCAAGAACCGTTGAGATCACCGACAGAGCTGCAGAGATGGGCGACATCGCTAACATCGACTACGAGGGCTCGGTTGACGGTGTTCCCTTCGCAGGCGGCAAGGGCGAAAAGCACGACCTTAAGCTTGGTTCCGGTCAGTTCATCCCCGGCTTCGAGGAGCAGATCGTTGGCAAGCAGATCGGCGAGACCTTTGACGTTAACGTAACCTTCCCCACCGAGTATCACGCTGAGGAGCTCGCAGGCAAGGCTGCAGTATTTAAGACCACTCTTAACGCAATCAAGTTTGAGGAGCTTCCCGAGGCTGACGACGAGTTTGCTAAGGACGTTTCCGAATTTGACACTCTTGATGAATATAAGGCCGATATGAAGGCTAAAATGGTAAAGAGAAACGAGGACAAGGCACAGGGCGAGTTCGAGAACGCACTTGCTGAGGCTCTTATGGAGAAGCTCGTTGCAGAGATTCCCGAGCCTATGTTCGAGGCAGAGACCGATAACTACGTTCGCGACTACGATATGCGCCTTCGTCAGAGCGGCCTTGATCTTGACACCTACTTCAAGTACACCGGTCTTACCATCGAGGCACTTCGTGAGCAGCTCAGACCCCAGGCAGAGCGCCAGGTTAAGGTTAGACTTGCTCTTGAGAAGATCGCACAGCTTGAGTCCATCACCATTGACGACGAGGCTGTTGAGGCTGAGTACAAGAGAATCTCCGAGGCTTACAACGTTCCCGTTGACAACGTAAAGAATATGGTTGCAGTTGAGGATCTCAAGGCAGATCTCGCAGTTGCAAAGGCTATGGACGTTGTTAAGGAAAACGCAGTAGTTAAGGCATAAGACAAATATTTATCAGCCGACGGTCAAGACATGAACGAATGATCCTTGATCGTCGGCTATTTAAAACGAAAGGAGTACCATATTATGGCACTTGTACCAATGGTCGTTGAGCAGACCGCGCACGGCGAGCGCTCCTTCGACATTTACTCAAGACTTTTAAACGACAGAATCATTTTCCTCTCCGACGAGGTGAACGACGTTACCGCTTCCCTCGTGGTTGCGCAGATGCTTTTCCTTGAGGCGCAGGACCCCGATAAAGACATCTATCTTTACATCAACTCTCCCGGAGGATCTATCACCTCGGGTATGGCCATCTATGACACTATGAATTACATCAAGTGTGACGTTTGCACCATCTGTGTAGGTATGGCGGCTTCTATGGGCGCATTCCTTCTTTCCAGCGGTGCTAAGGGCAAGAGAATGGCACTTCCCAATGCGGAGATAATGATCCACCAGCCTCTTGGCGGTATGCAGGGTCAGGCAACCGATATCAAGATCCACGCGGACAGAATTATCAGAATCAAGAACAAGCTTAACTCCCTTCTTGCAGAGCAGACCGGTAAGCCCCTCAAGACCATTGAGCGCGACACCGAGAGAGATAACTTTATGAGTGCGGACGAGGCTTGTGAGTACGGCCTTATCGACAAAGTAATCACCAAAAAGGACATTTAATTTATGGCAGAAAATAACAACACGACGGGTATCGTGCGCCATTGCTCCTTCTGCGGACGCGATGAGAATGAGGTTATGGTGCTTATCCCGGCGCGTGATGGCAAGAGCTATATATGCGACGGATGCATTGAGGTATGTGCCGATTTTCTTGACGAGCAGTTCTCCCCCGCCACTGAGGGCGAGGACGGCGAGCTTCTCACGTTTGACACTCTGCCCCGCCCAAAAGAGATCAAGGCGATGCTTGACGAATACGTTATCGGACAGGACGATGCGAAGCTTGCCCTTTCCGTAGCGGTATACAACCACTACAAGCGTATCCTTACCCTTGACGAGGCGGCAAAGGGCCGCAAGACCAAGAAGAAGGAAGAGACCAAGGAGCGCATTGACGAGGTAGAGATACAGAAGTCTAACGTGCTTTTGCTTGGCCCTACCGGCGTTGGTAAGACCTATATTGCACAGACCCTTGCAAAGAGCTTTAAGGTTCCCTTCGCTATTGCCGATGCTACCACTCTTACCGAGGCGGGATACGTTGGCGAGGACGTTGAGAACATTCTTCTGCGCCTTATTCAGGCGGCGGATTATGACGTTGAGCGTGCGGAGCGCGGAATTATTTACATCGACGAGATCGACAAGATATCCCGCAAGGGCGAAAACCGCTCTATCACCCGTGACGTTTCAGGCGAGGGTGTACAGCAGGCACTGCTCAAGATACTTGAGGGCACGACTGCAAACGTGCCTCCCCAGGGCGGCAGAAAGCATCCCAATCAGGAATTTATACAGATCAACACCAAGAACATACTCTTTATCTGCGGCGGCGCATTTGACGGTATCGAGACGATAATCGAGCACCGCAAGGGCAGCCAGCAGATCGGCTTCTCTACCGAGAAGGTAACGAAGAAGGAGAAGGTCGAAAAGGGCGTTTACCGCGACGTTATCGCACACGACGTTGTCAAGTACGGAATTATTCCCGAGCTTGTGGGCCGTTTGCCCGTTATCGTTGCGCTTGAGAACCTTGACGAGAGTGCACTTGTAAGGATCCTTAAGGAGCCTAAGAATGCACTGTTCAAGCAGTATCAGCGTCTTTTTGAGATGGACGGCATCACCCTTGAGTTTGAGGACGAGGCGTTTGAGGCTATTGCGAAGCTTGCGATAGAGAGAAACACCGGCGCGCGCGGACTTCGCTCGATCATCGAGGGCGTTATGATGAAGCCTATGTACGACCTGCCCGGCAGGGACGACGTGGAAAAGGCTATCGTTACCGCCGCTTTTGTAAGAGGCGACGAGGAGCTGAAGCTTATTACCAAATAATAATTAAGACCGCAGAGGCTTTCGCCCCTGCGGTCCTTTTTTGTTTGTTTGATTAGTCGATAACGAATGACGGACGAACTACTGCGAAGTTACGGCCGTAGAACAGTATTCTCTGCGAGAGGTTGGCAAAATCAGCCTCAACGCCGACACCGTTGGTAAGGTTGATAAGGTATCCGTCGCCGATGTAGATATATACGTTCTCAGCAGAGTTGGTACGTGCCATAAGAACGTCACCTACTATGAGGTTGTGAGGCTTAAGCATCTTAGTTCTGTCGTAGAGCTTTGCTGCGGAGTCAACGCGCATACCACCGTAGAGGTGGTCAACAAGCATACGCTTGTAGTAGGTATCGTTGTCGCGGAGCTTGTTCATAGGCTTGCCGTTGTAAGTAGTTGCGGTCTGGTAAAAGATACTGTCGTCACAGCCGTCCATTACGTCGTTAACGTCGGTATCCTTGAATACGCCGGACTTGCCGAGTGCGCGCTTATAGATCTCGTTTACAAGATCAAGTCCCTTAAGGGTGGTGTTCTCAAGTGCGAGCTCATCAAGAGCGGCCTTGATAGCCTGCTGCTCGGTAGCGGTGAGGGTGTTCATAACCTTGATCGCTGCGCATCTGTGCATAACGCCGCCGACCTTTGCATCGTTACCGTCGATAACAGTGCCGTTAGGAACGTTGTTAACGCTTACCGTATAGGAGACCTGGACGGTCTGGCCGGGGCCAACGCTTACGCTCCAAGTAATGCCGCTTGACGTTACGCTATCACCGCCGGAAACGTAGGTGGTGCCTTCGGGTGCCTTATCAAAGATCTCAACGCTCTTTACAACGTCGCCAAGGTTGCGGATGGTAAAGGTGAAGGTGATAAGATCGCCGGGGTTAACGGTGATGGATGAGGGGTGGCTGGAGGTCTTATCGGCTCTTATATCCTGCATATTCTCAATGCGGGCAACGGTATTTGCGGGGATCTCGCCGTTGAACTTGTTAAGAGGACGAACTATAAGGAGCTTGTTTACGTATCTTTCAGCGTATTCATCGGAGGTTCTGAAGGGGTTGCCGCCTACAGAGGAGGGATCGAAGAAGTAGTCAACTACCTTTTGGTAACGAATGGTGGGCTCTACAACCTCCTGACCTACGCCGCCGTCAGCCTGCTTATAGCTGGAGCCGGAGGAGTGGATAAACATACCGTTACCGATGTAAAGCATTACGTGACCGGTATCATTGCTTCTTCTTACAACCATAAGGTCGCCAACCTGAAGAGTGTTCATAAACTCCTGCTGCACAGCGAGCTTTTCGGAATCGCTATACTGACCGGGAGTCTTGTTTTCAAAGTAGAACTCACGCATACCCTGTGCAAGGGAGTTCTGAGTAAGTGCAGAGGTGGTGTACATTCCGTTAGGGAGGCCGTAGCCAAGAGCCATCTTATATACGTCGTAGGTAAATACGGCGCAGTTTACATAGCCCCACTCGTCGTAGGTGTACTCCTCGGGCTGCTTCTCACCGTGAGTCCAACGGTGCTCGCCGGAGTTTCTGTTAAGACCGAACCATACGTCCTCGTACTGAAGGTTCTCACCACGGAGCATAAACGCCTCGGCAGTCTTAACGAGAGCCTCCTGATATGCGTTCATCTCAACCGCGGGAGCGTTAGGATCGGAGGGAGTAAATGCAGTCATAACCATGGAGGGACGGATAACTGCGTACTTAGAAGCGGTAGTAAGAGAGGCAAGGGTGGTTGCCATATCTACCTGAGTTGCGGTAGCGGTAATGTCGTAGAGGATACCCTCGCTGACGAAGTACATCTTTCCGCCGTCGCTGTTCTTGACGTAGATTATATCACCGGAAACAAGGCTGTCTGCGGTAACGGGGGTATTCATAGTTCCCTTTGCGCCGGAGATCTCCTTTGCATCAACGCCGCCGTAAAGGCCGGGAGCGATCGCTGCGGCGTAGTCGGAGTCGTTGGTAAGGATCGCGGAAAGCGCATTGAGGGGGGTACCGGTAGGCATAGCGTTAGTCGCTGCGGAGGAGCTTGAGAATGCTACGTAATATACAAATCTTGCAAAATCGCGTGCCTCGAAGGTGGAGGTAGTAAGGATTCTTACTGCCTTTTCAAGATACTTGATATCTATCTCGTTGAGGGTCGGAGCGATATAGAGATTCTCTCCGGTAGTGCGCTTGCCGTTTACGGATGCGCTATCGCCGGGAATGTAGCTGCCGGGAGCGATATCATCGCCGGTTATCTCAACTGTATAGCTTACCGATTTAGTTTCATTCACGCCAATCACCTCGGTCCAGGTCATTTGATCATTTACCTTATCGTCGCAGCCGGATATGTACGTAGTGTTTTCAGGTACGGTATCCATTATTACGGCAGTTATCTCTGAATCGCCGTTGTTTTTAACGGTGATGGTAAAGGTAACGGTAGAGCCCTTGATGGTAGTATCGTTCCACTCGATATAAAAAGGAGCGTTAGCGGTCATACCGGCAGGTATGGATGACGTCTTGGTCGCATCGATCTTGAGGGGTGCAACTCGTCTGTTACAGTTATCACACTTGCCGTCCTCGTCCTCATCCACGTGAACAACGGGAATCTCAGCAAAGCAAATGTCGCACTCGCCATCGCAACGCGCGTCAACGTGGTCAACACACGCACGGCACTTGTCACAAAGGCCGTCATCGTTCTTATCGGTGTGACCGATCTGAACGTCGGTCTGACAGGTGTCACATTTGTTATCGCAGTTGCCATCTGTATGCTCGGTACAGCCGGGATCCGGCTCCTCGCCACATGCAGATACGGCAAATACAGTAAGTGCAAGGAGCGCAAGCACCAAAAGCACAGAGAGTATTTGTCTAGTTCTTTTTAACATAAAAAGCCTCCGTAAAATATTTGTTTTAGTTTACTAATTACATTCTATCATCAAATGACGAGTATTTCGTGCCATTTTTTGAGCAGATTGTGCCATTTTTTTGCATCGGTATAAAAAATATGTAAAATATGCCCGTCAGGCAAGGCCGGCGGGCATATTTGTGCGTACGCGCCTTACCTTGTGCTCTTTCTATAAGCGAGGGGACTTTGGTCGGTGTACTGCTTGAAGATCTTGTGGAAGTAGTTGGGGTTGCAGAAGCCGATCTCGTCGGCGATCTCGGACATAGACTTCTCGGTTTTGAAGAGGAGCTCCATAGAGCGGTTGACGCGCAGGCCGTTTATGTACTCTATGGGAGTTTTGCCGATGGAGTCCTTAAACATCTTGGTAAAGTAGTCGGCGGAGACGTTGATCATATCCGCAAGCTTCTCAACGTATATCTTTTCGCAATAGTGGTCTGCGATATAGGAGATAACGGGAGCAAGACGGAGAACGTTGTGGTAGATCATACGGTCGGACTCGTCCTTTGAGCCGCAGTAGTAGCGAAGGAGCGCGGTTACCATAAGGTAGATGTTTGCCCTGATGGGAAGCTTATAGCAAACGTCCTTGGAAACGTACTCGTCATAGGACTCGGACATATAGTGCGAGAGTGTGGGATAGACGGGGTGCCCCTCTCTGAATACCGAGATACGGTTCTTTGACTGAACGTCGAACATATAGAACACCTCTTCATCGAAGTTTTCCATATTGTTTTTGATTATCTCGGCGTTGAAGCTGATACCGCGGACTGCGGCAGGGCCGTCAACAGTGTCGACACGGTAAACCGCTGTCGGGGGGACGTAGACGAAATCGCCCGCAACTGCAAAGAGAAGCTCGGTGCCGATGCGAATATTTACCTTTCCGTAGGTGACCTCGATGATCTCCATCGATCTTTCGTGAATGGCGGAGTTGATAAGTCTGCCCTCTCCTGAGTGGGCGTATATCTTAAAGGGGAAGCCGGTATCGTTCATAGCAATTCTCCATTGACGTTAATTAATAAAAGGTTGCGACCTCCTGCTCGGGCTTTTCAGCCTTTGCGATCTTTTCTACGGTGAGGACTGGACCGTGCGCCTGATAGAGCTTGGAATACTCCTCGTTAAGGACGCCCTCAACGATGACCCAATCACGGGTCTGAAGCTTAAGGTTGCCCATTCCCTTTGCCACGACGCCGCGGTAGGCGATATCAGCCTCGCAGCAGGTCATAATGTGACGGCCGATGGCAAAGTTGCCCTTGGGGAGTGAGGAATCGAGGGCGCAGATGCCCTTGAAGCGCACGCGCTTGCCTGCGTATTTCGCAAAATCCTCGCTCATATCGCGGTAGAAGATAGCAAAGTCGATATCCTTTACCTCGATTATGGGTGCTTCGATATCGTAAGGAAGGGGGTCCTCGATGGTGTCAAACTCGATCTCGCCGTTTATATCCTCGAAGCAGATCTTGGCACCGCGGGAGATACCGCGGACGAGCTTGTGGAGCGCTTCCTTATCGGTTGCGGGAGTGGTGCGGTTGAATACTGCCATCTCACAGCTGGTAAGCTTGTCCGCTACGAGCTGGCGCATATTGGCGTTGTAGGAGAGGATGGTGGTGGAATCGGCGATAAATATCTCCTGATATACCATCCAGCCCTCGGGGAGTGCGTTATAGAAGCGGTCGATGGACCACATACCGTTATATTCGATGACGATGACGTCTGCGCCCGCGCGCTTCTGAAGTGCAGAAAGGCGGTCGGGGGTTATCTTCTGCTCATCGTCGAAGGATGCGAAGGTGACGTTGGGGCCAAAGAGGTCGGGGGTTATCTCCTCCTCGCCCTCCTCGCAGGTGATGACGAGGAACTTGCGCTCGCCGTCGTTAAAGCCCTCATCCTGCATAGTTTCGATTATGAATTTGGTCTTGCCGGCCTCAAGAAAGCCGGTAAAGAGATATACAGCAGTTTCCATATCAGCCCTCGATAAGCTCCTTGATCTTTTCTTTATCAATGCCCGAGCCGATAACGCAAAGACGGCCGATGACGGAGGGAGTGCCGAATCTTACGTCGGGCTCGCCGGGAACGTAGTCAAAGTGGATCCACTTGCCGTCCTCAGCGGCAACTATTCCCTTCGCACGGAGGATCATACCGTAGTCGCCCTCGTCAAGTGCCTCGAGAATTGCGGTGATGCCCTCTGCGGTAAACTTCTTTGCGGTTTCTACGCCGTAACTGGAGAACACCTCATCGGCGTGGTGGTGATGGTGGTCGTGATCGTGGCAACCGCAGCTGCAGTGCTCACCGTGGTCGTGGTGATGATGGTGATGCTCGTGCTCCTCATCGTGGTGATGGTGCTCGTGGCAGCCGCACTCACAGTGCTCACCGTGGTCGTGGTGATGCTCGTGGTGATGATGGTGCTCGTGGCAGCCGCACTCGCAGTGCTCGCCGTGGTCGTGATGATGGTGATGCTCGTGCTCCTCGTCGTGATGATGGTGCTCATGGCAGCCGCACTCACAATGCTCACCGTGCTCGTGGTGGTGATGGTGATGATGGTGATGCTCGTGCTCGTGCTCGTGCTCAAGCTCCTCAAGATCCTTTGCAAGAGTGTCGCGCTCTTCCATAGCGGAGAGGATATCCTTGCCGTCGATGTCGGACCAGGGAGTGGTCACGATGACCGCCTCGGCGTTGTGCTCACGGATGAGGTGAACTGCCTCCTCGACCTTTGCCGCCTTGGCAACGTCTGTATGGGAGAGGATAACGGTGGATGCGTTCTCAACCTGGTCGTTGAAGAACTCACCGAAGTTTTTCATATACATCTTGCACTTACCTGCGTCAACGACGGTGGTAAAGCAGTTGAGCTTTGCGGTTTCGGTTTCAACACCGCGGACAGCGCGGATAACGTCGGAAAGCTTGCCGACGCCCGAGGGCTCGATGATCACTGTATCGGGGTTGTACTGCTCAAGAACCTGTGCAAGCGCCTTAGAGAAGTCGCCAACGAGGGAGCAGCAGATGCAGCCGGAGTTCATTTCGGTGATCTCGATGCCGGCATCCTGAAGAAAGCCGCCGTCAATGCCGATCTCGCCGAATTCGTTCTCGATAAGGACTACCTTTTCGCCGGCGTATGCTTCCTTAAGAAGCTTCTTTATAAGTGTGGTTTTGCCGGCTCCGAGGAAACCGGAAAAAATATCTATTTTCGTCATTTTGTGCCTGTGCACTCCTTTAAATATATTGGTTTTATACTATTATAATACACTTTTCCTGAAAAGTCAAGAAAAATGTAAAGCAAAATATAAGGCTCCCTCCGGGAGGGAGCTGTTGAGCGAAAGCGAGACTGAGGGAGTACTCGAAGGCCGTGTAAGGCAATAGGGTTACGGTCGCAGGCTCCTTCCGTCACGCTTTGCGTGCCACCTCCCTCCCGGAGGGAGGCATCTGATTAACTCACCTTGTCATACTTAGTCCCTCAAAGTTCGACTGTCGGAGGACCTCGTAGACGGCGATGGCGACGGAATTTGAGAGGTTGTGGCAACGGAGCGTGGGGAGCATCGGGATGCGAACACACCTATCGAGGTTGGCGTTTACGAGCTCGTCAGGCAGACCGACAGACTCCTTGCCAAAGACGAGATATGCGCCGTCGGGATAGTCGATATCGGCGTAGCAGGTGGTGCCCTTTGCGGTGAAATAATAGAGCTCGGCACCCTTATTCTGCTCTAAAAAATCCTGCCAATTCTCATAATACGTGACGTCAAGCTTGCTCCAATAATCGAGGCCGGCTCGCTTTAGGTGCTTGTCGGTCACCTCGAATCCAAAGGGCTTTATCATATGTAATGCGGCGCCTGTTACGGCGGCGGTGCGGGATATATTTCCGGTGTTCTGAGGGATCTCCGGCTCGTAGAGGACTATGTTGATTTTTCTCATTTTGAAATCTCCGATATTTATTTTCACAACTATTATACAACCCCGTGAAAGCAAAATCAAGAGTGGCGAGGAAATATCGACAAAATATATTTTAAAATATTTACAAAAATCTCTTTATTTTTCGTGTGCGATATGTTATAATAATGTAATTAAAATAGATTACTATGCCCTTTTATAGCCATTTTGGCCTTTTAGGGTAGATCGGAGATAAAAATGGGACTTTTGAAAAAGCTTTTCGGCACTTATAGCGAAAAGGAAATAAAGAAGATCACTGCGACGGTCGACAAGATCGAGGCGCTGGCGGATAAGTTCAGGGCGCTCAGCGACGAGGAGATGCGCGGTTATACCGACAAGCTTAAGGGCGAGCTTGCCGAAGGCAAGACGCTTGACGATATTTTGCCCGAGGCGTTTGCGCTGGTGCGCGAGGCGGACGACAGAGTGCTTGGAAAGCGCCCCTTCCGCGTTCAGCTGATGGGTGGTATTCTTTTGCATCAGGGCCGTATTGCAGAGATGAAGACGGGTGAAGGTAAGACGCTTGTTGCTACCCTGCCCGCTTACCTCAACGCACTTACCGGCCGCGGTGTGCACATCGTTACGGTAAACGATTACCTTGCTGAGTACGGATGCGACGAGATGGGCCGTGTATACAACTATCTCGGTCTTACTACGGGTCTTATCGTACACGGACAGAACCCCGACGAAAAGCGCAAGGCTTACGGCGCGGATATCACCTACGCGACCAACAACGAGCTTGGATTCGACTACCTGCGTGACAATATGGCCCTTTACAAGGAGCAGCTCGTTCAGCGCGGACATAACTTTGCTATCGTGGACGAGGTCGACTCGATACTTATAGACGAGGCGAGAACTCCTCTTATCATTTCGGGCGTTGGCACGAAGTCTACCGACCTTTACGAGATGGCGGACAGATGTGTTGCCCGCTTCACAAAGCACGTGATCAAGGAGATCGATGCGAAGCAGGACAACGACGTGATCGACGAGGATTATATCGTTGACGAGAAGGCGCGCACCGCCGTGCTTACCAAGAACGGTATTGAAAAGGCGGAGAAGTTCTTCAACGTTGAGAACCTTTCCGACCCCGAAAACAGCAATCTTTATCACCACATAAATACTGCGATAAAGGCGCGCGGCGTTATGAAGCGCGACGTTGACTACATCGTTAAGGACGGTGCGGTCATTATCGTTGATACCTTTACAGGCCGACTTATGCCAGGCAGACGCTATAACGACGGCTTGCATCAGGCTATTGAGGCTAAGGAGGGTGTTAAGATACAGAAGGAGTCGCGCACGGTTGCGACCATCACCTTCCAGAACTATTTCCGTATGTACAGAAAGCTTTCGGGTATGACGGGTACGGCGATGACCGAGGACAACGAGTTCAGACAGATATACGCCCTTGACGTTGTTGAGGTTCCCACCAACAAGCCGATGATAAGAGTTGACCACAACGATGCGGTCTACCGCACTCTTAGAGGAAAGCTTGCGGCGATAATCGAGCAGATCAAGGCCTGCCACGAAAAGGGTCAGCCCGTGCTTGTAGGTACCGTATCCATCGACAAATCCGAGCTTATCTCTTCCCTGCTTAAAAAATGCGGCGTTCCTCACAACGTGCTTAATGCGAAGCAGCACGCACGCGAGGCGGAGATCGTTGCACAGGCAGGTAGATACGGCGCTGTAACCATTTCCACCAATATGGCGGGACGTGGTACGGATATTATGCTTGGCGGTAACCCCGAGTATATGGCAAAGGCTGAGATGAGAAGGATGGGTATTGACGATGACCTTATCGTTGCGCCCACCGGCACGGCAGACACCGATAACGCTGAAATTCTTGAGGCGAGAGCGACCTTTAACGGTCTTTATGAGAAATACCGCGAGATGATACGCCCCGAGGCCGAGAAGGTGCGCGAGGCGGGCGGTCTTTACATCCTCGGTACGGAAAGACACGAAAGCCGCCGTATAGACAACCAGCTTCGCGGTCGAAGCGGACGTCAGGGCGACCCCGGTGAATCGAAGTTCTTTATCTCCCTTGAGGACGATCTTATGCGACTTTTCGGCTCGTCGGAAAGAATAATGATGATGACCGAAAGACTCGGTCTGCCTGAGGATCAGCCTATTTCGGCAGGAATACTCTCGAACTCTATCGAGACCGCGCAGAAGCGCATAGAGTCGAACAACTTTGAGCGCAGAAAGCACGTGCTTACCTACGACGACGTAATGAACCAGCAAAGAAAGGTTATTTACGATCAGCGTGCCGAGGTTCTTAACGGTGACGATATTTCCGAGAAGATCCGCGCGATGATCACCGAGTCGGTCAGCGAGACGTTTGACGTTTGCTTCGGTACTGATAATCCCGAGGAATACAATTTTGACGAGTTTAACAACCACTATCTTGGTCTTATCAAGGATAAGAAGAACTTCAAGTACACCGCAGAGGAGCTTGCCGAGCTTGACAAGGATGCTCTTCGCGAGGAGCTTATCGCAGCGGCGCTCGAGCTTTACGAGTCTAAGGACAAGATGAGCGAGGAGCACCCCGAGCTTCCTGCAAATATAATGCGTGAGATCGAGAAGTCTATTCTTCTTCGCAACGTTGACCAGAAGTGGATGGTGCATCTTGAGGACAACGACGAACTCAAGGAGTACGTAGGTCTTAACTCCTACGCACAGCGCGACCCCGTTGCGATATACCGCCTTGAGGCGTCCGATATGTTCGACAAGATGATACACGATATTAAAGAGGACACCGTAAGACAGGTGCTTTCCGTAAGACCCAGAACCGACGAGGCAAAGAGAAGCGAGGTCGTTAAGGTAACCTCTACCGGCGGTGCAGGCGAGGGCGCAAAGCGCAAGCCCGTTGTTGCCGCAAAGAAGGTCGGAAGAAACGACCCCTGCCCTTGCGGTAGCGGAAAGAAGTACAAGAAGTGCTGCGGCGCGGACGGCTCTGAGGCGTAAATATGGGATTTGGAATACTGCTTATAGGATATTTTCTTATCCTTAACTTGACCTATTACGGTGCGACCGACCTTATTGCGGGCATCATTATGATAATGGCGTTTTACAAGCTTCGCACGGTGAACAAGTACTTCTCCTTTGGAGTTCTTCCCTCGGCGCTTTTTGCGATCGTGGGAGTGCCCGAGCTTGTAGAGCTTGGCGCATCGCTTTTCGGCAGAGATCTTTCGTTTATTTTAAGCTACACTGCCGCACCGAGATACCTTGTTATATGCATTATCAGCATACTTATGATGAAGGGCATCGAGCAGGTGGCGCGTGAGGTCGAGGTATACAAGACGGCAAGGAATGCGAAAAACGTGCAGCCCTTTATCTACCTTGTATTCTTGGCTATGATGATCCTTGAGCTTCCCATCACCTTTGGTGATGAGTCGAAGTGGATAGGACTTGCAGGCCTTATATTCCTGCTTGGATGCTTTGCGCTTGTACTTTATAACCTCACGGTGATCTACTCCGCTTACAAGTGGATATGTATGCCCGAGGACGTTGACAACGAGGTAGAGGACAAGCCCTCGCGCTTCGGATTTGTCAACAGCTTCCGCGAGCATCAGGAGAAGCGTAACCGCGAGTATGCGGAATACAAGCTTAACAAGATGACCGAGAAGGCCACGAAGAAAAAGAAGGGTGGCAAGAAGTGATGAACGTTAAAAAAGGTTATCTTCCCTACCTTATCGGCGAGGTGGCTTGCCTTGTTGCACAGGTCGTGCTTTTCTTCCTTGCGCTTGGCACTAAGTCACTTATCGCTATAATTACCGCCGTCGCAGCAGTTGCGGTGAGCGGATTTGCGGTTATTTACGTATGTAAAAAATCGTGCGTAAAAAAGGCAAAGGACGGGCGCGGCATTCGCGCGGCGTATCCCTTTGCGATAATCTCGCTTATCCTGCTTTGTAACCCGAATTTCGGACTTGTGGACGTGCTTCCCGACTTTATTGCCTGCTTTATTTTGGCTAAGCTTTTGTCGGTCGGTATCGACCGTGCACCCTACTTTGCCGAGGCAAGACGCGCGCTCGTGCGCCTTGGTTGGCTGAGTGTTGGAAGAATCGGCGGTCTTCTTCTGGTCGGTTATTCGAGAATGCAGAACGCATTCGGAAACGACACGTCGGTCGTTCTTATAACCGTTTTTGCGGCGGCTGAGCTGATGCTTGGCATCTCGGCAATAACTGCCGTATTCAACGCGCTTTTCGGACTTGGAGAGCGCACCGATATGAACGCGACGATAGTAAAGACCGGCAGGATAGACCCCTCGGCTTTGCCTATTATAAGCTGCGTTTTCTTCGGTGTGAAGGCAGTTATGAACGTTGTGCCTAACTTTTTCTTGCTCACAAGAGTTGACGAAAACGGCGTTATCTCGACGGTGGCAAAGGGCTATTCCTTCTCCCTCGTTGCATCGACCCTCCTTGCGCTTGTGTGCGGTGTGGTTTGGTGCGTAATTATATGCAAATATTTAAAATCGATACATAAAGAGGGGCAGTTTTACTCCTCAATATTCGTGCTTTCTCCTCTCGATAATGAAAAAAGGATCGAAAGAAAGCGTGAATGCGCTAAGATCAAGGTGTCGCTGTCGCTTATGTTTGCGGCGGTGGTAGTGCTTTGGGACATCAAGTTTGACAACACCGACGGTATCAATCTTTTACCGAGCTTTATCTCGGGAATACTGATCATCATCGCGGCGGCAAGGATGCGAAAGAGCGTATCGGCAAGGGTTATGCCCACCGTGCTTACGGGCGCGATATACACTTTTGTATCGAGCGTTTCCTACCTTGCGGAAAGCTTCTTCCTTTATAATTACGGATACGCTGCCCTGCTTAGCGAGGGCGTGGCGCACACCGTTTATAATGCGGTCGAGATCGCGGCG
>JAZRAF010000046.1:0-6196 GCA_045634425.1 Eubacteriales bacterium | reverse complement strand
CATCCGTATTTCTCAAGCAACGTTGATTTCATTGATCTTGAGATACACGCTCCTAAGGATAGCCCTAATACCGACGCGATAGACCCGGAGGCGTGTGACGTAGTCAATATCATCGGCTGCCGCTTCTCAGTAGGCGATGACTGTATCGCTATCAAGTCGGGTAAGATCGATATCGGCAGAAGATTCAAGCAGCCCGCAAACCGCCACACCATCCGCAACTGCCTCATGCAGTTCGGTCACGGTGCCGTTACTCTCGGCAGTGAGATGGCGGGCGGTGTAACCAACCTTACCGTAAACCGCTGTGTATTCAAAAAGACCGACCGCGGACTTCGTATAAAGTCCCGTCGCGGTAGAGGAAAGGATGCCATCATTGACGGCGTAGTTTTCGAAAACATCCGTATGGAGGGTGTTATAACCCCCATAGTTATCAATATGTGGTACAATTGCTGCGACCCCGATCGCAACAGTGAGTACGTATGGTCGCGTAAGCACCTGCCCGTTGATGAGAGAACCCCGTATCTCGGTGAGTTTACCTTCCGTAATATGGAGTGCCTTGATTGTGAGGCGGCCGCTTGCTATTGCGACGGACTTCCCGAAAGACCTATCAAGAGCATCACTGTCGAGGACGTGCATTTCACATATTCCGAAAATGCAAAGCCCGCAAGACCTGCGATGCGCGAGTTTATGGAGGAGTTTTTGAAGGTCGGAATGTACTTTGACAACGTTGAGTCTCTGACCGTTCGCGGTGTAAGTGTTGAGGGTGCTATCGGTGATCCTCTCATTACAAGCCACGTTGGAGCTCTTGAGCTTTCCGATAACAACTTCGATTAAAAAAATAGCCCCTACACGGCGGCACGTATATCGTTTTTTTAACACGGGTGCCACTGTTTTACCGAAAATGCACCGCAAATGCTCGGTTTTTCCGAGAAAATAGCGGACCGCACTTGTATGGAGTGTTTTATGTACGAAAAGATCAATTCATATATTGACCGCCTTATTGACGAGTCGCGCCCGGATGCGCCAATGTGGAATATTGAAAGCATTCGCCAGGGAAAAAAGCCGCATTGGAACTACATTGACGGCTGTATGATCACGGCATTTCTTGAAATAGCGCGCATTACCGGAAACGAAAGATATTTTGAATTTGCCGAGTCGTTTATCGATTACTACGTCCGTGAGGACGGCACGATCATCGGCTACGATATTGCAAAGTACAATCTCGACGATATTAACGAGGGTCGCGTGCTTTTCGAGCTTTATGAAAGGACGGGAAAGGAAAAGTACCGCCTCGCGATCGAAAATCATGCAAAGCATCTCGGAGAGCAGCCTCGCACCGAGCTTGGCAGCTTCTGGCACAAGCTTATCTACCCGAATCAGGTATGGCTTGACGGCATTTATATGGCACAGGTCTTCTCAACCAAATATGCAAAATATTGCGGCAAGGAGCCCATCGATGCGGTAAAACAGATCAAAAACGTGAGAAGATATATGATGGACCCCGAAACCGGTCTTTACTATCACGGCTTTGACTGTACTCGCTCGATGTTCTGGGCAGATGCCGAAAGCGGACTTTCCAAAAACTTCTGGCTTCGATCTATCGGCTGGTTTGCAGTTGCGATGGTCGATATCATAGAAATAATGGGAAAGAGTGCTGACGGTGAGCTTGTGAAGATATTCTCCGAGCTTATGGAAAGCATCTCCCACTATCACGATCCTGAAACAAAAATGTATTATCAGGTCGTCAACCTCCCCGGTAAGGAGGGCAACTACCTCGAGACCAGTGGCTCAAGCATGATCGCATACGCGATGATGAAGGGCGCAAGGATAGGTGTGCTTGACAAGAGCTTTGCCAAACTTGGCAGAGAAACGTTTGACGGCATTTGTAAAAAATACCTCGGCTTTGATGCTGAGGGCAACCTGAATCTCGGTGGCATCTGTCTTGTTGCCGGCCTCGGCCCTGCAAGCGACACCCGCCGCGACGGTTCGTACGAATACTACATTTCCGAGCCGGTCGTTGAGAACGATGCAAAGGGTGTTGCTCCCTTCGTTCTCTGTTACACGGAAATACTCGGCGAAAGAAAAGGCATATGAAAATCATGATACGTGCCCATGACCTCGGTGTCAAGGGCGAAGAAAATATTGTTAACAAGCTTATCGAGCTTGGTCTTGACGGTGTTCAGCTTGTAGTTTACAAGTCCATCGACGGTGTTACTTATGCCGAGGGCGGTCTTGATGCGGCGCGTGCCGAGAGGATCGGTGCTGCTATCCGTAACGCGGGTAAGGAGGTTGCGCTTGTCGGTGCATACTTTAACCCCGTTCACCCGAATACCGAAAAGGCAGAGCTTGGTGAAAAGATCTTCGGTGAATATCTCATGCATGCCAAGGCACTTGGCGCAAGCTTCGTAGGATCCGAGACCGGATCGTTTATGGGCGACCCGTGGGGCTTCCATCCCGATAACGCTAGCCCCGAGGCGAGAAGATCGGTTGCGAAGATATTCCAAAGACTTGCCGATGTCGGCAAAAAGCAGGGTACGTGTGTGGGAATTGAGGGCGCGTATTGTCACGTTTGCTCAACACCCGACGTTCTTAACGACGTAATCCGCGAGATAGATCGCGATAACGTAAAGGTTATTTTTGACCTTTATAACTACATCTCAGACGAGAACTACGAAAGCGCATACGACATCCTACAAAGAGGCCACGAGCTTTTCGGCTCTGACATTCTTCTCTACCACGTCAAGGACTTTGTCGTAAACGACGGCAGGATCTCGCAGTGTGGCGTAGGTAAGGGCGTGCTTGATTTCAAGCGCATCCTCTCCGAGATCTACCGCTATAACCCCGATGCGATCCTCGTTCTCGAGGGTACGATGGGTGATGACATTCCCTACGCGATCAACCATTTAAGAGAAACGATCAAAGAAATAGAACAAATATAAAGACCTAAACCAATTACAGGCAAGGAGTCACCTTATGGCATACCTCACTTTAAAGGATATCAACAAAATATACCCGAACGGCTTTCACGCGGTTCACGACTTCAATCTTGAGATAGAGCAGGGCGAGTTTATCGTCTTTGTCGGCCCGTCGGGCTGTGGTAAGTCCACCACTCTTCGTATGATTGCCGGACTTGAGAATATAAGCAAGGGTGAGTTTTTAATAAACGGAAAGCGCGCCAATGAAATGGGCCCCCGTGAGCGAGAGATCGCAATGGTTTTCCAGAGCTATGCGCTTTACCCCCACCTTTCGGTATACGATAACCTTGCCTTTGGTCTAACTCTTCAGGGAGTTGATGACGACGTCATCGATCAGAAGGTAAAGGATATTGCCAGAATACTCGGCCTTACTGACTATCTTGAAAGAAAGCCGAGAGCACTTTCGGGCGGTCAGCGTCAGCGTGTTGCAGTTGGTCGTGCTATCATCAGAAAGGTTGGTATCTTCCTTATGGACGAGCCGCTCTCAAACCTTGATGCAAAGCAGAGAGTTACCATGCGCTCCGAGATCACCGATATTCACCGCAAGGTCGGTGCTACCACTATTTACGTAACCCACGACCAGACTGAGGCTATGACAATGGCCGACCGCATCGTCGTTATGAAGGACGGATACGTGCAGCAGATCGGTACTCCCTACGACCTGTATTTCAACCCCGTTAATACATTCGTTGCCGGATTTATCGGCGAGCCTCCCATGAACCTCATTAAAACCGCTATCAACGGCGCAAGGGCAAAGATCGGTGACAACGAGATCGACCTCTCCAAGGTTATGAATGCCGAGGCACTTGCAGCAAACGAGGGCAAGGAGATCGTATTCGGATTCCGTCCCGAGGCTATCGTTGGCGGCGAGTGTGATGATGCGTACGTCTTTGACTCCTCTGTAGAGCTTACCGAGCTTCTTGGCGATAACACCAACGTTTACGTTGACATCGGAAGCGATAAGGCGATCCTTAAGGTTGATCCCAGAGAGGCACCTAAGATGGATGCCGATTACCGCTTCTCGATCCCCTACGGATCGGTTTACATCTTCGAGGGAAAGGCCGGTAACGTTATCAAGAAATAAAAAACCAAAAGCGAATAAAAAGAACGCGTTTTCGTGATGAAAACGCGTTCTTTCTTTTATGAGATCTTAGAAGTTGAAGTAGTTCTTTGCATTGTTGTACGCGATAGCGCGAACTATCTCGTAAAGGCGCTCGTAATCCTCAGGATACTCGCCGTCCTCTACCCAGGTGCCGATGATGTTACACATAATACGTCTGAAGTACTCGTGTCTGGGGTAGGAAACAAAGCTACGGCTGTCGGTAAGCATACCAACGAATCTGGAAAGCATACCGAGATTACCAAGTGCTCTCATCTGTGCAACCATTCCGTCGCGCTGATCGTTGAACCACCAGCCGGATCCGAACTGGATCTTGCCCGCGGTGGGCGCCTTCTGGAAGTTGCCGAGCATGGTGCCGAGAACGTAGTTGTCCTTGGGGTTAAGGGTGTAGAGGATTGTCTTGGGAAGGCAGTCGTCATACTCAAGGTTGTTCATAAATGCCGAAAGCTTCTCAGCTATGCAAAGGTCGTTGATGGAGTCAAAGCCGGTGTCTGCGCCAAGCTTCTCGTACATTCTTCTGTTGTTGTTACGAAGCGCACCGATATGAAGCTGCATGGTCCAGCCAAGACGGGTGTATTCCTTTGCACAAACCTTAAGGATCGCGGTCTTGAACGCGTCGATCTCACACTCGGTAAGCTCCTTGCCTGCAAGCTTCTTATCGAACGCTGCCTTTGCATCGCCGATGGCAAAGGGAACGTACTCGAGCGCGTGGTCGGAAAGACGGCAGCCGAAGGAATCAAAGTAGTTGATACGCTCTACGATCCAATTTTCGAGCTGCTCGTAGGAGGTAATGCCAACTGCATTGATATACGGTAAGAAGGTCTCCTTGCCGATCTCGACGGCTTTGTCGGGTCTGAATGTGGGAAGTATCTTGGTGGAGAAATTCTTGAGAGCCGCGTGATATTCGAGGGTGTCGATGGGATCGTCTGTGGTGCAGATGATCTCAACGTTAGAGCGCTTGATAAGGTTCTGTGCGCTGAACTCGGGCTTTGCAAGGCACTCGTTTACCTTGTTCCAGATTCTCTCGCAGGACTCCTCGGTAAGAACCTCGTCAATGTCAAAGTATCTCTTAAGCTCAAGGTGAGTCCAGTGGTAGAGAGGGTTGCCGATAAGGTAGGGCATCGTTCTTGCAAATGCCTTGAACTTCTCGTACTCGTCAGCGCCGCCGGTAATGTATTCTTCGTCAATACCGTTGGTACGCATCTGGCGCCACTTGTAATGGTCGCCGCCGAGGAAGAGATCAAATGCGTTCTTGAACTGATAGTTTTCGGCTATCTGCTTCGGCTGAAGATGGCAGTGATAGTCGATTATCGGAAGATCCTTTATCATAGCATAGAGCTTTTTTGCAGGCTCATTTTTAAGCATGAAATTATCATTAATAAAACTCATAGTGTTACACCGTCCTTAAATATTGAAATTTCTCTGTAATCGTTTATCTCGTTTCGGGTTTCCTTGCCCTCAGCTACCGAAATAATATATTCAAGCAGTTCGTCTGTCAGGGGATTTCCGTCGAGAGTGGGAGATGCGTCGAAGTCTATCCAATCGCGCTTTCTCTCTGCAAGCGAGTGATTCGTTGCAATCTTCACCGTGGGTACGGGTGCTCCGACGGGAGTTCCTCGTCCTGTGGTAAAGAGAATTACGTGTGCACCTGCCGCCATAAGATTAGTTATGGCAACTATGTCGTTTCCGGGACCGTTTAAGAGCGAGAGACCGCACTTTGTAAGTCTGTCACCGTAGTCAAGCACGTCAACAACCTTGGAAAGTCCGCCCTTTTGCACGCAACCGAGTGATTTTTCTTCGAGAGTCGTGATTCCGCCCTTCTTGTTTCCGGGGGAGGGATTTTCGTATATAACCTGTCCGTGCCTTGCGTAGTAGTCCTTGAAATTGTTGATGAGCGCTACGGTTTTCTCAAACACCTCGTAGCTTTCACATCTTTGCATAAGCAGGTGCTCTGCGCCGAACATCTCGGGAACTTCTGTAAGCACACAGCTTCCGCCCATCGCGATAAGCTTGTCGGAGAGTCTGCCTACGAGTGGGTTTGCGGTTATTCCGCTGTATCCGTCACTTCCGCCGCATTTGAGACCAACCCTGAGTGCAGATAACG
>JAZRAF010000045.1:0-54999 GCA_045634425.1 Eubacteriales bacterium | reverse complement strand
TCTTGGCTACAAGATCAACACCGCCGACCTCGCAAAGGTTCCTTCCACCTACGTAACTCTCGAAAATCCCGAGGACGTAGAGAATATGGAAAAGATGCTCGATAAGTTCAACGAGGACGACGACGTCAACGCAGTATATACCAACTGGGATAACTGAGGCGTCCTATGAATAACTTGAAAAGGGCAAAGAACGCAAGAATTGCATATATAATTTCGGGCGCAGTATCCGCCGCCGTGGGCGTTGCATCCCTTCTTCTCGTAAACAGCTTTATGGATGCGCGCAACTACGTTATGCTCGCTATCTTCTTCGCCATATCCGCTATCGGATTCTACGGCACCGTATTTCTTCTCTTTGCCGCATTCGACCGCGCTATTGCAGTGCGTCTTATCCCCGTGGCTGAGGAGCTTGGAGTGGATAACGTCGGTGCTATTGCCGAGGTGTTCGGCTGGCGTGAGGACGCTTGCGCAAAGTATATCGCAAAATGTAAAAAATGGAGATATCTCTAAGAAAGGTGAATTCAAATGGGCATTATTAAGGCTTTCTTCGGAGCTATGAGCGGCAACCTCGCCGACCAGTGGCTCGAGGTCATCGAAGCAGATGAAATGAGTGACACCACCGTATTTACTAAGGGCGTTAAGGTAAGAACCGACAAGCGCTCAAGCAATAAGCGCGCAACCGAGGACGTTATTTCCAACGGCTCGGTAATTCACGTATATCCCGGTCAGTTTATGATGCTTGTCGAGGGCGGCAGGATCATCGACTTCACCGCTGAGGAGGGCTACTATAAGGTGGATAACTCCGCCGCTCCCTCGCTCTTTGCAGGTCAGCTCGGCGCATCCATCAAGGATGCCTTCGCTCGCATTAAGTTCGGCGGCACCCCCTCCTATGCACAGAAGGCTTACTTTATCAATCTTCAGGAGATCAAGGGCATCAAGTTCGGTACCCGCACCCCTGTAAACTACTTTGATTCCTTCTACAACTCCGAGCTCTTCCTCCGTGCACACGGTAACTATTCTATAAAGATCACCGACCCCGTAAAGTTCTATACCGAGGTCATTCCGAAAAATACCGATAGGGTAGACATCGCTGAGATCAACGAGCAGTACCTCTCCGAGTTTCTCGAGGCACTCACCTCCGCGATCAACCGTATGTCTGCCGACGGTATAAGAATCTCCCACGTAGCAGGCAAGGCTCGCGAGCTTTCAAGCTATATGGCAAAGGAGCTCGACGAGGGCTGGAAGAGCGCACGCGGCTTTGAGATACAGTCTGTTGGTATAGCTTCCGTCTCCTATGACGACGAGTCTAAGGAGCTTATCAATATGCGCAACAAGGGCGCAATGCTCTCCGACCCCACCGTCAGAGAGGGTTACGTACAGGGCTCGGTTGCCCGTGGTATCGAGGCTGCAGGCTCTAATTCTTCAGGCTCGACAACTGCATTTATGGGTATGGGTCTTGGTATGAATGCCGGCGGCAGCTTTATGGGCGCAGCATCCGAAACCAACCGTCGCGAGATGGATAAGGCTAGGGAAGCGGCAGCAAACGATGGCTGGAAGTGCTCCTGTGGCGCAACCTCAAACGGCAATTTCTGCTCCCTCTGCGGCTCAAAGAAGCCTGCACCCAAGGGCACCTGGAAGTGCTCCTGCGGCACCGAGTGCAGCGGCAACTTCTGCCCCAACTGCGGCTCTAAAAAGCCCGCGGCAGAGTGGTTTTGCACCGAATGCGGACATAAAAACGCGGCAGAAGCAAAATTCTGCAACAATTGCGGCAACAAAAGATAATCTAAATACCTTCAAATAAGGAGAGGAATATGGCAGGATCGACGATAACCTACAAGTGCCCGAACTGTGATGCGGGTCTGTTGTTCAATGCGGAAAAGCAGAGGTTTTCGTGCGAATTCTGCCTTTCCGATTTTACGGCCGAGGAGCTTCTCGAAACCGCCTCTGCCGAGCGCGCAAAGCGCATCGAGGAGGATAATGCGGGCTTTGCATCCGAGGTATCCGAATACCACTGTCAAAGCTGCGGCGCAGAGATAATCGCCGATAAGACCACCGTCGCCGATTTCTGCTACTACTGCCATAACCCGATAGTCCTCGCCGATAAGGTAACGGGTGCGATGCGCCCCACCAAGATCATCCCCTTTAAGTTTGATAAAACCGAGGCGAAGGACATCTTCCTTCGCTTTGCAAAAAAGCATAAATTCGTCCCCAAGGACTATTTCTCCGACGCCCACGCCGATAAGATCACGGGTATCTATTACCCCTTCTGGGTCACCGATGCCGATACCGATTCCACCCTTGACACCAAGGCGAGAAGGGTGCGCACCTGGCGCTCGGGCAACTATCGTTATACCGAAACCTCGCACTACTCCCTCACAAGAAACGGTAAAATACACTTTGAGGACATAACCTCCGTCGCAATATCCGACGAGGATCAGAAGATGCTTGAGGGCATCCTTCCGTATCCCACCGATGCGTATATCAATTTCGATATGCCGTATCTTCACGGCTACTTCGCCAAGAAGAGAAATATCGAAAGGGAAGACCCCACCGCCACCGTCCGCTCAAAAATGGACGGCTACGCATCGGCTCTCCTTCACGGCACTATCCACGGCTACACCACCGTCGACAGCGGTGACACTATCGTCCGCATCGACAACTCGCATTGGGAATACTCCCTTATGCCGATATGGATACTCACCTACCGCCACGAGGGCAGAAAAAAGACAAAGACCTACACCTACGCAATGAACGGCAACACCGGCAAAATATACGGCGAGCTCCCCATCAGCATCCCTAAGCTCTCCCTCCTCTTTGCGGGCATCGCAACCGCCCTTACCGCAACGTTCTCGTTGATAGGAGGGCTGCTCCTGTGATGAAAAAGCTGCTTATTCTCACCGTCCTTGCCGTCTTGATATTCACGGCATTTTCTATCACCGCCACCGCCGCATCATCCTACGTCTACGATCCGTATAACCTCTTATCCGATGCGGACGAAACGGCTATTGATGCCTACCTATCCGACCTCAACCGCCAAAGCGCGGTAGAGTACTATTTCGTGATATCGTATTTCCGCAATGATGCACAGCGTTACAGTGGCAGTGATTCCGTAATTCTCCTCGTCGAATACGATGACTACGAGGACGTCTATTATTATGAGCTCTTCACCTATGGTGACGCTTATTACGATATCACCGATCGCGAGGCAAACCTTATCCTCGACGCCCCCGACGTCTATAACAACATAAAATCGGGCAATATCCGTGCAGGCGCCCTTCGTGCCTTTGCACTTGCCGATACCGCTGTTCACGGCGACCTTCGCCCCGAGAATTGGCTACTTAAGACCATTCTCACGTCCTTCGTTTTAGCCGTCGTAATATCCGCCATCGTTTGCGGTATAATAATCTATAAATACAAGAAAAAGCTCAAATCCCCAATATATCCGCTCGACAGGTATGCAAGGCTCGACCTCATACCCGCCAACTCGCGCGATATATTCCTACACAAAACTCTCACTCGCGTAAGAATAAACACAAGCTCCGGCTCGGGCGGCTCAGGCGGTCGCAGCGGTGGCGGAGGCTCTCGCGGAAGAAGATAAAGAAAGGAGATACCTATGCAGGAGCGCAAATTCAAGCTCGTAAGTGAATATCAGCCCACAGGCGACCAGCCCGAAGCAATCCGCGCCCTGACCGACGGTATCTTAGCAGGCGAGCGTGCGCAGACCCTTCTCGGTGTAACGGGCTCGGGTAAGACCTTCACTATGGCAAACGTCATAGCCAACCTTAACCGTCCGACCCTCGTCCTCGCCCACAATAAGACACTCGCAGCACAGCTGTGCACCGAGTTTCGCTCGTTTTTCCCCGAAAACGCAGTAGAGTACTTCGTTTCCTACTACGACTACTACCAGCCGGAGGCATATATCCCCGGCAAGGATATGTATATAGAAAAGGACGCTATGATAAACGAGGAGATCGATATGCTCCGCCATAGCGCCACCTCCTCGCTCTTTGAGCGCCGCGACGTCATCATCGTCGCATCGGTATCCTGTATCTACTCCCTCGGTGACCCCCTCGAATATCAAAGCCTGCTCGTTTCCGTAAGACCGGGAATGCAGATGTCGCGTGACGAGCTCGTCCGCGCCCTCGTGTCGATAAGCTACGAGAGAAACGATATGAACTTTATCCGTAATAAGTTCCGTGTCCGTGGCGACGTTGTCGAGGTCTTTCCCGCATCGAGCACCGATAAGGCGATACGCATTGAATTTTTCGGTGACGAAATCGATCGCATCTCACGCATCGACCCCTTGACGGGCGCGGTGGTAGAGCACCTCTCTTACGTTGCCATTTTCCCCGCAACGCACTACGCCGTTTCAGACGAGCGCCGTGAGGCCGCCCTTCTTGAAATTGAGCAGGAAATGCGCGAGCGCGTTGAATACTTCAAGAGCGAAAAGAAGCTTATCGAGGCACAGCGCATTGAGGAAAGAACGAAATACGACCTCGAAATGCTTCGTGAGGTCGGCTTCTGCTCGGGTGTCGAGAACTACTCGCGCGTCCTTTCGGGCCGCCCCGAGGGCTCAACTCCCTATACGCTTCTCGATTATTTTCCCGACGACTTTATTATGTTCATCGACGAGTCGCACGTGACCCTGCCGCAGGTGCGCGGTATGAGCGGCGGCGACTATGCAAGAAAGAGAAACCTTATAGAATACGGCTTCCGTCTGCCCTCCGCGTTTGACAACCGCCCCCTTTTCTTCGACGAGTTTGACGAGAAGATACGCCAGGTCGTCTTCGTCAGCGCAACCCCCGGCGACTATGAAAAGAACGAAAGCTCCGACATCGTCGAGCAGCTTATCCGTCCCACCGGTCTTATCGACCCCGAGATAATCGTTCGCCCGATAGAGGGGCAGATCGACGACCTGCTCGGCGAGGTAAGAGAAACCGTTGCCCGTGGCGAAAAGGTGCTCGTAACCACCCTCACCACCAAAATGGCAGAGGACCTTACCGAATACCTTGCAACCCACAACGTAAAGGTCAAATATATACACCACCGTGTCGAAACCATCGAGCGTATGGAGATCATCCGCGATCTTCGCCTTGGCGAATTTGACGTCCTCGTCGGTATAAACCTGCTCCGAGAAGGTCTTGATATCCCCGAGGTATCTCTCGTTGCCATACTCGATGCGGATAAAGAGGGCTTCCTCCGTAGCGAAACCTCTCTTATTCAGACCATCGGCCGTGCCGCAAGAAATATCAACGGCCGCGTAATTATGTACGCCGACACCGTAACGCGCTCTATGCGCGGTGCAATAGACGAAACCAACCGCCGTCGCGACGTGCAGATGAAGTATAACGAGGAGCACGGCATAACTCCCGAAAGCGTACGCAAGAAGGTTGCCGACATCATCGAGATCGGTAAGAAGGCAAAGCCCGAGAAATCCAAGAAGCTCACCCGTCTTGAGCGCGAGCGTATGATCGAAAACCTCACTATGGAAATGCGCGAGGCAGCAAAGGCGCTTGAATTTGAAAAGGCAGCATATATCCGCGATAGAATACGCGAACTGAAAAACGAAAAATAGGAAATTAAAATGTCAAAAGAAATTATCATAAAGGGCGCAAGAGTAAATAACCTCAAGAATATCGACCTCGTCATTCCGCGTGATAAGCTCGTTGTTCTTACCGGCCTTTCGGGAAGCGGTAAATCATCCTTGGCCTTTGATACTCTTTACGCCGAGGGTCACAGGCGCTTCGTTGAAAGCCTTTCGTCCTATGCACGTATGTTTATGGGACAAATGGACAAGCCCGACGTCGACCTTATCGAGGGGCTTTCTCCCTCTATTTCGATAGATCAGAAGACCACCTCGAAAAACCCTCGCTCCACCGTCGGTACCGTAACCGAGATATACGACTATTTAAGGCTCCTCTATGCGCGTATCGGCATTCCGCACTGTCCTATATGCCATAAGGAAATACGCCAGCAGACCCAGGATCAGATAGTTGATAAAATACTCACTCTCCCCGAGGGCACTCGCTTTATGGTGCTTGCTCCTATCGTCAAGGCGCAGAAGGGTATGCACGAGAAGGTCTTTGCCGATGCGAGAAAAAGCGGCTTTGTCCGTGTCCGTGTCGACGGCAATATGTATGACCTCACCGAGGAGATAACGCTTGACAAAAACATCAAGCACACGGTAGATATAGTTGTTGACCGACTTGTAATAAAGCCGGACGTCCGCTCACGCCTTTCCGACTCCGTCGACAGTGCGCTTAAGGTCGCTGACGGCAAGGTCACCGTCGTTACCGTCGAGAGGGATGGAACTGAGCAGACACTTGAATTCTCGCAGAAATACGCCTGCGACGAGCACGGCATAAGCTTTCCTGAGCTCGAGCCGAGAATGTTCTCGTTCAACAACCCCATCGGCGCGTGCCCCGAGTGCTCGGGTATCGGAAATATGCAGATGGTATCCGTCAAAAAGGTGCTCACACACCCCGAGCTTTCCTTGCGTGACGGCGCACTTGCCGCAAACGGCTTTAAGACTATGACCGAGGACTCCTGGACGGGACCTCTCATTGCCGCCGTTGGCGAGGACTTTGGCTTCACCCTCGACACCCCCGTCAAGGAGTATTCCAAGGAAGCGCTTGATGCACTTATGTACGGCACAGGCACTAAAAGATACCGCGTGACCCGCTTCTTCGGCGGCGAGGGCAGAGAACAGCTTGCCACCTTTGACGGTGTCATCCATATAATTGAAAAACGAATGAAAATGAAGTTCGGCGACTATTATCAGGAGTTTGTCGAGGACGTTTGCTGCCCCAAGTGTGGCGGTAGCCGTCTTTCGGATATGGTACTCGGTGTCACCGTCGGCGGACTTAATATAGACGAGATCTGCCGCCTTTCGATCGATAAGATGCTTGAATTTGTCAACGGTCTTACCTTGACCGAAAGCGAGGCAAAGATAGCAAAAGAGGTGCTTAAGGAGATCAAAGCACGCCTTCACTTCCTTATCAGCGTAGGCCTTGATTACCTCAACCTTGCAAGAACTGCGGGCACTCTCTCGGGCGGTGAGGCACAGCGCATCCGCCTTGCAACTCAGATCGGCTCTGCGCTCACAGGCGTTCTTTATATCCTTGACGAGCCTAGTATCGGACTTCACCAGCGCGACAACGGCAAGCTTATCGCCACGCTTCAAAACCTGCGTGATATAGGCAATACCGTCGTAGTCGTTGAGCACGATGAGGACACGATGCGTGCCGCCGATTATATCGTCGATATCGGCCCCGGTGCAGGTATCCACGGCGGTGAGGTCGTTGCGATCGGCACACCCGATGAGGTTGCCGCATCCGATACCTCTATCACGGGTGCATACCTCTCGGGCAGAAAAAATATAGATATTCCCAAAACAAGACGCCCCGGCAACGGCAACTTCCTGCGCGTCGTCGGAGCAGAGGAAAACAACCTCAAACGCCTTAACGTTGATTTTCCCCTCGGCTGCTTTATAGCGGTTACGGGCGTTTCTGGTAGCGGTAAATCCTCTCTTGTCAATGCGGTGCTTTACCGCACCCTTGCGCGTGATCTTAACCGCGCTATCACCTATCCCGGCAAGGTCGATAGGGTAGAGGGTCTTGAGCATCTTGATAAGGTCATCTCCATTGACCAGAGCCCCATTGGCAGAACGCCGAGATCCAACCCCGCAACCTATACCGGCCTCTTTACCGATATACGCAACCTCTTTGCTAAGACCAAGGATGCGAAGGCAAAGGGATTTGATGCGGGCCGCTTCTCCTTTAACGTTCGCGGCGGTCGCTGTGAGGCCTGCGAGGGTGACGGCGTTAAGTGCATAGAGATGAACTTCCTGCCCGACGTCTACGTAAAGTGTGATGTTTGTAAGGGTAGACGCTATAACCGCGATACCCTCGACGTTAAATATAAAGGTAAGAGCATCTACGACGTTCTTGAAATGTCGATAGAGGAGGGAATAACCTTCTTCGAGGGCCTTCCTCAGATCCAGCGTAAGCTTCAGACAATGTTTGACGTTGGTCTTGGATATATCAAGATCGGTCAGTCCTCCACCACGCTTTCCGGCGGTGAGGCACAGCGCGTTAAGCTCGCTACCGAGCTTGCTAAGCGCTCCACAGGCAAGACCATTTATATCCTCGACGAGCCTACCACAGGCCTCCATACCGAGGACGTTTCAAAGCTTATCGTTATACTTCAGCGCCTCGTTGACGGCGGTAACACGGTCGTGGTTATCGAGCATAACCTCGACCTTATAAAAACGGCTGACCACATCATCGACCTTGGTCCCGAGGGCGGTGACGGTGGCGGAACTCTGGTGGCACAGGGCACTCCCGAGGAGGTCGCAAGGTGTGAAAAAAGTTACACGGGTGCCTTCCTTCGCGAGAAATTGGGTATAAAAATATGAATTACGCCGCAATAAAGAAAAGTGACGTCGCTAACGGCGAGGGTATAAGAACGACCCTCTTCGTCAGCGGCTGCCGCAACAGATGCCCCGGCTGCTTTCAGCCCGAAACCTGGTCGTTTGACTACGGAAGCCCCTTTACCCCCGAGGTTGCCGAGTCGATCTTCGACACCTTTAAAAATCCCGTAGTCAAGGGACTCACCGTCCTTGGCGGCGAGCCTATGGAGCCCGAAAATCAGGAAGGACTCCTGCCTTTTCTCGAGGAGTTCAAATTCCGCTTTCCCGATAAAACGGTATGGCTCTTTACCGGCAATACCTACGAGGAGCTTACCTCGGGCGTTGGCAACCACTACAAGTGCCTGCCCATCACCGCGCGCATTCTCGCACTCGTCGACATCCTCGTTGACGGCAGATTTGATCAGGATAAAAAGCGCCTCGGACTCCGCTTCCGTGGCTCGTCAAATCAGCGCATAATCGATATGAACAAAACCCGTGAGCAGGGTGAGATAGTAATTTGGGAGGGCTGCGCCCTTGACAAAAAGTATGACGGAGAAAACAAATGAAAGTTAGAATCAAAAAGCTTAACGAAAATGCAATAATCCCCACCTACGGCACAAGCTATTCCGCAGGCGCGGATCTCTATACCATCGACGGCCCCGTGACCGTCGCACCGCATACGACAACTCTTTTACATACCGGTCTTGCCGTCGAGATCCCCGAGGGCTACTGCGGTCTTATCTTCGCCCGCAGCGGCTTGGCTTCGAAGCGCGGTCTCGCCCCCGCCAACAAGGTCGGCGTAATTGATGCCGACTATCGCGGTGAGGTTATGGTCGCCCTTCACAACCATACCGACACACCCCAAACGGTAGAGCAGGGCGAGCGCATAGCTCAGCTTGCTATCCTTCCTTTCCTCGCCGCCGAGTACGAGCTCGCCGACGAGCTTTCCGACACCGTCCGCGGTGAGGGTGGCTTCGGCTCCACCGGCACAAAGTAATCAACAACGAAAAAATGCCGCAGCTTTTTGCTGCGGCATTTTCTTATCTCTCAAAATATTCCTTTGTAAAGTAAATACCCTTTTTCGGTATGGTGAATTCCTTACCGTTAAGGTATTCAAGTGCGGTAGCCTCGCCCTTAAAGGCAAAGCGAAGCTTGTAGGAGTAGAGCGCCTGATACTTGTATCCGCGGCCTCTGTCGTCCTTGTTTATACCGTACTTTCCGTCACCCACAAGGGGATGACCGATATGCGCCATATGTGCGCGGATCTGATGCGTCCTTCCGGTTAAAAGCTCGACCTCAATAAGGGCAGAGTCACCCTTCTTTGCGATCACCTTGTACTTGGTGATGATGTTCTTTGCGCCACGCGGCGGATTTTTATCGTACACCTTGACAAGATTGCTCTTTTCATCCTTTATCAGATAGCCGTAAAGAGTGTCCTCGCTCTTTTTCGGTATGCCGTGTATCGCCGCAAGATAAAACTTGTCTATCTCGCGCTCCTTTATCTTCTCATTCATCACGCGCAAAGCCTCGGCCGTCTTTGCCGCAATAACTATACCGCCCGTGTTGCGGTCGATACGGTTGCAAAGGGCAGGGGTAAAGCTCTGCTCGTTTTCGGGATCGTATTCTCCCTTTTGATAAAGGTAGGCAAGTATGTGTGTGATAAGCGTGTTTGTCGAGCCGTTTTCATCCTCGTGCACCGAAACGCCGGGGCGCCTGTCGAGAAGCATTATATTCTCGTCCTCGTACACGATCGAAAGCTTTGGCGTGATCCTGGCAAGTGAGCCGTCGTCCACCTCACGCTCGAAAAACTCCTCAGCAAGGAAGCACTGTACCGTATCTCCCTCGCAAAGAACGGTGCTTATCTCCGCACGCTTTCTGTTGACCTTGATCTTCTTGGTGCGGATGGATTTGTATAAAAGACCTGTGGGCAGCTCAAGAGTCTTGGTTATGAACTTGTCAAGGCGTTGCCCGGCATCGTTCTTTCCAATAATAAGCTCGCGCATTACTTAGTGCCGAAAATTCTGTCGCCCGCATCGCCAAGACCGGGAACGATATATGCGTGGTCGTTAAGCTTCTCGTCAAGAGCAGCGGTGTAGATATCAACGTCGGGATGTGCTTCCTGTACCTTCTTAACACCCTCGGGTGCAGAAACAAGGCACATAAGGCGAATGTTGGTCGCGCCCTTTGCCTTTACCATAGTGATAGCGTCAGCAGCCGAGCCACCGGTAGCAAGCATAGGGTCAACGATGATAACGAGTCTGTTTGCGATATCAGGGGGCATCTTGCAGTAGTATTCTACGGGCTCGTGGCTATCGGGATCACGGTAAAGTCCGATATGTCCTACTCTCGCTACGGGAACAAGGCGGAGAAGACCGTCTACCATACCAAGACCTGCACGGAGAATGGGCACGATTGCAAGCTTCTTACCTGCGATTCTCTTGCAGGTAGCCTCGCATATAGGGGTGTTTACCTTTACGTCCTCAAGGGGAAGGTCACGGGTTACCTCATAACCCATAAGCATCGAGATCTCGTCAAGAAGCTCGCGGAAATCCTTAGATGCGGTGTTCTTGCTTCTCATTATGGTAAGCTTGTGCTGAATAAGGGGATGATCGATTATATGAAGTGTGCTCATATTGCCACGTCCTTTCAATTTTTCTTCACCCATTATTATACAACTATATCTTGCGATTTTCAAGCACTTATGCAAATTTCGACGAAATATGTGATTTTATTCTCGAATTAAGGCTATTTTACAAAAAAATAATCCTCTTTTACTTGAAAATATACCCCGTATGTGCTATACTGAACTTATCTAAAACAACCCAAGAGGAGATTTGTAAAATGAAAAATCCCGAGCTCGTTATAATGGCCGCAGGTATGGGCAGCCGCTACGGCGGTCTTAAGCAGATCGACAAGGTCGACGCCGCAGGTCACATCATAATCGATTATTCCATATACGATGCAATCCGCGCAGGATTTAAGGACGTTACCTTTATTATCAAAAAGGAGATCGAAAAGGATTTCCGCGAGGTAATGGACGCTCACCTTGCAGGCAAGGACGTTAACGTTAAGTACGTATTCCAGGAGCTTGATAAGCTTCCCGAGGGCTACTCCATTCCCGAGGGCAGACGTAAGCCCTGGGGCACCGCACACGCTATCCTTTGCTGCCTTGGCACCGTTGATGCACCCTTCGCAGTTATCAATGCCGATGACTACTACGGCGCAAACGCATTCACCAAGATCTACGACTTCCTTAAGAATTCCGCCGATGATGAGAAGTATCACTACGCAATGGTCGGCTACCGCATCAAGAACACCGTAACCGAGCAGGGAACCGTATCCCGCGGCGTTTGCGAGGCTGATGAGAATTCTATGCTCACCGAGATCGTTGAGCGCACCAAGATCGGTGTAAACGGCAACGAGATCTACTTCACCGAGGACGGCGTTGATTACCCCCTCGATCCCGACACCCTCGTTTCTATGAACCTCTGGGGCTTCACTCCCTCTTACATCAAGGAGTGTGCCGCAAGATTCCCCGCATTCCTCGACAAGGGCATCGCTACCAACCCCGAGAAGTGCGAGTTCTTCCTTCCCACCGTCGTTTCCGAGCTTATCAAGGAGGGCAAGGCAGACGTTAAGGTCCTTGACAACTCCGATAAGTGGTACGGCGTTACCTACAAGGAGGACAAGGAAACCGTTACCGCCGCATTCAAGGAGCTCATAGCTAACGGAGTTTACCCCGAAAACTTCTGATTTTATCTGCAAAAATCCACAAAAACAGGGCCGACGTATAATCAGCCCTGTTTTTTTCCTTAATCGCTTGACAAATCCGTAAGGTAATGTTATAATACTTAAAGTAAATAAATTTCTAGGAGTATATATATGAACTGTCAGAATTGTGAGCAGGAACTTGCAAACGTACAGGAAGTTACCGAAGGCACTCAGCCCGAAGTAGAAACTAAGCCTGTTGCTTGTGCAAGCAGCAAGCCCTCTATTCCTTACATAGCCGCTTTCGCATCCATTTGCCTTATGGCACTTGGTTACGTCCTTATGTGGGTGTCTAATGCGTTTCTTCGCGGCGCCGGTGTTGCAAATGCCGGATTTATCACCTCTACCTTTGGTAGAATAGCTGCATGCCTCGTGCATTCCGCGATACTCGCTCCCGCTATCGTGGCTATCATCTATGCATACAAGCTTTACCGCGACAGCAAGACCGAGCTTAGCATCAGAGCATCCAAGATCGCGATCCTTCCTAAGATCCTCTACTTTTTTGCGGTGTTCTCTTGCATCGATGCAGGCGTATCTATGTTCCTTTGCATCCTCGGCAGCTCTATCGTAGGCATCGGCGATATCGCTAACAACTACGATATCATCGCAGAGGTCGTTGACTTCTGGGGCTACGCAGGCATTGGACTTGCAGATAAGGTGCACACCATGCAGGACGGCATCGGTGCTGTTATCGTTACCGTTCTCTTTGGTTTCATCTCCTTTGCATTTACCATCGGCAGCATCATCGTTTTCAGCAACATAAAGAATTACTACGACACTCTCGTTGCTACCTCTGAGGGCTCTCAGTACGATAAGGGCAATAAGCCTCCCTATCTTCTTCCCCTCATCTTTGCAGGCATCAACGTAGTTCTTGCGATCCTCGCTCTTATCAGCGGTGTATGGGTTCAGGCTATAATCAAGCTTGCACTTGCCGGCTACCTTGCCTCTCACGCATTTATCTTCAAGGCTCTTCATACCGAGCTTCGTAAGACTAGCGTAGAGTAAAAAAGCATAACAAAAACGGACATCCGTCGGGATGTCCGTTTTTCTTTTTCTATTAAACTCCCGAGTAAGCGGAGAAGCCGCCGTCGATGGGAAGAACTACGCCGGTGATGAAGCTGGATGCCTCGTCAGAAAGGAAGAAGAGAAGACCGCCAAGAAGCTCCTCAGACTCGCCGAAGCGCTTCATAGGAGTGCCGCCAAGGATCTTGCCCGTTCTGGGGGTAGGAGTTCCGTCGGGATTGAAGAGAAGGGCTCTGTTCTGGTTAGAAACGAAGAAGCCGGGTGCAATAGCGTTTACTCTGATGCCTGCCTGTGCAAAGTGAACTGCAAGCCACTGAGTGAAGTTAGAAACCGCTGCCTTTGCTGCACTGTATGCAGGGATCTTGGTAAGGGGTCTGAACGCGTTCATCGAGGAGATGTTAAGGATGTTACCCTTGCCGTTCTTTGCCATATCGCGTGCGAATACCTGAGTGGTAAGGAACGCTGCGGTTACGTTGAGGTCAAATACGAACTTGAAGCCGTCAGCGGAAAGGGAGAAGAAGTCCTGAACCTCGGGGTTCTCAAGTGCGTCGATGTCGAAATACTCGTTTGCGGTGGTAGCTCTGGGGTTGTTTCCGCCCGCACCGTTGATAAGAATATCGCAAGCGCCAAGCTTCTCATCAACAACAGCCTTTGCTTCCTCAAGGCTTGCCTTCTCAAGGCAGTTTGCCTTTACTGCAATAGCGGTGTATCCCGCATCGCGGATCTGTTGTGCATACTTCTCAGCCGCATCAAGATTGATGTCGAGCAGGGCAACCTTTGCACCGCACTGTGCAATAGCCTTAGCGAAGTCGGAGCAGAGCACGCCGCCCGCACCGGTAACAACGGCAACCTTGCCGCTAAGATCAATATTAAGAGGTAAATTCATATCAAAATACATCCTTTTCTTTGATTGTTTTTTTTGGATTATTAATCAACAACAATACACAATTCTGCCTTGCATTATATCACAAAATGTCGAATTTTGCACCAAATAAGCAAGACGTGCTTGGAATTATAATATTATTGTTTTTTCGTCGTTGGATTTATACGCAGTAAGCAAAATTCTTACCGCATACTGTGCGCTCTCTGCGCTGACGGGCATAGGCTTTCCGAACTCAATTGCATCGTAGAACATCGGAATTATCTTGTAGTGTCCGTTGCCGTAGCATTGCTTTCCGACCGCCGCAATTTCCTTCTCGAAGGGAATATGATTGCCGTCAACGTAAAGCTCCGGGGGCTCGATGCGGACGGTGTGATTCTTGGTCATAATAGTCAGTGCAGTCTGGTCACGCACACCCGCCGAGGTCGTCGCATAGAAGTTCGCCTTCTTGCCGCCCTCAAATTCGATAACACCCTCACAGGAGTCCTCAACCTCAATTATACCCTTAAGGTGATGGTTGGACTTGGTAGCACAAACACTAACAGGCTTGCCAAGGAAAAGGGTAAGCATATCGATCGAGTGTATCGCCTGGTTGATCATTACGCCGCCGCCCTCGGTCGCGTAGCTGCCGCGCCATCCGGACTCGGTGTAATACTTTTCGGTCCTTTCCCAGAAAACGCAGAAGTTGCCGCCAAGTGCGCCGCCGTCCTCCTCGACGATGCGAAGAGCCTCGCGCACAGCGGTAAGAAATCTGTTCTGGAAGGAAACGCATACACGCGCAGTGCTTTTCTTCTCAGCCTCGAGAATTTTTGTGATCTCGTCGGTGCTTATGCACATCGGCTTTTCAAGAAAAACGTCAATGCCGCGCTCAAGTGCCGCAATGGTCATCTCTGCGTGGAGATAGTGTGGAGTAGTGATATGTACCGCATCGGGCTTCTCGGTGTCGTACATCTCGATATAATCGGTATATACCTTAGCGTCAAAGCCGAACTTTTCGATATAAGCGGTGCATCTTTCGGGCTTGATGTCGCAAAGGGCAACTACCTTTGCATTTTCAACGTGCCCGAGTGCCATAAAGTGGTTAAGCGCGATCGATCCACATCCGATAAGCGCAACCTTAAATTGCTTCTTTTCCATATTACTGTGCTGCTACGATATCGTCGTCTGCGCTTTCGCGGGGCTTGGAGGTTGCGATTCTCTTCTTAAGCTCCTCGTAGAAGAACTCATCGTCAAAGGGAAGCTCGATCTCCTTGTCAAGCCAGGTGGAGAGGAGCATAGCGTTTGCAAGCTGTACGCCATAGATACCGTCCTTTGCAGGAGCATATACCTCCTCAAGGCCGAGAATAGCGTTTGCAATGTTGTTGCAGATGCCGGAGTGCTGAGAGTTCTCACCCTCAAGCTCAACCTCAACGGTGGGCAAACACTCGGGCTTTTCAAATCCCTTATCGGTGCTGAAGCAGTGCACACGCTCGTCACACTTAAGCTCCTTATAGAAGAGCTTGTTGCCCTCAAATATAAGAGTACCCTTGGTACCGGTAACCTCAAAGCGGTTGGTTCCGGGTGCGTCTGCGGTGGTGGTGATAAATACGCCGGTTGCGCCGTTGGGATACTCGCAATAGCAGGTAACGTCGTCCTCAACCTCGATGTTGTGCCACTTTCCGAAATGGCAGAACGCGCGAAGCTTGGAGGGCATCATACCAACGATCCACTGGAACAGGTCGAGCTGATGGGGTGCCTGGTTGTAAAGCACGCCGCCGCCCTCGCCGACCCAGGTCGCACGCCAAGCGCCGGTATCGTAATAGTACTGAGTTCTGTACCAGTCGGTGATTATCCAGTTGGTTCTCTTGATATCGCCGATCTTGCCTTCCTTGATCATCTGGCGCATCTTCTTGAATGCGGGGTTAGTTCTCTGGTTGAACATAATACCGAGGATCTTGTCAGACTTTTCAGCTCTCTCGAGCATCTTCTTTACCTGAAGGGTATAAACGCCTGCGGGCTTCTCAACGATGCAGTTGAGGTTGTTGTCAAGTGCCTCGATAGCGAGGTCGGGGTGGATGTAGTGAGGGGTACAAATGATAACTACGTCGCACTCGCCGCTCTTGAACATCTCGGTTGCGGTGTCGTAATACTTGATGCTGTCACCGAACTTTTCCTTGAAAAACTTGAACTTCTTGGGGTTGATGTCGCATACTGCGCTGATATAACCGTTCTCGATCTTTCCTGCAAGGAAGTTGTTTGCATGGCCGGTACCCATATTACCGCAGCCAACTATACCAAATCTTACTTTTTCCATTTGCCGTTTTCATCCTCTCTATATCCGTTTTCTCTGAGTAGATTTTTAAGTGTATTGGTCGCAAAATCAAACGCCTCTCTGTTGGTCTTAAAGACGTACTTGCCCTTAAGCTCGTGCTCGTCTATGCTTGCATAGGCGCTGAATATTGCAAGGTGGGGCTCAAGGGTAAGCATTACCTCTCCTTCAACCTTACCGTTAACGATGTTGATAACGTCTGCGATACGGCCCTCACCCTCGCCGGCGGGGAGGATGGTCTGGGTCTGGTAAACCGCATCCTTAATGTGAAGATAAGCGAAATTCTTAAGCGTTGCCTCGATGCCTGCCATTACGTCGCCGTCATTCATTCTGTAATTGGCAGGGTCGAAGATAGCTTTAAGGCCCTTAACGTTGTCCATAAGGTCATTTACTTCAGCGGGCATCTGACCGTATATTCTCGACTCATTCTCGTGGCAAAGGGTAATGCCGCGCTTGGTCGCAAGGTCTACCATTATCTGAAGTCGTCTGATAACCTCGTCGCGGTGCTCGGCAAGCTTATCCTGCTCAACGAAAAAGCTGAACATTCTCATCTTCTTCGTTCCAAGTATCTCGCAGGCACGAAGTGCCTTCTCAAAGGTTACAAGGTAGCTCTCAAAATCAGCGGTGATGTCGTACTTGCCGATAGGCGAGCCGAGCGAGCCGACCTTGATTCCGGCTGCATCAAGTCTTTCCTTGATGCTTGCAAGCGACTCCTCGGTGTGATCAAGGATGCCCTTGCCGTCTATGTTTCTGGGTTCGATGTATCGAATACCGTTACCGTTGAGGGCTGCTATCTGCTCGTCAAGCGAGTTGCCCGCCTCGTCGGCAAATGCGGAGAGTACAAATTCTGCCATTTATCGGTTCTCCTTACTTTATGATGGGGCGAAGATGCTTGATGCTTCTTTCCATCTGCTCGAACGAGTCCTCAAAATCGGGCGCGTTGTCCTGCTCGACAAGCACGTTCTTAACACCGAGGGAATAGCAAAGATCTGCAAGGGGTGCAAAGTCGATAATACCGTCACCGCAAGCGCAGATGGGACCCTGAGGCGCAGACTTCATATCCTTGAAGTGTACGTCGGTCATTCTGCCTGCCTCTGCAAGAAGCTTGATGTACTTAGCAGGGCACTCGCCTGCGTAGGTCGACCAATATACGTCGTGGATAAAGTCAAACTCGGGGCACTCCTCGATAAGGAAGTCGTAGGGCTTGACTCCGTCCCAGGTCTCGTATTCAAATGCGTGGTTATGATAGGTGAAGATAAGGCCCGCATCGCGGATCTTCTTTACAGGCTCGGTCATCAGTTCCTTGAACTTTTTAAGTCCCTCGTAGCTGCCGCGGTATTCGGTAGGCATACTGCCGATACCAACGATGGGAGAGCCGATGGTCTTGTGCCACTTTATAGATTCATCGGTGTGATTAACTATTTCGTCAAAGGAGCGGTGAGTGCAGGTAATAGGCAGACCTACCTCATCTATGTAAGAGCGGAAAAGGTCGCCGTCAATCTGGCAGATACCGGACGCCTGCGCGATCTCGTATCCCATTGCCTTGACTCTTTTCATTGTGTTAAAAAGATCTTCGGGTGTTTCGCAGCTGGTGCGAAGTGAAAAAAGCTGTGCTCCAAGCTTCATAAAATCAAACCTCACTTGTTCATTTTACATCCGCTTATGCGGATCAATTCAATTTTAACATATTATCTCCTTAAAATTCAATATATTTTTTAAAAAAAATATTGTTGCAGTTGCAAAAACTATTGCAAAAGTTGCTCGCTTGTGCTAAAATATATAATGCATACCTGCGCTCACGCGCAGGCGAAGGCTACGAAAGGAGGCACAATGATGAAAAATACTCACTTTGAGAGCGAAAATATAAGCTATTTCGATGCGAGAACGGACAGTACTCCCGAAAACCTTAATTCCCGACATTGCCACGATAAGTACGAGATAATATACGTCCTTGAGGGCAGCGGTAAGTACGTCGTTGAGGGTGTTGAATATCCGATAAAGCCGCATACGCTTATGATCTTTCCGCCGCTCGTTTATCATTGCGTTTCCGTTGACCCCAACTCGGCTTACGAGCGCACGGTCATAAACTTCGATTCCACCGCCGTTACCGATTGCGTTGCAGAGACCTTCGAGCGCTTAGTCGGCGATGCCACGCCCTCGGGTGCGTACTACTCCTTAAATTCAAAATCCGACGCCCTTATCTCCGTTTTCGACCGTATGAGGGCATCGTCTGGGCTTCCGAATGCGGAAAGAGATCTTATGATGCGCCTGCTCGTGTCCGAGCTTATTCTCACCCTCTCCGTCGAGGGACGCGAGGAGCTCGTAGCGGAGGATTGGGATATCGGCGCAAGGGTCATTCGCTATCTTAACGAAAACGCATTCAGGGATATATCCCTTGAGAAGCTTGCAAAGCGCTTCTTCGTCAGCAAATATTATCTTTGCCGCGCCTTCAAAAAGCATAACGGCATTTCGATACACGGTTACATAGTGCAGAAAAGAGTAATGCACGCAAAGCAGCTCATTGAATCGGGCGAGCCTGCGGCCTCCGCAGCCTACAAGGTCGGATTCGGTGATTATTCGGCGTTCTACCGCGCTTACATAAAGGTAGTCGGAAGGGCTCCCACCGCCCACGGAAGGATGAAAGATGAAATATAATCTGCTTGAAAATATAAATTCTCCCGAGGATCTCAAAAAGCTCGAGGATGGCGACATCGCCCCTCTTTGCGACCAGATACGCTCGTTCCTTATCGATAACGTAGAGCGCTCCGGCGGCCATCTTGCATCCAACCTCGGCGCTACCGAGCTTTCCGTAGCTATTCACAGGGTGTTTGATTCCCCCAAGGATCATATAATTTTCGACGTAGGACATCAGTCGTACGTTCATAAGCTCCTCACCGGCCGCAGGGAAGAGTTTTCTACCCTCAGAACCCCCGGTGGACTCTCCGGCTTTACGAAGATGTCAGAAAGCGAGCACGATGCGTTTGGCGCAGGCCATAGCTCTACCTCTGTATCTGCGGCACTCGGCTATGCCGTTGCCGACCGCCTTAAGGGCTCGGACGCCTACACCGTGGCCGTTCTTGGTGACGGTGCTTACACCGGCGGTATGGTGCACGAGGCACTCAATAACTGTGACCCCAACCTTAAGCTTATAATCATTCTCAACGAAAACGGTATGTCCATCTCCGTAAACAAGGGTGCTTTTGCAAGCTACCTCTCCAGAGTTAGAATTTCCAAGGGCTACCGTACCTGGAAGCGCGGCACACGCTCGGTTTTCGACCATATTCCGCTTATAGGTAAGCCCATGCACAAATGCCTTACCTTTATCAAAAACAAATTCAAAAATATGTTCTTCTCCTCAAACTACTTTGAGGACCTCGGACTTTATTACCTCGGACCTATCGACGGAAACGATTATCAGAAGGTCGAGAAGGCGCTTAAGCAGGCAAAGGCGCTTGGCGAGTGCGTAATAGTCCACTTAAAGACGGTGAAGGGCAAGGGATACGCCCCTGCCGAGGCTTCGCCCGACGATTTCCATAGCGTATATAACAAAACCGTTGAGGAAAAGAGCTTCCATTCCGTAATGGCAGACAAGCTGATCGACCTTGCAAAGGATGACGAAAGTGTTGTTGCCATCACCGCCGCAATGGGCATAGGCACCGGCCTTGATAAGTTTGGCAAGACCTATCCCGACCGCTATTTCGACGTCGGAATAGCAGAGGAGCACGCCCTCACCTTCTCGGCGGGCCTTGCAGCCGACGGACTTAAGCCGTATGCGGCTATATATTCCACCTTCCTTCAGCGCGGCTACGACAGCGTTCTTCACGATGTAGCCCTTCAGGGATTGCCCGTAAAGCTTATGATAGACCGTGCGGGTATTGCAGCGGGTGACGGCGCGACCCACCACGGCATATTTGACGTGGCGTTCCTCTCCCACATCCCCGGTATGAGCATCATCTCTCCCGCTACCTACTCGGCACTTGAGGAGGCGGTGGAGTTTGCCAATATGATCGACGAGCCGATTGCCGTCAGATACCCCAACTCCTCTGAGAGTGAGGAGGTTGTCAAGGCATTCTATTCAAAGCCTAACGCCACTTCCTTTGGCGCCCGCGCGAACTTTGATCCCGAGGATGCTCCCGAATACGTGTTTATCACCTACGGCACTCTTGCTACCCGTGTTCTCAAGGCGGCTGATATCGTGCGCCACGTTACGGGCGCTCGCGTTGGTGTGGTGCTTCTCGAGGTGCTTAAGCCCTACGACTACGCCGCACGCACCGTCCTGCCTTATATCTCAGGTGCACGCCGCATCCTCTTTGCCGAGGAGGGTATAAAGAACGGTGGCGCAGCTATGCTTATGCGTGATGCGCTCGAGCAGCTTGGCGTTGACCTTTCTGCACGTGAGTACCTCATCTCTGCAATAGACGATAACTTCGCTTCCCCCACCGAGCCCTGCGACGTTTACGATCACGTAGGACTTTCTGCCGAGAAGCTCGCAGAAAAAATGTTAAACGGAAAGAAAAAATGAACTTAAACATAAACGAAACCGAACAGTCAAAATATATACAGGGTGTAAAAGCACTCAACGAGGGCAAAAATAAGCACGCCCACGTTATCACGCTCGGCTGTCAGCAAAACGAGGCAGACAGTGAGAAGATGCGCGCGATGGCAGTTGAGATGGGCTACACCTTGACCGATAAGCCCGAGGAGGCCGACCTCATCGTCGTCAACACCTGCGCTATACGCCGCCACGCCGAGCTTAAGGCACTCTCCATCGTAGGTAATTTCAAGCCCCTTCGTGAATTGAAGCCCGACCTCATCGTCGGTGTATGCGGTTGTATGGCGGCTGAGCCCCATATGGCAGAGAGCATAAAGAAGAGCTATCACCACGTCACCTTCACCCTCGAGCCCGCAATGCTTCACCGCCTGCCTGAGCTTGTGCACCGTGCGCTCTATCAGCGCCGCCGCTCCTTCGTGTTCGGTACGGATGAAGGACACGTCGTTGAGGGTATGCCCAGCGTCCGTGTGTCCTCTCACAAGGCTTGGGTATCCATAATGTACGGATGCAACAACTTCTGCTCCTACTGCATCGTGCCGTACGTCAGAGGCCGTGAGCGAAGTCGTAACAGTGCCGACGTCATCGCCGAGTGCCGCGATCTTATAAACCGTGGCTATAAAGAGATAACCCTCCTTGGCCAGAACGTAAACTCCTATAAATCCGATATAACCTTTGCCAAGCTTCTCGAGGCCGTGGCAAATATCCCCGGAGATTTCATCCTCCGCTTTATGACCAGCCACCCGAAGGACGTCTCCGACGAGCTTATCGAGGTGTTCGGTAAGTATAGCGGCAAGATCGCCCCCACCTTCCACCTGCCCCTGCAGTCGGGCAGCGATAGGGTGCTTAAGGAAATGAACCGCACCTACGATACCGCAAAGTACCTCTCGACTATTGATAAATTAAGAGACGTAGTGCCGCACGTTGCGCTTACAAGCGATATAATCGTCGGCTTCCCCGGTGAGACGGACGAGGACTTCGAGGGCACGATGAATATTCTTGAGCGCGTACGCTTCGATATGGTGTTCTCATTTATATACTCACCGCGAGAGGGAACACGCGCCGCAAAAATGGAAAACCAGGTCTCCGACGAGGCCAAAAAGAGCCGTATGGCAAGACTGCTTGAGGTGCAGTGCAATATTTCAAGAGAAAAGAATGATGCATACCTCGGCAGAGTTGAGCGCGTAATAGTTGATGACGTTGAGGAAAAGAACGGCGTTACCGTATATAGCGCAAGAACCTCGACCAACAAGCTCGTTCACTTTGAATCAGATGAAAATCACATAGGTAATTTTATAAACGTAAGGATAACCCGCACGGGCGCATTCGACCTGTTCGGTGAAATTGAAAGGAATTAATGATATGACTAAGATAATTGAACTTGCACACGCACTCGGCGAGGAGATCGCAAGAAGCGAGGAAATGAGACTTCTCGAGCTTACCAAGAGCATTTTTGATGCGGACGAGCCCCTTCAGGAGAAGATGCGCGAATACCAGACCGAAAAGGTACTTCTTGCACAGGAGTTTTCCAAGGAGCCCGCACTTGCAGATAAGGAAGCGATAGAGAGCCTTAAGAACAGACTTGACGAGCTTTCAAGAGAAATCACCGCAAATCACCACTATACCGATTTTGCAAATGCACAGAAGGGCGTTAACGATCTTATGAATTCCGTAAACGCTGAGATCAAGTTCTGTATCACAGGTGAGCGACCCTCTGACTGTACCCACGATTGCTCTACCTGCGGTGGATGCTCACACTGATACCGTTCCGACTGATACATTCCGATTAAAGTAAAGAGGATAAAATTATGGCAGAGATTATCGAGAGAGTTGCAGATCTTCAAAATACAACTCCGATGATGAAGCAATACCTTGAGGTCAAGGAGCAATACGAGGGATATATACTTATGTACCGCCTCGGCGACTTTTACGAGTGCTTCTTTGACGATGCGCTTATCGCCTCGCGTGAGCTTGAGCTCACCCTTACCGCACGTGATTGCGGAGAGGGAAAGAGGGGAGCAATGTGCGGCGTACCATTCCACAAGGCAGACGTGTACGTAGGCAGACTTGTTGAAAAGGGATACAAGGTCGCTATATGCGAGCAAACCGAAGATCCAAAAGCGGCAGTAGGCCTTGTAAAGCGTGAGGTCACCCGCGTTATCACTCCGGGTACTATAACCGACGGCACACTTCTTAAGGAGGGCCAAAACAACTTCCTTTCGTCCGTATGTGTCGGTAGAAGCGGAATTGCGCTCGGCTTTGCAGATATATCTACGGGTGAGGTATCCTGTACCTATATCGCAGGTGAGGATGCGCTTCAAAGAGCAGAAAACGAGATTGCATCCTACCAGCCCGCCGAGGCGATATTCAACGTTTCACGAGAGGGATGCGGTACTCTTGCAAGCTTCCTTTCCGAGAGATTCGGTACGCTTATCACCGACGGTGCCAAGCGCCTGTTTGATTACGAGCGCGCTAAGGAAAGCACAAGACGCATCTTTGCCGAGGAGGCAGAGAAGCTTACCGAGCCCGAGCTTGTAATGAGCGTTGGCGCACTTCTTTCCTACATAAGCGAAACGCAAAAGACCGACGTTGCGTTTGCAAAGGACCTTAACGTATATTCCAAGGGTCAGTACCTTGAAATAGATATAAACACCAGAAGAAATCTCGAGCTTACCGAGGCAATGCGTACCAAGGAAAAGCGCGGCTCGCTTCTTTGGGTGCTTGATAAGACCAAAACGGCGATGGGCGCAAGACTTCTTCGCTCTTGGATGCTTAAGCCCCTTATTGATCCCGTGCAGATCTCCAACCGTCAGGCTGCGGTAAACGATTTCGTTAAGAATACCCCTGTAAACGACGACGTTGCAGAGATCCTTTCGGCAACCCTTGATATTGAAAGACTTACCGCAAAAGCAGTGTACGGTACCGCTAATGCAAAGGACCTTCGCGCTATATATCAGAGCATCGTTGGCCTGCCCGAGGTAAAGGAAAGAATATCCAAGCTTACAAGCAACTCGATGACCGTAATAAACCGCGAGCTTGATACCCTTGAGGATATCGCCGACCTGCTTGGCCGTGCGCTCGTGGATACGCCTCCGTTCACCGTTCGTGAGGGCGGTATGATACGTCCCGGCTTCAACGCCGACGTTGACTACTACCGCACCATCAAGGATAACGGCACCGATATTATGCGTTCTATTGAGGAGCGCGAGAAGGAAGAGACCGGCATCAAAACGCTTAAGGTCGCCTATAACAAGGTGTTCGGCTACTATATCGAAGTGTCCAAGTCCTTTATAGATCAGGTTCCCGACAGATACGTAAGAAAGCAGACCCTTACAAACTGCGAAAGATATATAACCCAAGAGCTTAAGGAGATGGAAAACACAATCTTCTCGGCAGAGGAAAAGCTCGTTTCCCTCGAATTTGATATCTTCACAAGCCTTCGTAACTTCGTATGCGACAATTGCGACAGAATCAGAAAGAGTGCGGCGCTTGTTGCTGAAATAGACGTATACCGCTCTCTTGCCGAGGTCGCACGCAAGAACGCTTACGTTTGCCCCGAGGTTGACCTTTCCACCGATATTATTATCAAGGACGGCCGTCACCCCGTTGTTGAGAAGTTTGTGACCGACAGCTATTTCGTTCCTAACGACACCCACCTCAACACCGCGCATAGCAGAATGAAGATCATCACCGGTCCTAATATGGCGGGTAAATCCACCTATATGCGTCAGGTTGCGATAATCACCCTTATGGCGCAGATCGGCTCATTCGTTCCCGCACGCCAGGCAAAGATCGGTATAGTTGATAAGATTTTCACCCGTGTCGGCGCATCCGACGACCTTGCATCAGGTCAGTCCACCTTTATGCTTGAGATGAACGAGGTTGCCACCATACTTAAGGGCGCAACTAAAAAGTCGCTCATCATTTATGATGAGGTCGGCCGCGGCACAAGCACCTACGACGGCATGGCGATTGCCCGCGCGGTTGTTGAATACACCCATTCAAAGAAGATTGGCGCAAAGACTCTGTTTGCAACTCACTACCATGAGCTCACCGATATGGAAGAGCAGTATGAGGGAATAGTGAATTACAATATTGCCGCAAAGAAGCGCGGCGATTCCGTAATTTTCCTTCGTAAGATCGTAAGAGGCGGAACCGATGACTCCTACGGTATCGAGGTTGCGAAGCTCGCAGGCGTACCTACTGAGGTAGTAAAGCGCGCAAAGGAGATACTCGCCGAGATCGAAAAGGTCGGCACGGTAGCTCCTAAGGGCAATACCGCTGCTGCATCATCCGCACAGGTCGATATGTTTGCGGGTATAATCGCATCCAAGGATAGCGAGGCTGCTGACAGAATCAGAGCAACAGATATCAACACTATGACTCCCATCGAAGCGATGAATCTTCTCTTCGAGCTCAAAAAAATGTTGAATTAAGAGGCATATATGTCAAAAATAAACGTTCTTGACTTTGAGATAGCCAACCTTATAGCGGCAGGCGAGGTGGTAGAGCGCCCCTCGTCCGTCCTTAAGGAGCTTATCGAAAATTCAATAGATTCGGGTGCTACCTCGATAGTCGCTGAAATAAAGCGCGGCGGCGTGGCACTTATAAGAGTATCCGATAACGGATGCGGAATAGAAAAGGAAGACCTTCCCGTGGCACTTAAGCGCCACGCTACGAGCAAGATCAAGGATAAAGAAGATCTTGACTCGATTATGACGCTCGGCTTCCGCGGCGAGGCTCTTGCGGCTATATCGTCGGTTTCGTCTATGACTATCATCAGTAAGACGAAGGAAGCGCCCGTTGCCACTATGCTTACCGCAGAGGGGGGCAGGGTAGTCGATATCACTGAGGTTGGTGCGGCTGACGGTACCACCGTAGTCGTTGAAAACCTCTTCGGAAACGTTCCCGCGCGCAGAAAGTTCCTTAAAAAGGACGCAACCGAGGCTATGAACGTTGCCGCCCTTGTCGAAAGAGTTGCAGTATCTCATCCCGAGATATCTATTCAGCTCTTGATAGACGGTGAGGAGCGCTTCAAGACCCCCGGTGACGGTGACCTTTACAACACTGTTTATGCAGTATTCGGCAAGGATTTTGCAAAGAAGCTCATAAAGGCAGAGGGAACTGCAAACGGCATTCGTGTTCACGGATTTATAGGCCGCAGCGATAACGTTAAGAAGAACAGAAACCTGCAGAATTTCTTTATAAACGGCAGATACGTTAAGAGTATGACCGCTATGGCGGCGCTCGAAAAGGCGTATACTTCCTACATCGCGCCCGAGTGCTTCCCGGCGTGCATTCTGTTCCTCGAGATGAATCCCAAGACCGTTGACGTAAACGTTCATCCCGCAAAGCTTGAGGTCAAGTTTACCGACGAGCGCGCAGTATTTGAAACCGTTTACTATACTGTTAAGACTGCACTTGAGGATCACGAATACCGCCCCGAGCTTACACTCGGCAACAACAAAAAGGGTGACTATAATCCCCTCGGCGCATTCGTTCCCGTTGGTCAGGATACCAAGGGCGAGCAGATAAAGATCACCGAGGAAAGAGTGCCTGTAAGGCCTGCCTTCACACCCGAAAGCAAGCCTGCGCCCTCGTTCACGAAAACAAGCTATACCCGTGAGTATTCCTCTGATTTTGATAAGCCTCTCGGCGTTGCCAGCGCATCCCGCGATATCGGCGCAACCAAGTCCTATTTCTCCACTGAGCAGCAGCCTAAGACCCGTGTTGAAATGGCACCTAAGGACTCTGTTGAGCTTCTTGAAAGATACAGAAAAGCAGAGCCTGACGAGTCGTTGGTAACAAAGGAAATCGCTCCTCAGCCTAAGGCGGACGAGCCCGAAATTCCCCCTCACAAAATAGTCGGCGAGGCGTTCAATTGCTACGTTATGGTTGAGTATGACGGCGCACTTCTGATAATTGATAAGCACGCCGCACACGAACGTATAATTTTTGAAGAACTCAATAATAACAGGAAAAATGACGGCAGAATATCATCTCAGACCCTTATTCTTCCTATGACAGTTCTGCTTTCTCCCGAGGAAGTAGTAGCAGCCGAGGAGTATAAAACCGAGATCGAGCAGCTCGGATTTGAGTACGTAGTAGGCAAGCGCTCGGTAGATATCACGTCCATTCCCGATGCGATAAGCGTTACCGATGCCGAGGCACTTTTTGTGAAGATGACCGACGATCTGATCGACGGCAAGGGCGACCCCGGAGTCACCGAGGATATAAGACGCGAAAAGGCACTTTATCAGATTGCGTGCAAGGCTGCAATCAAGGGAGGCAGAGTGTACAACAGCGCAGTGATCGAGTGGCTTGTCGGCAAGGTGCTTTTGCTTCCCGACATTACCGTTTGTCCGCACGGCAGACCTATTGCGTATAAGCTTACCAAAAACGAGCTTGACAGACAGTTCGAGCGTATTAAATAATAAGGATAGATTTATGGCAAAGTTTACTTTAATAAAAACCGAAGGAAAGGCTCGCCGCGGAAGATTTGAAACCGTTCACGGAACTATCGAAACTCCGGTGTTTATGAACGTCGGCACCTCGGCAGCTATAAAGGGTGGAATTTCCACCGACGATCTCAGAGAGGTTAACTGTCAGGTTGAGCTTTCTAATACATATCACCTTCATATCCGTCCCGGTGACGATATCATATACAGACAGGGCGGTCTTCATAAGTTCTTTAACTGGGACAGACCCGTCCTCACCGACTCGGGCGGATTCCAGGTATTCTCACTTGCTAAGCTCCGCAAGATAACCGAAGAGGGCGTTGCATTTAACTCCCACTTTGACGGCAAGCGTATATTTATGGGCCCCGAGGAGTCGATGCGTATTCAGTCCCACCTTGGCTCGACCATCGCTATGGCGTTTGATGAGTGCGTGGAGAATCCTGCCCCCTATAAGTACGTTAAGGCATCTCAGGAGCGTACCGTTCGTTGGCTTAAAAGATGTAGGGCAGAGCTCGACCGTCTTAACTCACTTGAGAGCACCGTAAACCGCGATCAGCTTCTCTTCGGTATAAACCAGGGTGGCACCTACGACGATCTCCGTATTGAGAATATGGAACAGATCAAAAAGGTCGAGTGCGACGGCTATGCAATCGGCGGACTTGCAGTAGGTGAGGAAGCCGACGTTATGTACCACATCATCGAAACCGTTGAGCCCCATATGCCTGTTGATAAGCCCAGATATCTTATGGGTGTCGGCACTCCTCAGAACATCGTTGAGGCGGTTTACCGCGGCGTCGACTTCTTCGACTGCGTAATGCCCAGCCGTAATGCTCGCCACGGTAACCTCTTTACCTGGGAGGGTAAGATGAACCTTATAAACGAGAAGTATGCCGAGGACTCCCGCCCAATCTCCCCCAGCTGTGGCTGTCCTGCTTGCAAGAGCTGCTCCCGTGCATATATCCGCCACCTCTTCAAGGCAAAGGAAATGCTCGGTATGCGCCTTGCAGTGCTTCATAACCTTTATTTCTATAACGATCTTATGCAGAAGATCCGTGATGCGCTTGATGAGGGAACCTTTGAGGAATTCTACCACAAGTACCACAACAAGCTTGCAGAGCGTTGCGCTGATTGATTTTTATACGAAAAACACCCATCGGAAAAGCATCCGATGGGTGTTTTCTTTATTTAGTTTTCTTCTGCCGTGTGACCGCCGCAGTGACCGTCAAACATTCCACTCATATCTGCATACCAGCTTCCGTCCTCGGTAGCCTTAAATCCGATAGATTTAAGCAGTCTTTCCTCAGCGGCATCCTTATCTGCCTTGCATATATGCGCACCGCACATATCGATGAAATTCATCGTCGCACGGCCGAGTATAAACATAGCCTCGAAATCGGATAAACCAACCTTTGGGCGTATGTCGGTGATATAACCGCATCCCGCATCGATCTCGAACTGGGAAAATCCCATAAGCTCGCTTGTCTCAACGTCTATCATAGCGTATGCAAAGTAGCCGTCCTTTGCGACGGTATCGCACTTTTTTGCGTACTCAGCCTGAAGATTTATATCGTTTATAGGCGAAATCTTAAACATTATCAGCCATTCGCCTTTCTGGTTGCCTTGTAAAGGTAATCAACCTCGGCATCCTCAAGGTATCTCCACTTACCAACGGGAAGGTTGTTAAGTTTTAGAGTACCGATCGAAATTCTGGAAAGTCTCTTAACGGTAAGACCTGCGATCTCGCACATCTTACGTATCTGGCGGTTTCTACCCTCGGTAAGGGTCATCTTAAGCACGGTTCCGCTCTCGTCACTCTCGCCGATAACCACGTTTACGGGCTTGATCTTGTATCCGTCTATCTCAAGCTCCGAGGTGAGTATCTCGTGCTGTCTTGCACTGACCTCGCCGCCAACCTTTACGCGGTAGATCTTGGGCAGGGAATGGCTGGGGTGAGTGAGCCTGTTTTTAAGCTCGCCGTCATCGGTCAAAAGCAGCATACCCTCGGATATAAGGTCAAGTCGTCCAACGGGATATACGCGTGCAGAAACGCCCTCCAAAAGGTCGGTAACGCACTTTCTGCCCCTGTCGTCGGTGGTGCTGCAAAGATATCCTCTCGGCTTATTCATCATTATGTAGGTGTACTCGCGCTTTTTGTATTCGATGCGCTTGCCCTTGATTGCGACTACGTCGTTTTTGGGGTCGATCTTTGCGCCGATTGCGGCAACGTGACCGTTTACGGAAACGTTGCCTTTTTCTATTTCAGCCTCTGCGGCACGGCGAGACATAAGTCCTGAATCGGATATAAATTTCTGAAGTCTGATCTTTTCCATTTGTCCTCCTATTGCTAAAACAGCCCGTCAAGCGGCCTTTTCTTTGCTTTTTCAACAGATTCTGTTGCGATAATATCGGTGTGGGCTATTATTTTACCGTTATATTTAAATACGATACCGCCAACGACCTCTCCTTCTTTGATCGGCGCCGTCGCAAATCTCACTAAGCGGATCTCCTTCGTTATATCGGGAGCGTCGGACGTGTATATATACTTTAAAGCATCTTTATTTTGTACGGCTATACTGTCGAGATTACCGTCTATTATGGGCAGGGAATAGTTAAATTCGCCCTCTCCTATAAGCTCGAGCGCGTGTACGGTATTAAAGCCGAAGTCGAGCATTTTCGTGTGATCCGACCAATCGTTTGGCGCATCAATGGTGACACTGATAAGGCACAGCCCGTCTCTTTCCGCCGCACTGACAAGCGAGCGGCCGGTCATTTGCGTGTATCCGGTCTTTACGCCTATGCACCCGTCATATCGCTTCAAAAGCTTGTTGTGGTTGTTAAGCACACGCGTTTTTATATTGCTCGTTATTTCTCGACTTTTTGTCGAGGTAATTTCCTTGAATTTGGGATTTTTGAGCGCTTCTGCGGTAAGAAGCGCGAGGTCGTGGGCGGTGGTGTAGTGCTCCTTTGCATCCAAGCCGTGCGGATTTGAGAAGTGAGTATCACAAAGGCCGAGCTCTGCGGCCCTCTCGTTCATCATATCGCAAAAGCCCTCAACGCTTCCGCATATCTCGTATGCCAATGCCTCTGCGGCATCGTTTGCACTATTTAGCATAAGCGCGTATATAAGATCCTCTGCGCTCATTATCTCGCCACGCTCGAGGTATATTGACGACCCGTCAATGCCTACCGCACGCTCGTCGACCTCTATAAGCTCGTCAAGATCGATATTTTCAAGTGCAATAAGCGCCGACATTATCTTCGTCGTGCTCGCCATTCCAAGGCGCTCGTTTGCGTTTTTCTTATAAATAAAGGACCTTGTTTCGGGCTCGTAAAGTGCTGCCGCACGCGCACTGACGGACGGCGAATTCTCCGAATAAACGTAGACCGTAAAAAGGGAGAACATCAAGGATATCAGCACCAGCAGCGTTAATATCCACTCTTTTTTATTTCTGTACATTCTATATTTCCGCCTACTATTATTTTATAGGTAGTTTTTGCAAAAACATAAAATGTATAATATGAAATTTTACCCAAATACGTCCTTTATTTTCTGGATTATCTCGGGTGAGCGCTCGATCAGAGAAGTGACTCTGTCAACGCTCGTATTTACCTTTTGGTCTATACTGATAAGATTTATCTCGGCATTTTTGCCTATGGTAAGAAACGCGATCGGCGTGACCGACACACCGCTGCCTGTTCCGGTACCGTAATTTTGATTTGCCGTAAGCTTTTTCCCGCCTATATCAAGACCGCCGCCGGCAAATCCGACCGAGATCTTCGATACGGGAATTACGGTCACTCCGCTTGGAGTGTTTATAGCATTACCTATAACGGTGTCCATATCCGTAAAGCTTTTGACACCGTCTAAGGATGCTTTTATAATATCACTGATACGATTTTCGTACATAGCCTATAATCCTCCTCTTTATCTCTTCGTATAGAAGGATTATGCCCGAAAATACGATATTGTATAATCGCGTTTGCAAAGCGATGTCTAAAAAGGTATCAGCGTCCGATGTAAGCTTATTTAGTTGGTGGACGGTGATTTTTGAAGAAGCGATTATTCGTCCTGCCAAGCGCGTTAGCGCTCCGATTGAAGAAATTAGCTTTTTTCTTTTCTTTTTCCGGGGAGCGCCCCCGCTTTTTAATGTCAGTGTGAAAAGGGAATAGTCAATGATTATGCGATATCCGTTTGATAATACCAGCCTGACAGTAACAGTCTGAATCAAAAGCAAAAGTATTATTGCTGATGCGATAGCGAATATCGTTAAAGCTGCCATTTACTCGGCGTCCACGGACTCCTCATCCTCGATTGCTTCTTCGGCTTCCTCGATTTCCTCTCTATCATCTGCGGGAATATCGTAGTCGACAAGCATATCGTCGGCGATAATGTCATCCTCTGCGGACGGCTCCTCTATCTCATTGATCTCGGCTGCGGTCGCTGCCTCCTCGGCCTCGACGTCCTCAATAGTTATCTGAGAACCCTCACCGTTATTTATTTCCGCATTTTCCTCATTCAATTCACCGTTTTCCTCGCCGAGCTTCGCATTTGCGAATACCTCGGTCATCTCCTCGGTGGTCTTGGGAAGGGAATCAAGATCGCTAAGACCAAAGCAACGCAAGAAGTCGGAGGTAGTTCCGTAAAGCATAGGTCTGCCGGGAACGTCAAGACGGCCCTTACACTCGATAAGTCCGCGGTCGATAAGGCTGTTCATCGCATAGGACGAGTCAACCTTTCTGAGGGTATCAACGAACAGTCTTGTTACAGGCTGGTTGTATGCAACTATTGCAAGCGTTTCCATCGCAGAGGACGAAAGGGTACCGCTCTTCTTGATTCCGAGAGCGTCACGAATCTCTGCAAGGTAGTATTCCTTGGTGCAAAGCTGACAGGAATCCGAGTATGTAAGAAGCAATACGCCGCGCGGGATCTCCGAGTTGTTGTACTTAAGAGAATACTCTGCAACGATATCACGCACCTTTGCGGGCGTAGAATCAAGGACTCTAGCCAATGTAGCGTATGAGATCGGGTGTCCTGCAGCAAAGAGTATAGCCTCGATCGCTTCCTCGACCACGATAGATCTGGGGAGCGCTACTTCGGCGGATTCCTCGGTTGCTTCGGTTTTTACTTCTGTTTCTTTGATTTCTTCACTCATCGTCGTTAGGCCTTTCCTTTATTCTTTTCGTCATTCTTGGCTTCCTCGGGTTGAGGCGCTATGTCAAATTCACTCTCAAGAATGTCGTCACCGGGGATGTAATCGGGGTTAAGCTTAAACTTCATCTCAAGACCCTGTGCATCGTATTCGGCAACGTCCTCTACGAAGTGAACGGTGGTTATCGTAATTCTGTGTATCTTTATAAGCTCCAGCACTCCCATAAAGCGTGCAACGAGCTCAGAGCGCGAGTCTGCGTCCTTAAGCAAGAAGAAAAGCGATGCCTCCTCGTGCTCCTCGAGCAGGGCACAGATCTCCTCGATCTTTTCCTCTACCGAGACTATCTTGTGCTTTATAAGGGGATTTACGAGATCCTTGGGCGCTCTTTCCGCATTAGCGATCCTAATACGCCTCATTACGGAGTTAAGTGCCTTTATAAGGAGATTGGGATCAAGGTCAAGCGGCAATCCCTTCTCGGGCGGAACGTCGTCCGTGCCCTTGACAAATCTGCCTGAATACTCCTCGTAAAGTGAGCGCATCTCCTTTGCGGCAAGCTTCGCCTGCTGGTAAAGAAGGAGTGCATCTGCAATCTCGCGGCGAGGGTCATTGGCGGGGTCATCGTCGTGCGGCAGGATCATTCTGCTCTTGATAAGCATAAGCTCACTTGCCATAACGATAAACTCACTCGCTATATCAAGGTCCATTCGCTGAGCCTCGGCTATATATTCCATATACTGGTCGCAGATTATAGCGATCGGTATATCGGTGATGCTCACCTTGTTTTTAGTTATAAGCGTTAATAAAAGGTCAAGCGGGCCCTCAAATTGGTCGAGCCTGTATGTCACTTGTTCTATCATTGAAAATCTCCAATCGGTAAAGGAAAATGCTTATCTTAAAAAGGGAATAAGCTTCCAGAATTCCATCATTCCCTTTGAAATCCACGCGAATATGTCGGACAGTCTGCCCGAAAGATCAAACAGGGATACGAGGAATGAAAGGACTGCGCTATTTGAAATTAACGGATTTGAAAGAAGGAAGCCTGCAACGTATCCGCCAAGAAGAAGCCAGCCTATAAGCACGAGATATATCGTTCTCTCATACTTCATAATGGCAAAGTAGGTCTTGGGCGGCAATACCACGGTCAATATTCTCGAGCCGTCAAGGGGCGGCACGGGAAGTAGATTAAACACCGCTATACCTACGTTGATTATGTGAAAAACGTAGATAAAATCAAGCGTGTTCTGCGCGATATTGTACGTAAACTCCGAGGTGAATTTTACGTCGCGAAGCAGTGCGTAGGTAAGAAGGTACACAAACGCCGATATGAATGCCATTACAAGGTTGGAAAGCGGTCCTGCCATAGCGCTTATTGCAAATCCACGCTTCGGATTTTTGAAATTGCGCGGATTTATCGGCACGGGCCTTGCCCAACCAAAGTGAAACAAAAGCATACAAAGCGCACCGAATGGATCGATGTGCTTTATGGGGTTAAGCGTAAGTCTGCCAACGTTCTTTGCGGTAGGGTCGCCAAGCTTGTATGCGGCGTATGCGTGTGAGTATTCGTGTATAGTCAAGACGATGAGGACGGCCAGAGCTGATAATGCGTAATAAAGTATTTTAGCCAAACTCATTTACCTCCGTATGACTTTATTTTATGGCGTCGAATATTTTGTTCCAAAGCTCGTCCTTACCCGCTCTGGTTTCAGAGGAGAAGGGAAGTATTTCAATTCCGGTGCCATTGAAAAACTCATTATGAATGGATTCCAATGCCTCGGAAAGCTGTTTTTTAGAGAGCTTGTCCGTCTTGGTTGCAACAACCAGGAAGGGAACGCCCATATCGATCATCCAGTTGATCATAAGGATATCATCATCGGTGGGGCCTGTGCGAATGTCAATAAGCTGTATAACGAGCTTAAGTGCATCAGCTGAGGGGTTTTTTACAAAGTAATCCTCGGTAAGCGTGCTCCATACTCTCTTTGAATCCTTTGAGCGCTTTGCGTATCCATAGCCGGGCAGGTCGACAAGAAAAAGCTTCTTGTCAACGTCAAAATAGTTGATGGTTATGGTCTTTCCGGGGGATGATGAAACTCTGGCAAGCGATTTTCTGCCGATCAGGGTGTTGATCAGCGAGCTTTTACCAACGTTTGAACGTCCGGAAAGTGCTATCTGCGGCTTGGGGTCACGTATAAACTGACGCTGATTTCCAACCGTGATCGCAAGGCTTGTGTTATTGGTGTTTACTTTCATTTTACGTTCCTTCTTATCTTACCAAGGCGTGTGTCAGAACGTCGTCTGCGCTCTTGCAAGGTATGAATTTAAGGTGATTGCGTGCCTCTGCATCGATCTCGTCAAGGTCGCGCATATTATCCTCGGGGATGAGGACGGTATTTATTCCCGAGCGGTACGCCGCAAGGGTCTTTTCCTTAAGTCCGCCTATTGCCAAAACCTTTCCGCGAAGGGTGATCTCGCCCGTCATAGCATCGTCGCGTCTTACGGGAATGCCGCCAAGTGCGCTGACCATAGCAGTTACCATAGTCACACCGGCAGAGGGACCGTCCTTGGGAATTGCACCCTCGGGGAAGTGGATATGAATGTCGGTCGCCTTGTGGAAATCGGGATCGATCTTGTATTTTTTAGCGATAGTTCTTACGTAGGAGTGCGCAATGCTTGCGGATTCCTTCATAACGTCGCCAAGCGAGCCGGTTATCTGGATTCTGCCGTCGCCGTCCATCGTTGCAACCTCAACCTTCAACAGGTCGCCGCCGGTCTGCGTGTATGCAAGTCCGTTTACGATACCAACGGGATCGGTAGCCTCAAGTCTTTCGGGAATAACCTTTCTCTTGCCAAGGAAATCGGAAATGTTCTTCTCGGTGATGGTAACCGACTTTGCGCCACTCTCTGCGATCTTTTTCGCGCTCTTTCTTATAAGCGATGCGATCTCACGCTCAAGGGTACGCACGCCCGCTTCCTTGGTATAATTGGTAATAAGCGACATAATACCGCCGTCGGTGATCTTGAAGCGGCGCTTGGTCATTCCGTTGCGCTTAAGCTGCTTGGGAATGAGATGGTTCTTTGCGATCGAAAGCTTTTCGGAGTCGGTGTAGGTGGAAAGCTCGATGATCTCCATTCTGTCAAGCAAGGGCAGGGGAATAGAGGAATAGCTGTTTGCCGTAGCGATGAAAAGCACGTCCGAAAGATCGATCGGGATCTCCATAAAGTTATCGCGGAAGAACTTGTTCTGCTCAGGGTCAAGCACCTCAAGCAGGGCAGAGGTAGGATCTCCGCGGAAGTTGTTGGACATCTTATCTATTTCATCGAGAACGATAACGGGGTTCTCGACCTTTGCGTTTATAAGCGCGGTAACGATTCTGCCGGGCATCGCACCGACGTAGGGCTTTCTGTGACCGCGGATCTCCGCCTCGTCATGCATACCGCCAAGAGATACTCTTGCATAGCTTCTCTTGAGCGCCTTTGCAATAGACGCGGCAACGGAGGTCTTGCCGACACCGGGAGGGCCAACAAGACAGATTATCTGGTTTTTAACCTCGGGGGAGAATTGCTTTATAGCTACGAACTCGAGTATTCTTTCCTTAACCTTTTCAAGACCGTCGTGGTCCTCGTCAAGTATTTTTCTTGCCTCGGCTACGCTTACGGGCTCGTTGGTCTTAACTCCGAAGGGAAAATCAAGACAGGTGTCAAGATAAGAACGAAGCACGGTGCTTTCCGCAGCACCGAAGGGGGTCTTTGCAAGCTTGGAAAGCTCCTTGAAGAGCTTAGCCTTTATCTCCTCGGGCATATTCTTTGCTTCTATCTTTTCTTCGTACTCGCGTATTTCGTCGTCCTCATCCTCTCCGAGCTCGGCCTGAATAGCCTTTATCTGCTCGCGGAGGAAGTAGTCCTTCTGATTGCGGTCGATCTTTTCTCTGACCTGAAGCTGAATATCGCGCTCGCATCTGAGGAGCATTGCCTCCTCTTCAAGGGCAACGAGAAGCTTTTCAAGCCTGGTCTTTACGTTTACAGCCTCAAGCACAGCCTGCTTGTTCTTGTAATCGATAAGTGCGCTCGATGCCGCAAAATCGGCGAAATAATCGGGTGCCGCAATAGCCTGCGCGGCCATATTCATATCGTCGTTGAACGTGGGGTGAATATCCTTGATCTCGTTTATGGTAGTCTTGATCTCACGCATCAAAAGGTCGATCTCTTCGGTTACCGCAACCTTTCTCTGAGTCTTTCTTGCGGTTGCGTATGCGATCATAAACTCCTGAGAAAGGTCAAACTTTGCGACCTTTGCTCTTGAGATACCCTCGAAAATAACGGTGAGAGTACCCTGGGGGTTCTTAACCACGTGCTTGATCTCTGCAAGCACGCCGGTCTTGTACATATCATCTTCGGTGGGGTTTTCTATATGAAGCTCCTTCTGTGCAACGAGAAGCATCTTAGCATCGTGAAGCGTTGCCGCCGCGGTGAACGCCTTGAGAGAGGAGGGACGCGCGATCTCAATATTCATCTGTACGGCAGGGAATCCTACTATGCCGCGCAGGGGCAACACAGGAAGGACAAGCTCTATGTAATTGTTGTTAATTTCTGACATTACGGTACCTCGTTTGACAAATAACAATAAAAATTCATTATATTATAACACACTTTAATTTAAAAATCCATAGTTATGCGAAAAAATATTTAAAAATATTTATTTTATGGCGCTTATTGGCTACAAGCTGCGAAAAAAACTTAAAAAACTTTCCTAAAACCTATTGACATTTTGCGAAAAAGGTGATATAATGTTCGGGACAGAGGCAAAAGGCCTCAACAACAAGCAGAATTTCCGTTCTCACCATACCACACAGGTGCGTATGGTAAATACCAACTCTCCCTAAAAGGGGGATATTGTGTGCGTACGGAGATTCTCTGTATGCATTTTTTGTTTTTGGAGGTATAAAACCATTAGCGCTAACAACAACAAGGATTTGCTCATCAATGAAGAGATCAAGGCTCCCGAGGTAAGAGTTATCGGCCCCTCGAATGAGCAGGTAGGCATTATGAAGATCGACGATGCAAGAGCCTTTGCGTACAACAACGGTGTTGATCTCGTTCTTATAGTTCCTAATGCGACTCCCCCTGTATGCCGCGCAATCGATTACGGAAAGTTCTGTTTCGAGCGTGACAAGAGAGAAAAGGAAGCAAAGAAGAAGCAGGTTATCGTTAAGGTCAAGGAGGTTCAGCTTTCTTGCCGTATCGAGCAGCACGACTTTGATACTAGAGTAAATCAGGCTAAAAGGTTCCTCGGAGAAGGAAACAAGGTAAAGGCAGTAGTTCGTTTCAAGGGTAGAGAGATGACTCATATGGAGCTTGGCCGTGAGGTTATTGCGAAGTTTGAGGAGGCTTGCGCCGGCGCAGGCGCGGCTGAGAAGAAGCCCGTCCTTGAGGGAAGATATATGTCTATCATCCTCTCTCCTGTAAAGCAGGACAAAAAATAATTCAATTTTGTATTAAAAATAGGGTACATCCCAAAAAGGAGAATAAAAATGGCAAAGATCAAGACACATAAGGCATCTGCCAAGAGATTTTCTCTTACTGGTAGCGGTAAGGTAAAGATGTCTCACAACAACCATCGTCACAACCTCGGTCACAAGACCTCGAAGCGTAAGAGAGGCCTTCGCAAGAGCGCAATCCTCAGCGAGTGCTTCGGACCTACTTACAGAACCCTTATTCAGAAGTAATAAGGTACAAAGAGAAAATTTGGAGGAAGATATAAAATGGCTAGAATTAAGGGCGCTACAATGACGCGCAAGAGAAGAAAGAGCGTACTCAAGGCAGCTAAGGGCTACTGGGGCGCAAAGTCTAAGCACTTTAAGATGGCAAAGCAGGCTGTTCTTAAGAGCGGTAACTATGCATTTGCTGGACGTAAGCTTAAGAAGAGAGATTTCCGTTCTCTTTGGATCACTCGTATTTCCGCACAGGCAAAGGTTAACGGTATGAACTACTCCACCCTTATGCACGGCATCAAGGTTGCAGGTATCGATCTCAACCGTAAGATGCTTGCGGAGCTTGCAGTTTCTGATAAGGAAGCATTCGCAAAGATTTGCGAGATGGCAAAGGCTGCACTTTAATATCAAATCCCGGTTAACCGCAAGGTGGACCGGGATTTTTTAACCCCAAGGGAGAATTGTTATGAAAATGCAAAAAACAACACTTACAAGTAGGCAGAATGCCACCGTTAAATGGGTGACAAGTTTGCACGATAAGAAGGGAAGAAGGGCTTCGCGCGCCTTTATTGCAGAGGGTGAGAAGCTCACTTTTGAGGCTGCAGAGGCAGGCTTACCCATCACTCACGTATTCGTTTCCGAGAAGAGATTTGACGCTCTTTCCGAAAGAATAAGTGCCGCTTTTTCCACCGAGATTTACGCCGATACCGAGATCATTACCGTCACGGACGAGGTTTTTGAGAAAATTTCTACCGAAAAAGCGCCCCAAGGCATCATAAGTGTGATAAAACATCTTGACTTTTTTAAAGAGTTGGATATAATATATAAGGAAGACTTTTTTTTGAAGGACGGCGAAAGAGCTATTGCTTTATGCTCCGTGCGTGATCCGGGCAACATCGGCTCGGTCATCAGAAGTGCGGTTGCCTTTGGTGCTGAGCACATAGTTTTAAGCGCTGATTCTGCGGATATATACAATTCCAAAACCGTCAGAAGCGCTATGGGCTCGCTCTTCAAGGTTAAGGTCACAGTCGTTCGCGACTTCGCTTCGTTCATTTCAGCATCGCAGGCAAACGGCCGTAACGTCTATGCCGCCGAGCTGTCTGATGGTGCGGTTGCGCTCGATCAGATAAAGACCCTTCCCACCGATATTTTCATTGTCGGAAACGAGGGACACGGCATCCCCACCGAGATTTCCGCTGCGTGCAATAACAGCGTTTATATCCCGATCTCCAGCAACACCGAGTCGCTTAATGCTTCGGTTGCTGCGGCGATCTTTATGTGGGAGCAGGGCAAAACTAACTGACTTAAAAATGGGAGGACACAATGGAAGATTTGAAATATTGGATATGGCTGTCACTTGCGTGTACTCCCGGCTCACAGACATTTGCTTCCTTGCTTGGAAAGTTTGATACCGCAAGGGGAGTATATGAGGCAGAGGATCACGAGATCGCATCGGCGGTCACCTCTCGCTCTCGCGATTACGAGTCGCTGACGGATAAGAGCCTTGAGCAGGCTGAAACCGTGCTTGAGTTCTGCACCTCTAAAAACGTTGGTATCCTTACCTACGCCGACGAAAGATATCCCGATTCCTTGAGGGATATCCCCACTCCGCCGGTGCTTTTGTATTATCGCGGTATTTTACCCGATTTTTCAAGTCTTTTCACCGTTGCCGTGGTCGGAACTCGCCGACTTACGGAATACGGAAAGAAAAATGCGTTCACAATAGCGTATGACCTCGCAAGATCCGGTGCGACTATAGTTTCCGGTATGGCGATAGGCATCGATGCTGTCGCGCACGCGGGCGCGCTCGCCGCAGGCAAGATCACCGTCGCCGTCATCGGTAGCGGTATTGACGTTTGTTATCCTAAGGAGCACCGTCCCCTTGCGCGCGAGATCGTTAAGGCGGGATGCGTGTTCACCGAGTATCCGCCCGGCTCACGCCCCGACGGACATAATTTCCCCGTAAGAAACCGCATTATCAGCGGTTTATCAAAGGTTACGCTCGTTATTGAGGGCAAGGAGCGCAGCGGTGCACTGCTTACCGCTCGACATGCTAAGGAGCAGGGACGCACCGTCTATGCAGTCCCCGGCAACGTCGGCAACCCCAACAGCGAGGTTTGTAATCTCCTACTTAAGAACGGAGCACGCGTTTGTACAAGTGCGGACGACATCGTACGCGATTTCGAAATGTCCTCGCTTGGCAAGCTTAATCCGTTTGAGCTGGCAAAGAAGGCGCCTGTCAATATGTCAGAGGTCCTCTCAATGCTCAAAATTGCCTGCGTGACACAGGATGATCCCGTATTTAAGACTCCCCGTACACGCACTTCGGCAAAGCAGGCTCCAGCACCGCAGGAGTCCGCACCCGTAGCCGAGCAATCGGCATCGCCCGCACAAGCACCGGACTTCTCAGGCTTTGATGCAAAGGCGCTTAAAATTTACAAAAAGATTCCCCTCGGCGGTGAGTGCACCATAGAGTCGCTTGCCGATTCCGAGATGAATATGAGGGATGTTATGAAGGGCCTTCTCAAGCTCGAGATGGGCAAATTCATAACGGTTTTACCCGGCGAAAAGGTTCGCCGCAACTGAAGAAAGGAGCTTTCCTCACTCAATATGGCAAATTTAGTAATCGTTGAGTCGCCTGCAAAGGCAAACACAATTAAAGGATATCTCGGCTCAAACTATAAGGTCATAGCTTCCAAGGGCCACGTACGCGACCTTCCCAAAAGCACCCTTGGCATTGACGTTGACAACGGCTTTGAGCCTCACTATATAAACATCCGCGGTAAGGGTGACGTTATCAAAGAGCTTAAAAAGGAAGCAAAGGGTGCAACCAAGATCTTCCTTGCGACGGACCCTGACCGTGAGGGAGAGGCTATCTCCTGGCACATCGCATCTCAGCTCGACATTCCCCCCGAAAAGGAATGCAGAGTTACCTTTAACGAAATAACCAAGTCTGCGGTTAAAGAGGCTATCAAAAAGCCCAGACGCATAAATATCGACCTCGTTAACTCTCAGCAGGCGCGCAGAATCCTTGACAGACTTATCGGCTTCAACCTTAGCCAGATACTTTGGAAGAACGTTAAAAGCGGTCTTTCCGGCGGACGCGTTCAGTCGGTCGCTATGCGTATAGTTACCGAAAGGGAAGAGGAGATCCGTTCCTTTGTTCCCCAGGAGTATTGGACCGTTGAGGCTATGCTCCAGACCGAGGATACCGAAACTGCGGTAAGATTCTTCGGCGATAAGAACGGTAAGGTCAAGCTCGAAAATGCAGAAATGGCAGCCGAGGTTGCCGATTCTGTAAGCGGCAAGCCCTTCAACGTTATTTCCGTTAAGCATCAGGAAAAGCAGAAGATGCCCGCGCCCCCCTTCACCACCTCCACTCTTCAGCAGGAGGCTTCAAAGAAGCTTGGCTTCCAGGCTCAGAAGACTATGAAGGTAGCACAGGAGCTCTACGACGGCTTGAACCTCGGTGCCGATCTCGGTGGCGTACAGGGTCTTATCACTTATATGCGTACCGACTCTACCCGTATATCCGATGCAGCACAGGATGCCGCCCTCGCTCTTATCAAAAAGAACTATGGCGAGGAGTATATTCCCGAGTCACCTCGCGTTTATAAGAGCGGCGCAAACTCTCAGGATGCGCACGAGGCGATCAGACCCGCAAACGTTGCTATAACCCCCAAGTCGGTTAAGAAATATCTTACCTCTGAGCAGCACAAGCTTTACAGACTTATCTGGGAAAGATTCTTGGCAAGCCAGATGGTAAGCGCGGTATTCGATACCGTAGCTATCGAGCTCGAGAACTCCGGCTATATCTTCAAGACCGGCGGATATCAGCTTAAGTCTAAGGGCTACCTCGTTCTTTACGGCGGTGAGTTTGAGGACCTCGACGTTGAGGAGCTTATGCTTCTCGGTCTTCCCAATATCAAGGAGGATCAGTCCCTCAAGTGCAACAGCGTAGTTAAGCAGCAGCACTTTACCGAGCCCCCTGCAAGATATACTGAGGCATCTCTTATCAAGTTCCTTGAGGAGAACGGCATTGGCCGTCCCTCTACCTACGCGCCCATAATTTCGATAATCATATCCAGAAATTACGTTAAGCGTGACGGTAAGTCCCTCGTTGCAACCGAGCTTGGCGAAATAACCACCAAGTTTATGCGCGAGCACTTCCCGGAGATTATCGACTACGAATACACCGCACTTATGGAGTCTAATCTCGACTCTATCGAAAATAAAGAGAACACCATAGTTGGCGTACTCTCTGACTTCTATACCAAGTTCAGCGAGGAGCTCGAGGCAGCGTCTAAGCTTGAGTCTAAGGTAAAGGTCGAGCCCGAGTACGAGCAGAGCGACGTCGTATGCGAAAAGTGCGGCTCTACTATGGTATACAAGAACGGCCGCTTCGGCAAATTCCTTGCTTGCCCCAACTACCCGACCTGTAAGAACACTAAGGCGGTTGACAAGGACGGTAACGTCGTCGTACGCGAGGAAGAGAAGCAGGTTGAGCTTGCAGGCTTTAAGTGCGAGGTTTGCGGTGAGGAAATGGTGATCAGAAACGGAAGATACGGTGTATTCTACGCCTGCTCTAACTATCCCACCTGTACCTTCACCAAGCAAAAGACCGTAGACACAGGCGTAAATTGCCCTAAGTGTCAGTCTAAGGTATTCGCCCGCCACGGAAAGGGAAGAACGCTGTTTTACAGCTGTGAGAACTATCCTAAGTGCGATTTCTCCACCTGGGATATGCCCTTGGCAGAGAACTGCCCCGATTGCGGAGAAATGCTTTTCTACAGAAAGAGCAAGAAGATCGTAATGTGCAAAAACAAAGCCTGCGGATACAAGCGCGAGGAAGAAATGACGGTAATCGAGTGATGAACGAAATGCCCGTGATCAAAGTAATAGGCGCAGGCCTTGCAGGATGTGAGGCGGCATACCAGGCGGCAAAGCTTGGTGTGAAGGTCGAGCTTTACGAGATGAAGCCCGTGAAGTTTTCCCCCGCTCATCACAATCCTGATTTTGCAGAGCTTGTGTGCTCAAACTCCTTGCGTTCCAACGATCCTTCAAATGCGGTCGGCCTTCTTAAAGAGGAGCTTTCCGCACTCGGATCGCTCATAATGGAGGCAGCGTATGCGACGGCTGTCCCTGCGGGTAGCGCTTTGGCTGTAAACCGCAACGACTTCAGCCGCTATATAACCGAAAAGATCCATTCAAATGAAAATATCACCGTCCACAACGAAGAGGTTGACTGCATTCCCGAGGACGGCATCACCGTAATTGCAACAGGTCCTCTGACCTCTGATGCGCTTTCTGTGAAAATTGCAGAAATGACAGGTGGCACCGAGCTGCATTTCTTTGATGCAGCCGCACCTATCGTTGATTTTTCAACCGTAAATACCGATATTGCGTTTTTTGCTTCCCGTTACGGTAAGGGTGAGCCCACCGATTACCTTAACTGTCCTATGACAAAGGAGCAGTACGACGTATTTTATAACGCACTTATCAGTGCCGAGCTTGCCGAGCTCAAGGATTTTGATAAGAAAGAACAGTCCGACCTCACCGTCTTTGAGGGCTGTATGCCCGTTGAGGTAATGGCCAAAAGAGGATATGACACCCTTCGCTTTGGACCTATGAAGCCCGTAGGTCTTCCTTGTCCAGATACCGGCGAGGATGCGTTTGCAACCGTCCAGCTCAGAAGGGAAAACAAGGAGGGCACGATGTACAATATCGTCGGCTTCCAGACCCACCTCACCTTTGGTGAGCAGAAAAGGGTATTCCGCTTGATCCCCGGACTTGAAAACGCCGAGTTCTTCAGATACGGCGTTATGCATAGAAATACTTATCTTAATTCTCCCGGCTTCCTTACTCCCACCTATTCCACGACCGCAAGACCCAATCTTTTCTTTGCGGGTCAGATGACGGGTGTTGAGGGATACGTAGAGTCCACCTCGTCAGGCTTTGTAGCGGGCGTAAACGCCGCGCTTCTGGCACTTGGTCAGGATGCTGTCGTATTTCCTAAGGAAACCGAGATCGGCGCACTTGCTCACTATGTAAGCGAGGGTGGTGTAAGCTCGTCCTTCCAGCCTATGAATGCTAACTTCGGTATTATTGCGCCTTTTGATAAGAAAATCAAGGGAGGAAAAAAGGCGAGAAACGCTGCGTATGCAGAGCGTTCCTCTGCGATAATCAGCGAGCGTTTTTCTCACTTTAAGGAAAAATGAGAATAGCAGTAGACGTAATGAGTGGCGATAACGCCCCTCTTGAAATTATAAAGGGTGCCGTAGAAGCGGCAGAAGCCTTTGAAGCCGAGATCGTTGTAGTCGGTGACGAGAACACCGTTTCCGATATAGCGGTAAAGAATGAGATAGATATCTCAAAGCTTCAGATAGTAAATGCGACCTCCGTTATAACGATGGAGGATAAGCCGATGTGCGTCGTGAGAGAAAAGAAGGACTCTTCGATGAGCGTAGGCTTGCGTATGGTCGCAAACGGTGAGGCAGACGCCTTCGTAAGCGCGGGAAATACGGGCGCACTTATAACAGGTGCAACCCTTATCGTTAAGCGCATACTTGGTATCAACCGCCCCGCGATTGCATCCGTTCTTCCTTTGGCAAACCCCGTTTTGCTTATGGACTCGGGTGCAAACCTGACCGTGACGTCAGACAATATTATGCAGTTCGCTTTTATGGGCGCAAAGTATATGGAAAAGATATACGGCATAGAGCGCCCGAGAGTAGGACAGCTCAATAACGGAGCCGAATACAACAAAGGAAATGCGCTCCAGGTCGAGTCCTATCAGCTACTTTCCGACAGTGGCCTAAACTTTGTCGGAAACGTTGAATCAAAGGAAGTTCCTTTCGGCGCTTGCGATGTCCTTGTATGTGACGGTTATACGGGTAACATATTCCTTAAGAGCATCGAGGGAATGAGTAAGTTTATGATGGGTATACTCAAGGATCTTCTTACGACCAACCTTGCAACCCAGCTTTCCAGCCTTACGATGAAGGAGAAGCTTCGTGAGATCAAGCATCGCTTTGATGCCTCTGAGCACGGCGGCGCTCCTATACTCGGTATATCCAAGCCCGTAATCAAGGCCCACGGCTCGTCCGATGCAAACGCAATTAAAAACGCCGTAAGGCAGGCAATATACTTCGTTGAAACAGGCATAAACACCGATATCGCAGTTTACGCCGTAGACTACGACGAAAAGAAACTTATTGCCGAAACCGAGAAAATATACAATAACTGATAAAGAAAGTGAGGTGGCGTAGTGTCGATAGGAAAGAGCATATTTGAGTTAAGCGGAAAGCTTGGCTATACCTTCAGGGATATTACTCTCCTTGAGAACGCGCTCACCCATTCATCATATGCAAACGAGCAGCGCGCACGCGGAATCAACTATCCGTCTAACGAGCGCTTGGAATTCCTCGGCGATGCCGTTTTGCAGCTTCTTATATCCGAGCACCTGTACGAGGCGTTTGCCGGCAGGAGCGAGGGAGTTCTGACTAAGATGCGCCAGTATCTTGTGTGTGAAAAAACGCTTTCGCGTATCGCAAGGACCTTGCATCTTGGCGATTATCTTAACGTAGGGCACGGCGAGGAGCTTACCGATTGCCGCAGAAGACCGAAGGTCTTGGCAGATGCGCTCGAGGCTCTTATCGCTGCGATCTACCTCGACTCGGGCAACTTTGCCACCGGTGGTGCAAGAGACGTCGTTTTGTCCCTGTTTATCGACGAGATCGATAATTGCAAGATGACTAACAACGGCGACTACAAAACGGCGCTTCAGCAGCTTATCGAAAAGGACGGCTCGGCAATCCTTGAATACGAGGTCGTTGCCGAATGCGGCCCCGAGCACGAAAAGACCTTTACGGTAGTCGTTAAGGTCAACAACAACGTTGTAGGTGAGGGAACCGCTACTACGAAAAAGGATGCGGAGCAGCGCGCCGCAAAAGTGGCTCTTACGCTTTTCGGTGTCGCAATATGAGCCGTCACGTAAATATTCCGGTATTTATACCGCACCTCGGATGCCCCAATCAGTGTGTGTTTTGCAATCAACGCTCAATAACGGGAGTATCTGAGTTTGATCCCAAATCCGTAAAGTCGGTTATAGATACCGCGCTTGAAACGGTAGAGGATGATGCCGAGGTCGAGATCGCCTTTTTCGGCGGCTCGTTTACGGGCATCGACTACGACTTGATGTGCGAGCTTTTAAGCGTTGCGCATTCTTACGTATTATCGGGCAGAGTACAGTCAATTCGTTGCTCAACTCGCCCCGATTACATAAACGCAAATATACTTGATACCCTTAAGCACTACGGCGTTAAAACGATAGAGCTTGGCTTGCAGTCGGCATCCGATGACGTTCTCGCGCTTACTAAGCGTGGGCACACCTTTGAGAGCGAGAAGCAGGCCTGCAAATCGATCGTTGACGGTGGCTTTTCCTTAGTTGGGCAAATGATGATCGGTCTACCCGGCTCAACGCCCGAATGTGAGGAAGAGACCGCACGCTTCATAGTGTCGACGGGTGCTGTGGGTGCAAGAATATATCCCACTGTGGTCTTCAAGGATACCGAGCTTTGCTGTATGGCAGAGTGCGGCGAATATACGCCGCTGTCGATAGAGGATGCAATATCAAGATCCGCCGGAGTATTCCGCATATTTAAGGATGCGGGTGTCGAGGTTATAAGGATCGGTCTATGCTCCTCAGACAATCTTTCCGATGAGGACACCTATTACGCAGGACCTAATCACCCCGCGCTTGGTGAGCTCGTCGAAAGCGAGTATTACTACGGTCTAATAAAAGAGAAAATTACAGAAATGCGTATCGACGGCCCTTGTGACGTTGAAATATGCGGCGCACCGCGTACGCTTTCTAAGCTTATAGGTCAAAAAAAGAAAAACAAATTTCGCCTGATGTCGGATTTCGAGTCGCTCGGCATTCACTTTTCTGAAAGTGACGTTGTTTCCGAATACGACGTTGATATCCGAATTTGGAAAGGAAGAAACAAATGTACTTAAAATCACTAGAGCTTCACGGATTTAAATCATTCCCGAACAGAACGATACTTACGTTCGAGCGTGGAGCTACCGTAATCGTCGGCCCTAACGGAAGTGGTAAGTCCAACATATCCGATGCTATGCGTTGGGTTCTTGGTGAGCTTTCCAGCCGTAATATTCGTGGTACGAAGATGGAGGACGTTATCTTCGGTGGTACCGATGAGCGCCGTCCTATGGGATTTGCCGAGGTTTCGGTAACGTTTGATAACACCGATACTGAAAACCGCCTTGACTCCGAGTATGACGAGGTTATCGTAACCCGTCGTTACTTCCGTACCGGAGAGAGTGAATATCTTATCAACCGTCAGCCTTGCCGTCTGCGTGATATTTACGAGCTCTTTATGAATACCGGTGTCGGCCGTGAGGGTTACTCCATCATCGGACAGGGTAAGATCGCGGAGATCATCTCTAAGAAGAGCGACGAGCGCCGTAGCATCTTCGAGGAGGCGGCAGGTATATCAAAGTACCGCCACAGAAAGGAAGAGTCTGAGCGTAAGCTTAAGCAGACTCAGGACAACCTTGACCGTGTTAAGGATATCCTTCTCGAGCTTGAAAACCGCGTAGGTCCTCTTGAAAAAGAGGCTGAAAAGGCACGTAAGGGTCTTGCGATCTACGAGGAGAAGAAGCGTGCAGACGTTTCTCTTTGGCTCTTTGATACCGAGAAGGTAAGAGTTGATATTGAGGAGGCTGACAAGGCCTGGAAGCTTGCTAACCACGAGCTCGAGATCATAGATCAGATCATTCTCGACCTCGATGCACAGGAGCAGAACCTTTATGAGAAAACGCAGGCAAACCGTGCGCTCTCTCACGAGCTCTCCGAGCAGATCATTCAGTCTAACCAGAAGCTTAGCAGCCTTGATACTGCGCTTCGTACCGCTGACTCCGACTTTGCGCACTCCGCAGAGATGATCGAGCAGTGCAAGATCCGTATCTCCGAGATCGAAAAGGCTATCGAGGGCATCAATGCCAATAAGAAGGGCTACGAGGACAAAAAGAGCGACTTTGAGACCTCTTTGCAGGCTCTTATGGACAAGCGCCTTGAGTTCCTTTCCGAGCAGCAGAGATTGCTTGAGGAGATCGCTAAGATCAAGCACGACCTCGAGGAGGCTCTTGACGAGCTTACCGTTGAGGAGGGAACCGCTAACAACCTTCAGGTAAGAATCGGCGTTCTTAAGAACTCCAAGGTAAACGATAACACCAAGTCCGAGGATATCGAGCTTGAGATCAAGGAATACGAAAAGACGGGTGCTGCACTTAAGGCTGAGGCCGACCGTTGCGAAAGCGCCGCTGCAGATTTCAAGGTTAAGATCTCCGAAAAGGATGAGGTTATTGCGGCGTCAAATGAGCGCATTGAAGAGCTCCTTGGCGAGCGCGAGGAAATAAACGAAACCCTTAACTCTCTCAAGCTTGAAAGAGATACCCTCGTTCAGCGTGCTGACGTTCTTCAGCGAATGAACGATCACTTTGAGGGCTATGCAGAGAGCATTAAGTTCGTAATGCGTGAATACAACGACGGACACATTTCCGGCGGTAAGATACACGGTCCTCTTTCCTCGCTTATAAACGTAGACAAGCAGTATATAACTGCTATTGAGACCTCTCTCGGTCCCAGCCTTCAGAATATAGTCGTTGACAACGAGGACGTTGCAAACTCTGCTATTCGCGCTCTTAAGCGTGCAAATGCAGGCCGTGCTACGTTCTATCCCATAAGCGCTATCAGGTCTGCCGGCGAAACCGAGGAGATCAAGGAAGCGAAGAAGATGACGGGCTTTGTCGGCCGTGCCGACACTCTCGTTGAAACGGATGATAAGTACCGTTCCATCATCGAGTGGCTGCTTCTTCGTACCGTTGTGTTTGATACTATCGAAAACGCTACCGTAGCGGCTAAAAAGCTTCGCTACCGCGTTAAGATCGTAACTCTCGACGGTCAGCTTATCAGCGTCGGCGGTGCGTTTACCGGTGGTAGCGCAAAGAAGGATAGCGGTATTCTTACAAGACTTACCGAAATATCCACTCTCCGCGAAAACGCAGAGAAGCTTGCAGTCAAGATCAAGGATACCACGGATGCTATAAACGAGATCAACGAGGAGCTCGCCGCATCTCAGGATGCCCTCCACGCAGCCGAGCAGGATAAGGAGCTTCTTCTTACCCTCTCACGTTCTCAGTTTGCTGCTCTTGATAACGCAAACGCAAAGTATGAGGCAAACTGCAACATACTTGAAAAGCTTAAATATGACTACAACAACCTCATCGGTCAGCAGAACGAGGCCGAGGAGGAGATCAAGCGCCTTGAGGGTGAATATTCCGCAGCGCTTGAGCGCATCGCAGCACTTAAGGAATTCAGACTTAAGCGCGGCGCAGAGATGGGCGTTCTTGATGAAAACAGCGATGAGCTTGCCGCTAAGGCAAACGAGACCTACATATCGATAGCCGAGGCTCGCAAGGACATCGAAAGCGTTCAGCAGATGATCGACAGCTTCAACGACCGTATCGCCGAGCACGAAAGCGATAAGGCAGTTCAGAATGCGAGAATCAGAGACCTCACCTCTAAGAGAGATAATATCGATAATATCAAGGCCGAGAACAAAGCAGAGTATCTCGAACTTGAAAAGAAGATCAGAGAGCTTATGCAGCTCCGTAGCGAGACTGACAAGGGCGGAGATGAATTCGAGCGCGAGCTCCGTTCCATCCGTGAGAGTAAGGACGAGAAGAACAGAAGCAGAAGCGTTGTTCAGGAATCCACTCTCCGTGCGGAAAACCGTTTTGAACAGCTCAAGGAGAAGCAGGAGAAGCTTGGACACCAGCTTTGGGATGAGTATGAGATCACCTACGAGCAGGCAGTTGAGCTTGAATATCCTCCCGTAACCGCGGAGAACAGAGAAGAGGTTGCAGCAGTTCAGACTTCCTGCAAGAATCGCTTGAGAGCTCTCGGAAGCTACAACCCCGCAGCTATCGAGGAATATGCAGAGGTTAAGATCAGATACGACGCACTTAATGCACAGTATACCGACCTTACCAACTCCTACACCGAGCTTGTAGACATCATCGCACGTATCGAAAGCGAGATGAGAACGAGCTTCGTAACCGCATTCGAGGCTATCAACCACAACTTCGGTATCACCTTTAGAGACCTGTTTGGTGGCGGTAATGCAGAGCTTCAGCTTACCGATCCCGAGGACGTTCTTACGTCGGGTATCGAAATTAAGGCAGCACCTCCAGGTAAGATCATCAAGAGCCTTGCGCTCCTTTCGGGTGGTGAGCAGTCCTTCGTTGCGATTGCGCTTCTGTTTGCAATTCTTAAGGTTAACCCCACGCCGTTCTGTATTCTTGACGAGATCGAGGCGGCGCTTGACGAGGTTAACGTATTCAGATTCGGTGAATATATCAAGCGCTTCGGTGATGGAACTCAGTTTATTCTTATCACCCACCGCCGCGGTACTATGGAGATCGGTGACCGTCTTTACGGTGTAACGATGCCTCAGCGCGGTATTTCTCAGGCTATCGAGCTTGACGTACAAGAAATTGAAGGAAAGCAGAAGGAGCTTTTGGATGGGGTTCTTTGATAAATTAAAAAGCGGTCTTAACAAGACCAAAAATGCCATTGTAGGCAAAATAGATAATATAGTCAAGAGCTTCAGAAAGGTCGATGAAGAGCTTTTTGAGGAGCTTGAGGAGGCACTTATATCTGCGGATATCGGTGTCTACGTTACCGAGGAAATACTCGACAGACTTCGCGATATCGTAAAGGATAAGAACATCAAGGAGTCCGAAGCGGTAAAGGATGAGCTTTTTGGGATCCTTAGTGAGATGGTTGGTGACCACGAGCCTCTTAACCTCTCCACCAAGCCCGCAGTTATCCTCGTTATAGGTGTCAATGGTGTCGGAAAGACAACTTCCATAGGAAAAATTTCGGCAGAATTGAAATCTCAGGGCAAAAAGGTGGTTGTTGCGGCAGCGGATACGTGCCGTGCCGCAGCTGCCGAGCAGCTCACGGTATGGTGCGACCGTGCCGGAGTTGATATAATAAAGCAGGCCGCAGGCGCAGATCCCGCATCGGTTGTGTTTGATGCTATCGGTGCAGTTAAGAGCCGCGGTGCTGACGTTTTGATCATCGATACAGCAGGCAGACTTCATAACAAGAAGAACCTTATGGACGAGCTTGCAAAGATCGACAGGGTAATCGCACGCGAGCTTCCCGATGCCGCAAAGGAGACACTTCTCGTTCTTGATGCAACAACAGGTCAGAACGCAGTTCTTCAGGCTAAGGAGTTCAAGGAAGCATCCAAGATCACGGGTCTTGTGCTTACCAAGCTTGACGGCACCGCAAAGGGTGGCATAGTTCTTTCTATAAAGCAGGAGCTCGGCATTCCCGTTAAGTTCATCGGCGTCGGCGAAAAGATCGATGATATGAAGCCCTTTAACGGCGCAGAATTCGCAAGTGCACTTTTTGAAAGAGAGGACGTATGATAACAAGCAAGCAAAGAGCGTATCTCCGCTCTCTTTCCCAGAATCTTGATACCATCTTCCAGATCGGAAAGGGCGGTATCACCGAGGAGATTTGTACGCAGATAGCAAACGCACTTGAAGCCCGTGAGCTTATCAAGGCGCGTGTATTGGACAACAGCGGCTATACCGCAAAGGAAGCAGCTAACGAGATCGCCGAGGCGATCGAGTGTGACGTGGTTTCCTGCGTTGGAACTCGCTTTGTTCTTTATAAGGAATCACAGAAGAAAAAGAGGATCGAGATTTGAGCGCGCAAGCAAAGCGCATAGGCATTTTTGGCGGTACGTTCAATCCGCCTCATATTGCCCACGTTGCCGCTGCGGAAGCCTTCTCGGGTAGAATAGATCCCGATATCCTTATGATAATTCCGGATTTTATTCCCCCGCATAAGACCTTCGCAGGCACAGTTACACCAAGCCAAAGGCTTGATATGTGCAAGCTGGCCTTTTCTCACATCAAAAACGTTCAGGTATCCGATCTTGAGATCGCAAGAGGCGGCAAGAGCTATACGGCTAACACGCTTACCGAGCTCTCTGCCCCCGACCGCGAGCTTTATTTCCTTTGCGGAACGGATATGTTCCTGACTCTTGATCGTTGGTATTCGCCTGAGACTATATTCAAGCTTGCGACGATATGCTACGTAAGGCGTGAGGCTGATGCTTCTTTGGAAAAAGAGATAGCCAGATGCACCGAGCTTTATAAAGAGAAGTATAATGCCAGAATAATCCCGGTTGATATGAATACCGTAACGCTTTCCTCAACCGAGGTACGTGAGGCATTGTCTGCGGCCGGTAAAACTGATTCTGTACCGCTTTCGGTTATGGAATACATAGAGCGAGAAGGTTTGTATAAATGAGTGGTTTTGGCAAAGAGATCAAGGCATTGGAGCGCAAGGTAAAATCAATACTTTCGACCAAGAGATTTGAGCATACTCTCGGCGTCTGCAGTATGGCCGGTATTCTGGCCGACTATTGCTTGCCGGAGGATAAGGACGAGATCATAGCTGCCGCTTTGCTTCACGATGTTGCAAAGGAACTTCCTACCGAGACGCTGATTGCTATGATAAACGAGGAGGGAATAGCACTTAACAGTGCAGATGCACCTCCCATCTTTCACTCTTATGCCGCACCGCACGTAATAAAAAGCGAATTTCCCGAATTTGCAACACAAAATATTCTGTCAGCAGTATTTAATCACACCGTTGGAAGCGTTGATATGACGGTATTTGATGAGATAATTTTTTTAGCTGATTACATTGAAGAGGGGCGCACGTACAAGGATTGCATTGAAACGCGCGAGTTTATGCTTTTGTCTTTGGTAAAGGATAATGTCGAGGAAAACGTTAATGCCTTGCATAAGGCATGCGTAATGGCTATGCAGCGCACGTGCGACAGCCTTCTTAGAAAAGGAGCGGTTGTTAATCCTAAGACATTGGATACAATCAAAGCTCTTACGATAAAAATACATTAGCGCAAAAGCGCATCGTTCCCGTCGGGGGAGAAAGGTGGTTTGGAATGGAGTCAACAAATAAGACACTGTTTAATTCAGACTCTGTTACGCTTGCTGAGGCAGCGGCAGCGGTTCTGATCGAAAAGAAAGCCATAGACGTACGACTGTACAACGTTGGCGAAGAGAATCCTATTACTGATTATTATATCAACGTAACCGGTAGATCCCTTACACAGGTTGCAGCCTTGGCAGACGAGGTTGCATACAAGCTCTCAGAGCAGGGTGTTGAGGCATTGAGAATCGAGGGTAAGCGCGGAAACGCGTGGATACTCGTAGATTACGGAAACGTGATCGTTAACGTATTTGATAAGGAATCAAGAGAGTTCTATAACTTGGATAGACTGATGCCGGCCGGATCGGAAATAGATATTTCCCCAATCGTCGCACGAGTTGACGCCAAATTAAAAATCAACAGCACAGAGGAATAAGAAATGAATTACAACTATCAGAAAATCGAAGAAAAATGGCAGCAGAAATGGGACGAGCAGCAGCCCTTCGCAGCAAAGCAGGACTTCTCGCTTCCTAAGTATTTCGCCCTTGTAGAGTTCCCCTATCCCTCGGGACAGGGGCTTCACGTCGGTCACCCCCGTCCTTATACTGCACTTGATATAGTTACAAGAAAGAAGAGAATGCAGGGCTACAACGTTCTTTTCCCTATGGGCTGGGACGCATTCGGTCTTCCCACCGAGAACTTTGCAATCAAGAATAAGATTCACCCCAAGATCGTAACCGAGAGAAACGTTGCACGCTTCAAGTCTCAGCTTAAGGCGCTCGGTCTTTCCTTTGACTGGTCCCGTGAGATCAACACCACCGATCCCAACTATTACAAGTGGACTCAGTGGATATTCCTCAAGCTCTTTGAGAAGGGCCTTGCATACAAGAAGGAGATGGCAGTAAACTTCTGTACCTCCTGTAAGGTCGTTCTTGCAAACGAGGAGGTCGTTAACGGCGTTTGCGAAAGATGTCAGTCTGCAGTTATCCGTAAGGTAAAGAGTCAGTGGATGCTTAAGATCACCGAATATGCAGACAGACTTATCTCAGATCTTGACGGTCTTGACTACATAGAGAGAGTTAAGACTCAGCAGATCAACTGGATCGGTAAGTCCAACGGTGCTGAGATCGACTTCGCTACCACCACAGGCGATAAGCTCAGAGTATATACCACAAGATGTGACACTCTCTTTGGTGCAACCTATATGGTAATCGCACCCGAGCACGAGATGATAGAGAAGTGGAGCTCGATCATCACCAACCTTCCCGAGCTCGAGGCATATAAGCTTGCTGCTTCCAAGAAGTCTGACTTCGAGAGAACCGAGCTTGTTAAGGAAAAGACCGGCGTTGAGATCAAGGGCGTTAAGGCTATCAACCCCGCAACCGGCAAGGAAATTCCTATCTTTGTTTCCGACTACGTTCTTGCAGGCTACGGTACCGGCGCTATAATGGCAGTTCCTGCACACGATGAGCGTGACTGGGAGTTTGCAAAGAAGTTCAACCTTCCTATCATCGAGGTAGTTGCAGGCGGCGACGTTCAGAACGAGGCGTTCACCGACGTTGCAACCGGTAAGCTCGTTAACTCCGGCTTCCTTAACGGTCTTGACGTTGCTGATGCTAAGGCTGCTATGATCAAGTTCCTTGAGGAGAACAAGATCGGTACCGAGAGAATTAACTTCAAGCTTCGTGAC
>JAZRAF010000044.1:0-2302 GCA_045634425.1 Eubacteriales bacterium | reverse complement strand
GCTCCAAAGCTTTTCGATAAGGCGGCAGATAACGGCCATATCGGAGAGCGCGTTATAGAGATCCTTTGCGGAGGCGGTGATGGTCTTTTCGTGCTTTTTGAAATCGGCGATCTTGCCCTCAGCAACCTTGAACTCGGCGTTGAACGCATCAACGCTTTCGTAGATCGCGGAGAGATCCCATTTATACTTTGCTTCGATATCTTTTCTTTCAAGTGCCATTTTTTATTCTCCTTTTTTGTTATGATGGTGGAAGAAGCGATGGTGCTCGTTGGGATGGGGCTCGTGAGGACGGCGGAACTCGACGGTGTCCTTGGTTCTCGCACTCTTCTTTTCCTCGGGCTTGATGTCGCCGGCCTTGGTAAGAGAGATCTTGGTGAGCATAGGACCAAAGAGCTCGTAAATAAGAACTGCGAAGAGGGTGATGTTAGCAACGATGGTAGCGATATTTGAAAGGTCGCCGATGAAGATGGTCTTAGTCTTCATCGCCATACCGAGCGCAACGCCCGCCTGGGGAAGAAGGGTGATACCGAGGTATTTTACGATAGTGTCCTCACACTTCATCATCTTGGAGCTTGCGAATGCGCCAACGTACTTACCAACCGAGCGCGCAAGGATGTAAATTACACCGATAAGGATGATCCAGCCGTTTTTAAAGACGGAGAGCTCAAGCTCTGCACCGCTTAAAACGAAGAAAAGAATTAACACGGGTCCCGACCAACGGTCTGCACGCGCCATAAGCTCGTCAGAAAAGTCACACACGTTGCAGAAGATGGTACCAAGCATCATACAAACGAGCAAGGAGGAGAAGGCAACGTGAATTTCACCGATGTGGAAGTCAAGAGAGGAGAGCGCAACAGCCAGAAGCACGAAGCAAATAGACATTGCAAGACGCTTGGAATTGGAGTGGAAGAAGCGCTCGGAGTAGTTGAAAAGGAAGCCGAGCACAACACCGAGTGCAAGGGAGAGAACTACCTCAAAGAGGGGCTCAAGGATAACTGCGGCGATGGATACGTTACCGGTAGAGATGGAGCGCGCAACGCCGAGGGATACGGCGAAAAGCACAAGGCCGACTGCGTCGTCGATAGCAACTACGGGAAGAAGCATATCGGTAAGGGGACCCTTTGCCTTATACTGCTTTACGACCATAAGGGTCGCTGCGGGAGCGGTAGCCGATGCAACGGCACCGAGAATGATTGCCGCAGGGAGAGGAAGCACGTCCTCACCAAGAACGAAGTGCAGACCGATGAGCGCCGCATCAACCACAACCGTTGCAACAACGGCCTGGAAGATACCGATCACGGTGGCCTTTTTACCGATCTTCTTAAGCTGAGAGATGCGGAACTCGTTACCGATCGCAAATGCGATAAAGCCGAGCGCAACGTCAGAGATTATGGAGTAGGATGCAACGTCCTCGTGGCTGATAAAGCCGATGCCGGGAATGCCGATAAGGCCGAGAACGTACGGACCGACGAGAATACCTGCAACGAGGTATGCGGTTACGGCAGGGAGCTTAAGAAGCTTTGCCACACGGGAGAGCATAAGTCCCGCAAAGAGCGCAATGGACAAACTTAAAAGTACTTGCATTAATGTTCCTCTGAAAGATCCTCTTTCAATTTTATAAAGTCATTTTTATTGGGCTGTCATCAAAAAAGACGACAGCCCATTTGTTAGCGTATTATATACTAGCACAATTTATTTGTATTTTCAAGTATTTTTATATATTTTTTAAAAATTATTCCTCGATGGATACCTCGCCGCGAAGATCGCGCTCCATAAGCTCCTTTACGGTGTCGGCATCGTTGTACTTCGAAAAGAGATAGTAGAGCTTTGCAACGGCGGCCTCGGTGGTCATATCAAGTCCGCTGACAGCGCCCGCCGCGGTGAGATACATACTTGCCGCATAAGCACCAAGCTCGACCTTTCCCTTGCCGCACTGAGAGGTAACTACGATGACCGTGCCACGCTCGCGTGCTGCGTGAAGCAGGGGGGCAAGCGAGTGACCGTCGGGAATATTGCCCGCGCCGAATGCCTCAAGCACTATGCCGCGCACGCCGCCGTCAAGCACCGCCGCAAGCAGGTCGTAGGAAAAGCCGGGGAACATTTTTATTACCGCGATGGGCACGTTTCCAACCTCGAAAAGAGAGAGGGGCCCTTCCCCGCCGCTAAGCAGGAACTTTTTGCGGTAGGTGATAGCCGTGCCGACGTCGGCAAGCTTGGGATAGTTGGGGGATGCGAACGCCTCAAGGTCGTCAGCCGACACCTTGGTCGAGCGGTTGCCGCGGAAGAGGTGGCCGCCAAAGTA
>JAZRAF010000043.1:0-12144 GCA_045634425.1 Eubacteriales bacterium | reverse complement strand
ATTACCGGTAGTTTCATAGCTTCCTTGTCAGGAATCCCCGGCTCGATTATTCAAGCGGTAGCAAGCAGCATCCTTTTCGTAGTTGCAGGTTTGGCAATGGATAAATACAACATCAAGAAAAAGCTGTTAGAGGACTATAATAGATGATGACCATAACTTATGCAGGCAGAAACTCGATATACGTAAATATAACTAACAGGTGTCCATGTGCCTGCGTGTTTTGCTTGAGGCACAACAAAGATCATGTTTTCAACTCCAACTCTCTTTGGCTTGAGAGAGAGCCAACTGTAAAAGAAATTTGCGATAGTATAGATTCTTGGGATTTGGAAAAATACGACGAGATTGTATTTTGCGGTTATGGCGAGCCTACCGAGCGCTTGGATGAGCTTTTGCAGGTTGCCGCCCACATAAAATCAAACGGAAAAACAAAAACGCGCATTAACACAAACGGTCTTGCAGATTTAATTTACGGAGATAAAGTAGCTCATAAGCTAAAGGGGCTGATTGACACCGTTTCTATCAGCTTGAACGCAACTAACAAGGTCGATTATTTAAAATTAGTTCGTCCTAAGTTCGGCATTAACTCATATGATGCAATGTTAAGCTTTGCAAAGGATTGCACCAAGTACGTGCCCGAAGTTATTATGACCGTTGTGGATGTTGTGACGAGCAAGGATGAGCAAGAGCTTAGCCGTAAGATTTGCGAGTCGATTGGCGCAACGCTTCGCATTCGTCCGTACGAGGAAAATTAAGAGTATAATATACAACCGACAAATTCCAATTTATCGAATAATAAACCCCGACAGATTTTTAATGGTCTGTCGGGGTACGTATTTGTTTTCTGCGTTGCATTTATACCTTTGCGGACAGTCGAGGTAGCAAAGCGGCGACACGGTAGTGAATGACAACCCTATGCGGTTGTCAGAGCCGTGGCGTGACCGAGCCGCAGTAGACCGCCTGTCCATACAAGAGAAAATAAACTTCCTTATGAGAAAGAGCCCGTCCGGGCTCTTTTTTTATTTAACGAACATAGCTCTTATGATGCACTCAAGTTCAGCATTGAGGTCCTGCTCCGGGGTAGGCTTTCCGTCAACGAACCATCTTATGATAACGTTTCCGATACCGCCCGCAAGCATAGTAGCCACCGACGAGATAGGCGCAATAAGCTTTTCGCCGTTCTCCACGCTGTGCTCAAGGCGCTCAATAAGCACCTGGTAATTCTCGTGCACGATTATGTTCACCATATTCGGCATCATATTACTCTTGAGTACAAGGTCAACCATATCCTCATTTTCTATAAGGAATCTGACAAGCTTTCTCTGGTACTCAATATGATATTCGATAGGGTAGCCCTTAAGCTTGCTTCTGCTCATCCAGGCATCAAATCTCTGGATGATAGACTTCGTCATCGCCGCAAGAAAGGCGTACTTATCGTCAAAATGCTTGTAGAAGGTAGCCCTTCTTACCTCGGCATGCTCACAAACCTCTTGAATAGTAATATCTTCAAATTTCTTTTCCTTCAGTAGCTCTCTGAAAGACGAAAAAAGTTTTTCCTTTGTTTTCTTTACTCGAGCATCTTCTTTTACGTTCATTTGCTTTTTTGCTCTCCTTTTTTGGGGGTTAGGCGTATTCCTGAGGGGTATTATAGCATTAAAAAACAATTTTGTCAATATTTGTCTATAAAGGTTATAGCAACAAAAGTAAATAAACTCAAAAATAATTTAAAATATTTTTATTTGTTTTATTTTTAACGATTTTCCTTGACTCTTGAAAAATATTGTGCTACAATATTTAAGGAAAAAAATTACCAAAGGAGAAAAACTTATGGCAGCTTATAACAAGAAAACAATTGAAGACGTTGAAGTATCCGGCAAAACAGTGTTTGTCCGTTGCGATTTCAACGTTCCTATGAAGGATGGTGTTATCACCTCCGACAAGAGAATAGTCGGCGCACTCCCCACTATCAAGTACCTGCTTGACAACGGTGCAAAGGTTATCCTCTCCTCTCACATGGGCAAGCCCCACGCTATCCTTACTGAGGGCTTCGGCCTTGACAAGAAGGAGAAGAAGGCAGTTGAGGCTCTTCCCGAGGCAGAGCGCGCAGCCGCTACTGCTGAGTACCTTGCAAAGGCACTCAAGAACGACAAGAAGAAGTTTACTCTCGCTCCCGTTTGCGCTCGTCTTAACGAGCTCCTCGGTGAGGGCACCGTTACCTTCGCTGATGACATCGTAGGTCCTGACGCTAAGGCAAAGATCGCTGCTCTCGAGGCTGGTAAGGCAGTTCTTATCGAGAACACCAGATTCGACGCTCGCGAGACCAAGAACGATCCCACCCTTTCTAAGGAGCTTGCATCCATGGCAGACCTCTTTGTCAACGATGCATTTGGCGCAGCTCACAGAGCTCACTCCTCCACCGCTGGTATCGCTGATTACATTCCCGCAGTTTGCGGTTACCTCATCCAGAAGGAAATTTCCGTTATGGGTAAGGCACTCTCCAACCCCGAGCGTCCCTTCGTTGCTATCCTCGGCGGCGCAAAGGTTGCTGACAAGCTCAACGTTATCGACAACCTTCTTTCCAAGGTTGACACCCTTATCATCGGCGGCGGTATGGCATTCACCTTCGCAGCTGCAAAGGGCTACGGCGTAGGTAAGTCCCTCCTCGACGAGACCAAGACCGACTACTGCAAGGAAATGATGGCAAAGGCAGAAGAGAAGGGCGTTAAGCTTCTTCTCCCCATCGACAACGCAGTTGCTGACAACTTCCCCAACCCCATCGATGCTGAGATCGAGATCGAGTACGTTGATACCGACAAGATCCCCGCTGACAAGGAGGGTATGGATATCGGTCCCAAGACCGCAAAGATCTTCGCAGATGCAGTTCTCTCCGCAAAGACCGTTGTTTGGAACGGTCCTATGGGCGTATTTGAGAACCCCACTCTTGCAAAGGGTACCATCGCAGTAGCACAGGCACTTGCAGATAGCTCCGCAATCACCATCGTAGGCGGCGGCGACTCCGCAGCAGCATGCGAGCAGCTCGGCTACGCCTCCAAGATCACCCACATCTCTACCGGTGGCGGTGCATCTCTTGAATTCCTTGAGGGTAAGGATCTCCCCGGCGTATCCTGCCTTCTTGATAAGTAATTTTTGGTGAATTCCGCTGTTTTCGGGCTGGCTCGACGTAGGTAACTACGCCTTCGGCCCGAAAAACAACATAATTCCCTCAAAAATTCCGTTATCAATCTACTAACATCACAAAAATCTAAGAGGACATTTTAAAAAAATGAGAAGAACAGTAATCGCGGGCAACTGGAAGATGAATATGACCCCTAGCCAGACTAAGGCGTTCATCACCGAGCTTGCTCCCATGGTTAAGGGAATGGACAAGTGCGATATCGTGCTTTGCGTTCCTTACGTAGATATTGCTACTGCAGTTGAGGCTGCACAGGGCACTAACATTAAGATCGGTGCTGAGAACGTTCACTTCGCTGAGAGCGGTGCGTACACCGGTGAGATCAGCGCAAAGATGCTTTGCGAGATCGGCACTGAGTACGTTGTAATCGGTCACTCCGAGCGTAGACAGTACTTTGGCGAGACCGATGCGACTGTAAACGCGCGCACCAAGGCTGCTCTTGCAGCAGGCCTTAAGGTTATCCTTTGCCTCGGTGAGGTTAAGGAGGAAAGACTTGCCGGCATCACCGACGAGGTAGTTTCCATGCAGACCAAGCTTGACCTTGCCGGCATCAGTGCTGACGAGCTTAAGAACGTTATCATCGCTTACGAGCCCGTATGGGCTATCGGTACCGGCCTTACCGCAACCCCCGAGCAGGCAGACGAGACCTGCGGCGTTATCCGTAACACCGTTGCATCTCTCTACGGCGCTGAGGCTGCTGAGGCTATCACCATTCAGTACGGCGGCTCTATGAACGACGCTAACGCGGCAGAGCTTCTTTCTAAGGTAAACGATGACGGTGGTCTCATCGGCGGCGCATCCCTCAAGACTGACAAGTTTACTGCTATCGTTAAGGCAGCAAACGCATAAACCTCATTAAAATTTTACACGGGTATCACTTAAACACAGTTGTTTTAACCCACACAAGGAGAAAAAGGTAATGACTTTTGGTATCTTAAAGGAAATTAAAGAGGGCGAATACAGAGTTATCTGTACCCCCGCTGAGGTCGCAAGCATCGTTGCTGCAGGCCACACCGTTTATGCTCAGCACGACTGCGGTAAGAGCGCAGGCTTCCCTGATGAGAAGTATATCGCTGCAGGTGCTACCATAGTTGAAACTATGGAAGAGATCTACGCTAAGTGTGATATGGTCGCAAAGGTTAAGGAGTTCTTCCCCTGCGAGTATCCTCTTATGAGAGAGGATCAGATCATCCTTGGTTGTATCCATCCCGCAGGCCATCCCGAGGAGGTTGACGCGATCCTTGAGAGCAAGTGTATCGCCTTCACCGCTGAGGATGCACACCGCTTCGGCTCCCCCAACTGTGAGGCAGCAGGTAAGCAGGGCGCACTCTTCGGACTTGAGTCTATGCTTTCCATCAACGGCGGTAAGGGTAAGTTCGTTGGCGGCTTCGCAGGCGCACCCGCTATGAACGTTCTTATTCTCGGTTGCGGTCTTGTTGGTCAGGGCGCACTTTCCGTGCTTCACGCCCTTGGCGCAAACTGCACCGTTATGGATATCAACCCCGGCATTCTTCGTAACGTGCTTTATCAGTACAACAGCCGCGTTAACACTATGTACTGCACTAAGGAGAACATCGCGTCCGTTCTTCCTCAGACCGATATGGTGCTTAACTGCGTAAAGTGGCCTAAGCAGAGAAAGGATTTCCTCATCGACAAGGAAATGCTTAAGCTTATGGAGCCCGGCTCCGTTCTCGTTGATATCTCCAACGACGATCCCGGCGCTATCGAGTCCAGCCACGAGACTCACCACGACAACCCCAGATACGTAGTAAACGGCATCGTTCACTACTGTGTTGCTAACATCCCCGGTGCAGTTGCTAACACCACCTCCGTTGCATACGCTGCTGAGATGCTTCCTATGATCCTTAGCATCCTCAACGACGGTGTTAAGGAGTGCTGCGTTAAGGACGGCTTCTACCGCCGCAGCCTTACCGCATACAAGGGTTACCTCACTCACGAGGAGACCAGTGCTATCCAGAACAAGCCCTGGATCCGCCCTGAGGACATCCTTGAGATCGCTGACAGAAAGATCGATCCCGCTCCTCCCGCAACCGTAACCAGATCCACCAACTTCTACAAGAAGTAATCAAAAATAAAGAGTGCAGGGAATTTGTTCCTTGCACTCTTTTTCTATATAGTTTTACGCTTAGTACGTACCCGTGTCACGCTTTTTGAGGCTCCTGAAGGAAAAATACGCCCTTTCCGCACCCCGGCAGGCCGCCATTCTCCATTAGCTCGGCATACGCACGCTGCAGCGAGGAGCCACGGGGAAGCTCACTTATAGGAGTATCATTCTTCCTTAAGAATATAAACTTGATAGGCGCCGATGCTATGTCGGCGGAGGGGATAGTTTCTACTATATCGTAACGGTTCATAAACTTTACGATGTTTGACGTCGGTGGCAGAAACTCGCGGTTCTTTTCGTAAAGCAGCCAGGATATGCACATAAATGCGATATCCTCTACGCCAAGCAGCTTGCAGAAGAACGCCTTCGCTTCCTTATAAGCACGGTTGCAAAGCTTCTCGTCAAGCGGCTCGCCGTTTCTCGGGATATGCACGCTAAGCGCGGTATCGCCGTTCTTCAGTACCTTCTCGCCCTTCTTATACGTGCCGCCGCTATACTCGCGCACCTCAAACTGAAGTCTTCCGAACGCAACGATACGCAGACTGAAAAATTTTGTATACCACGACCAAACGTCAATTCCGACAATGCCGTACATCTCCTCGCATTCCTTGATCTTGTAGGTGAAGTCGGCAATCGTCAGGCTGATGCTCTTCTTGCTCACGCCAAGCTGCGCAAGCCTTACTCTGAGCATCCTTGTAAGCGCTATGCACGTCACAAGCTCCGCAGTATAAAGGTGCACACCTGCCGCCTTTGCGATAAGCTCGACCTCGGATATAAGCTCGGGGGTGATATAGTCGGTGTTTTTATCATATCCCGAAAGAATGCGCTGAAATCTGTCGCGCGCCTCGGCGGCCTCGTTTATACGCTCGTAGGCTATCGCTATCGCCACTCTCTCACGCGGGCCAAGCTCGTATTCATTCATAAAGTCGGTAATGTATTGGCGCATCCTTGCACGCTCCTTTTCTCTCTGTATGCCCATAGTATAACACTTTAAAAAATACTTGTCAATAATGTTGACAAAATATATGCGCGGTGATAAAATTAAGTCATAAGCTATTTGGAGGCATTATGGCAACCTACTATATTGATAATATAAACGGCGCCCTCGACAGCACCGGTCTTTCTTTCGATGAAGCCGTCCGCGATTATAAGATCCTGCATCTTCTCCCCGGCGACACCGTTCTCTTTAAGTGCGGCACCGAGCATCGCGAGCCCCTTGTTATCACCGGTGGTGAGGATGGCGCTCCGATCACCTATGGCTCATACGGCGAGGGTACGTTGCCCGTTTTTTGTGTCTCCTTCGACCTCAGCCGCCCCGAATATTGGGTAAAGACCGAGCGTGAAAACGTCTGGCGCTTAGCCAAGGATATCCCCACCGAGGTCGGTAATTTCATATTCAATACCGACGAGTGCACCGCCACACTCCGCTGGGATAAAGCCTCTCTTGCAGGGCAGGGTGACTTCTTTGACTCCCGCTTCTCCGAGTGCAACAAAAACTACGGAAATTCGGTATCTCCCCAGGAGGTGCTTTTGTACTCCGTCGGCAACCCTGCCGAGCTCTACACGCATATCGAGGCCGCACCCTACGGCACGCGCTGCATTTGCAGTCTTAAGTCAAACGTCGTTATTGAAAACCTCTGCTTTATGAACTCGGGTGTGCATGCCGTTACCGGCGTCGGCGACACCAAAAACGTCACCGTCCGTGGCTGCCTTTTCAAAAACATCGGCGGCTGCGCTTGGGATAGGGAAAAGCGCATCCGCTTCGGCAATGCGGTAGAGTTCTGGATCGGCGCAGAAAATATCCTTATCGAAAACAACGTCTTTAAAAACATCTACGATTCCTGCGTGACTCACCAGGGTCCCGACCGCCAAACACCCCCTGCACGCAATTTCCATTGTCGCAATAACCTTTTTGACACGTATAGCATGGCGGCGTTTGAATACCGTGCTCAAATGATGGTCGCATCCTCCTTTGAGGGCAATATCTGCCGCAACGCCGGCTGCGGCTTCGGTATGCTTGGCGAGCAGCTCCCGCGCCGCTCTGAAATATGGCCTCAGCCTATGGGTCACCATATCTTCATCTGGCGCATGTTCACACCGCCCGAGGACGGCAGCCTGCTTATAGCCAATAACGTCTTTGAGGACTCGCCCGTCGGCGCGGCTATATATTCCATAATCCCACCCGAAATTGAAGCACAGATAACCTTTAAAAACAACACCTATTCCGACAACTGCCTCCTTGTTGCCCACTTCGGCGGCAAGGACTATACAAATAAAGATTGGAGAGAATAAAATTATGTGGAACGGAAAAAAGAAAGCGATAACCTTCAGCTATGACGATGCGGTAACGCAGGACATCCGCCTTATTGAGATCCTCGACAAATACGGCCTCAAAGCGACCTTTAACTTGAACTCCGAGCTCCTCGGCAAGGACGGTATGCTCATCCGTGAGGGCAAGGAGGTCAACCACACCAAGATCCCCGCATCCGAGCTTGCCTCGATATACAAAAACCACGAGGTCGCGGCCCACACTCTCACCCATCCGCACCTCCCCCCTCTTCCCGATGACGAGGTGATAAGACAGGTCGAGCGCGACCGCCTTAACCTCTCCGATATCGTCGGCTATGAGGTCGTCGGAATGGCGTATCCCGGCGGCGGAATGAACTACAACGACAGGGTCGCAAGGCTCATAAAAAGTCACACGGGTATCAAGTATGCCCGTACTATATCCCTCGGATACAGCTTCTTGCCCCAGGAAGACCTCTACCGCTATAAGCCCACCGCATTCCACCTCGACTTCCATAATAATTATAGCCTCGCCCGCGATTTCTTCGAGAGGGAAGAGGAGGGAGTATTCTACATCTGGGGACACTCCTATGAGTTCGATATTAACAATACGTGGGGCGAATTTGAGGACTTTTGTAAATACGTATCCGCCCGCCCCGACGTATTCTACGGCACCAATAAGGAAATACTTTTATAACGAAAAAGACGGAGAGCTCACGGCTCTCCGTCCTTTATTTTTACTTTTCTTCAAAGTGATAGGTTGCGCTCGAGAAATCGTTACGCGTGAAGGCGGGCACAATGCCTACGCTCATCGCAGTCGAACCGGAAAGGATTATTCCAAGCTCGCGCACGAAGTATTTTTTCTTCGGGTCAAGTCCCTGCATACGTACTCGGTGGGTACCCGTGTTAAGTTTAAACATACGTCTGTAACAGGTCAGAAGCGCGCGGCTCTTGTCCTTTGATACCACCGCACAGCTGAAATAGTTGGAGTATTTCGGGTTATCAATGCGATAAAGGTCGCCCTCAATGATAAGATCCTCGATCTCCTTGTACTGCTCGACCTGTACCTTCACGGCGGCTTTGTCCTCGTCGGTAAACTCAGTCGCATCAAGCTCGTATCCGGTCGCGCCGAGGTGTGCGATGTCCGCACGGGTCTGGAAGGGAGTCATTCTGTTGACCTGGTGGTTCGGAACTGCCGAAACGTGGCAGCTCATCGACGAGAGGGGATATGCGAAGGATGTACCGTACTGAATAAACGTTCTCTCCTCAGCGTCCGAGTCGTCAGATGCCCAGGTCTGGGGGAAGTAGTAGAGTATAGCGGGGTCAAATCTCGCACCGCCCGACGAGCATCCCTCAAAGAATACCTCGCCGTTTGCTTTGATGATCCTTTCGCAAATGTCGTAAAGACCGAGCGCATACTTGTGCGCAAAGCCGTACTGCTCCTCTGCAGGTCTGCCCTGTGAGTAGAACTCGGTCACGTTTCTGTTGAAATCCCATTTAACGTAGTCGAGCTTGTATTCACGAATGATCTTGTTGATAGATTCAACTATATAGTCACGCACCTCGGGCTTGGTAAGATCCATCATAAGCTGGAATCTCGCGCGGCAGCTCTCACGTCCGGGTATCCTGCCGATAGCGTACTCGGGATGCGCACGGAAAATGTCAGAGTCCTCGCTGATCATCTCGGGCTCAAACCAAAGTCCGAACTTCATTCCCTTTGCGTGTACGTAGTCGATAAACGCGCCAAGACCGCCCTCGACCTTCTTCTCATTTACAAACCAGTCGCCAAGGCCGGAGGTCGCATCGTCACGCTTGCCAAACCAGCCGTCGTCAAGCACGAAGGTGTCAATTCCCGTGCCCTCGACCGAGTCAACTATTCCGCGCAGCTTCTCCATAGTGAAGGCAAAGCGCGTGCCCTCCCAGTTGTTTATAAGTATGGGTCTTTTTGCCTTTGCATACCTCTTGTCGACAAGATGCTCTCTATACGCATCGTGAAGGGTGCGGCTCATTCCGCCAAGTCCCTCGTCGGAGAATGCGATAACTATCTCGGGTGTTTCAAACTCCTCGCCCGCCCCAAGCGGCCACTCAAATTCAAAGTCGTTGATACCGCCCGTAACCAGAACGTGATTCGAGGGGGTGCGGTCAACTGTAAGTGCATAGGACGAAGAATATACGAGATTAAAGCCGTACGCCTCGCCGTGAGTCTCGGTCGCATCGGGAGTCATTATTGCGATAAAGGGGTTAAGCGCCGCGCTTGACGAGCCGCGCTTTGAGTCGATTCTTGTAACACCGTGGCGCAGGGGCATTCTGTCCTGCTGTCTTTCGTTACCCCAACCGCCATACAGCGAGAGCATATCGTACTCACCGTCGGGCAGAGTCATAGTGAAGGAGTAAGCGCGCTCAAGCGTTACCGTGTCCTCGCCGTAGTTTTTGTATACTATTCTTCTTGCAATAACGTCACAGTCGTCGTAAACGGTGTAGTAAAGATCGGCCGCAAAATCAGATACCTTGTCGTAAAGGTGCAAAACAAGCGTCTCGCCGCCGTCCATCGAGGGCATACCGCTTATCGCAGGCTTTTCCTTCAGTATATCATATCCGTCATAAAGCAGTGTGGTTATCTTGTCACCGATCGGATTCTTGACCTCAACGCAAGGCTCTCTGTAATCACTCGTGCCAAAGAATGCAAGCTCTGAGCCCATAGAGTTAAATGAGAAAATGCCGTCCTGCGCGAATCCGCCGGGGGTAGTTGCCTTCATTGTTCCGGGGTTTGTTGCGCGAGTATAAAGCAGAAGGTCGTGGCCGATCCTCTTGCCAAAGTAAAGATGCTCGGCATAGCCGTAATTGTTGATAAAAAATGCGTAGGTAACGTTCTTACCGTCAAGGTAAAATGTTTTTGTGCCGTTGTCAAAATGAATAGACATAACAGCCTCCTTGAATATAATGTTCAGTTGTATTCTAGCATATTAAAAAGCAAAAATCAACCGCAAAAGCAAAAAAATATCGACGGTCTGCAAGAGAATAGCCGACCGTCGGTAATATGTATTATTTTTCCTCGGAATTATTCGCCGCAGCGTGCTCGTTGCGCTTTCTTTCCATATACTTATTAAGCTTGTTCGCCGCAATAAAGACCAGCACCACAAGCACAAGGCATATAAGCACGAATGCTATCCAGTGGAATATATTCGTGAACTTATCAAAGGGAACGATCGAGAGTCCAAAGATGATCGTCGCAATACCAATGCCTCTGCCGATAACGATAGAGGGGATAAACCACTTAAGCGACATCTTAAGCGTGCCTGCGATCATAACGAGCGCATCGTCGGGAAAGATGGGGAACATCATCATAAGAGGGAAGAACACCGTACCCTTGTTACGAAGCAGGGTAAGCGACCTTTCACAGTCCTCAGCGCCAAGGATGTGGGTGCATATCTTGTAACCGCCCGAGCGACCAACGATATACATCATAGCGCTCGAGATCATAACGCTTGTAAACGAGAGTATGAACGCCTCCCACGACGTGGGGTAAAGCGCCTGGCTAAGAAGTATAAACGCCATCGAAGCACCGGGAACGATGCATAAAAGTATACTGAGTATCGTCTGTAACAGGATGAATATTATCCATCCGTACCACGAGCTTCTGAACGCCTTGAACACCTCAATGTTGAAATGCATTCCGTCATCAAAATGTACAATACCGAACGCCATAAGCAAAAGGAAGGTTACAGTCGAGATAAGCACGACCGTAAGCAGCATAAGCGCAAACTTTAATATAGCCGCCTTATTCCTTTTTAAAAAGTCTAAAAGACCGTTTTTTATTTGCTCCATCGTAAGATCCAATCAACCAAAAATAACCGTACTGAAGATAGTACTGATATATACTATTCTCACCACATATATCATATCATAACGAATCGCAAAATTCAACATCAAATTTAATAATTTTTAATATTTTTTTACATTTTATCTCAAAGAAATTCACACACGAAGTCGCGTAGCATCTCGGGCCTAAGCTCCGCCTTGTTGCAAAGGCGCACAAGCCTGTCAATTTCACCGATTTTTCCCGTCACGTCACCCACCTCGGCGACCACGGTTGCCGTCCCGTCAAGCTCCGCAAACGCATACGCAACTATCCCGAACGCCGCTCGCCTTTCATCACCCAAACGGTAGATCTCCTCTCGCACTCCGTACGTAATTTCCTTCAATTCAAAATCCTCCAACGCTGTCTGTTACTCAAAAAGCATACGTATATATAAACGCCCGAAATCACCGAAAGGGTGCAGATTTTTGGAAGAAAATAAAAAAAGGCACAGAATGGGTGCTTCTCAGTAAACAAATAGAAATCCCCGACAGATTTTTGAAGATCTTTCGGGGTTAGTTCTATTCTGTTCGATAAATTGGAATTTATCAATAACTATCTTAATTCCTTAGCATACAAGCGGTCAATATCTCCACCGTAATTCACTATATCTTTTATGTAGGTGTAGCCGTACTTCTCATATAACCCGATATGTACCGATGGGATATACGTTTTATCAAAGCCAAT
>JAZRAF010000042.1:0-2359 GCA_045634425.1 Eubacteriales bacterium | reverse complement strand
GTTGTGGAAGTGCCTTGTCTTCCTAAGACCGCTTGGCCTCCGACTTATGCAATCAGACTCGTTTCCGACGTAGTTTCCTCTAACGGTTCTACCTCGCAGGGCTCTGTTTGCGGTTCTACCCTTGCTCTTATGGACGCAGGTGTTCCGATCAAGGCTCCCGTTGCAGGTATTTCCTGCGGTCTTATCACCGCTGAGGACGGCTCTTGGGATACCATGATCGACATCCAGGGTCTTGAGGACTTCTACGGCGATATGGACTTCAAGGTTGCAGGTACTCACAAGGGTATCACCTCTATTCAGATGGACCTTAAGATCGACGGTCTTACTCCCGAGATCATCAAGCAGGCTCTTGAAACTACTCACCAGGGTAGAGACGAGATCATCGACAAGATCCTTCTCGCCGCTATCGCAGAGCCCAGAGCTGAGGTTTCTCCCTACGCTCCCAAGATGATCACCATGCACATCAATCCCGACAAGATCCGTGAGGTTATCGGTTCGGGCGGTAAGGTTATCCAGAAGACCACCGCTGACACCGGCGCAAAGATCGCCATTCAGGATGACGGTACTATCTTCATCGCTGCAGTTAACCGCGACAGCGCAGATATGGCTAAGGCTATCATCGACGCTATCGTATTCGAGCCCGTTGTAGGCGAGACCTACGAGGGTATGGTAACCCGCATCATTCCTATCGGCGCGTTCGTTGAGTACGCTCCCGGTAAGGAAGGCCTCGTTCACATCTCCAAGCTTCAGAAGGAGAGAACCGAAAAGGTTGAGGACGTGGTTGCAGTTGGCGATACCGTTCGCGTTAAGTTCCTCGGCACTGACGAGAAGGGCAGAATGAACCTCTCTATGAAGGACGCCGCTCCCAAGGCTGAGTAATTAAACAATAAAACAAAAAGTGCGACCATCTCGGTCGCACTTTTTTATATCCATTCCACTCCGTATCCTTCGTAGGGACAGGCGTCCCCCGACTGTCTGAAAAAATAGAAAGCCGCACCAATTCGGTGCGGCTTTTCCATACCTTATTACTTGCTAAGGAACCAGTAGAAAATATATCCGAGAATAGCTGCGGGAGAGCACAAAAGGAGAATAAGAATACCGGTGGTAACCTTATCCCAGATCGCCTGCAATTTCTTTTTCTTAGCTATCTGCTCGTCTGTAAGATGCTCGCGTGACTTTGCCATTTATTCTATCCTCCGTGTAGGATCATATTATTTCCTATATATTCTAACACAAAAAAACAAAAATGTCAATAGCAAGAAAATAAATCTTCCGCTACTTGAAAAAAACGCACCGATATGCTACAATTTAATAGTAAACGAACTTAAAAAGGAAGATCAAAATGACCGACCATATAGAAATAGAGCGCAAATATATCATCGCAATGCCCGACGTCACCGCCATACAGGGCGAGCCTGATTACACCGCATCCGACATCGTGCAAATATACCTTAACTCCGCGCCCCACGTTACCCACCGTGTCCGCTCGCGCACAAAGGGCGGCGTAACTAAATACACCGAAACCAAAAAGGTGCGCATCAGCGGTATGAGCGCCTATGAGGACGAGCACGAGATCACAAAGTCCGAGTTTCTCACCCTCAGCGCGGACGTCGCCAAGGATGCCACGCCCGTGATCAAAACCCGTCATACCTTCACCTACCGCGGCCAGCTATTCGAGATAGATATCTACCCGAATTGGAAGAGCACCGCAATAATGGAAACCGAGCTTGCTAGCGAGGACACCGTCGTCGAAATTCCCGCCTTTATAAAAATAATAAAGGAAGTCACAGGCATCAAGGCGTATTCCAATGCCTCAATGTCCCGCAACTTCCCAAATGAGATCACAGAGTGATCACTTGTGATACCTCTTGCCCGCAATAATGCTGAACGAGCGGTATATAACCTCGTAAAGAAGTGGGCGCATCAGCTGATGCGGAAAGGTAAGCTTAGATACCGAAAGCTTCAGATCGCACTTTGACTTTACCGTGTCAGAAAGTCCGTGTGACGAGCCTATAACAAGCGCTATCTTTCCCGTGCCGTCGCACGCGCGCTCAACGATCTTCGCAAGGGCGGGGGAGTCATACTGCACTCCCTCAACGCACAGCGCGATCTTGTACGCATCCTTCGGCATCGCCGCAAGTATCTTTTCACCCTCCGCCGCAAGCGCACGCGCAATCTCCGTCGCATCGTCTTCGTTGCGGATGGTCTCTTCCTTTATATTGACCTCATCGACTTTCGCAAATTGCGAAAGTGATTTTTTATACTCAGCGCACGCCTCCTTGAGGGATCCCTCCTTAAGCGTGCCCACGCTTACAAAAATCAGATTTATCATTATCTTATCAAGTCGGAGGGGCAAGCG
>JAZRAF010000041.1:0-4618 GCA_045634425.1 Eubacteriales bacterium | reverse complement strand
TATACGGGTGGGGGGTGGAGTCGATAGGCTCGTGCTTTTCGTCGTAAAGCTCAGCGGCTACAAGGGGGGTGCCACAGGAGCCGGGGGTGAGAAGCTCGATGGAGTCGCCGGCGCACATCTTGTTGCGCTGCGACATAAGAGCCTCACCTGTTTCGGGGTTGTAATCGAGGACTACGGCGAGGAACGCCTTATCCTTTATATAGCCGGTTGTGGAGGAGGTATTTGCGTTCGTATGGGAGTCATCGAAGTAATATCCGGTGTGATAGTCACGGTGGCTGACCGACTCGAGCTCGCGATACCATCTCGGATCATATTCAAATCTGCCCGAAAAATAACTGTCAAACGCCATTTTATAGGTGTTTGTGACAACGGCGGTATAGTAAGCAGATTTCATTCTTCCCTCGATCTTGAAGGAGTTGATGCCTGCCTCGATAAGCTCGGGAATATGCTCGATGGTGCAGGTATCACGGCTGGAAAGAATGAAGGTCTCGCCGTTTACCTCCTCGACGGGAATGGCGAAATCGGGGCGTTTTTCCTCGACTATTTCATAGCCGCGAATGGTATAGTTCCAGCGGCAAGGCTGGGCGCACATACCGCGGTTGCCGTCTCTGCCGATTATGTGGTTTGAGAGCAGGCAGCGGCCACTGTAGGAAACGCACATTGAGCCGTGAACGAAGCACTCAATTTCAAGATCGTCGGGTATCGCGGCGCGGATCGCCTTGATCTCATCAAGGGTCAACTCGCGAGCAAGCACTACCCTCTTTGCACCGAGCTTTTGCCATGCAAGACAAGCGGCGGCACTGACGGTGTTTGCCTGTGTTGAGATATGTATCTCGACGTCGGGGAGCATCTCGCGCGCGAGCATAAGCACACCGATATCGGCAATTATGAGTGCATCTACATCTATATTTTTAAGGCTGGCAAAATATTCGCGCAAAAGCGGATATTCGTGCTCACGGGGCATTGTATTTACCGTTAGGTAAACGCGGACACCGCGCTCGTGGGCGTATTTCACCGCCTCGTCGAGCTCCTCAAGGGAGAAGTTGTCGGCGGCGGCACGCATACCGAATATTTGTCCTGCGAGGTATACGGCATCTGCGCCGTAAAGAATGGCGGACTTCATTTTTTCAAAGTTGCCTGCGGGGGATAGTATTTCGGGTCTTTTCATTTTTATTTCCATTTCTTTGGTATTGCGACAAGGTCAAGCTCCCACGCGGGAAGACAGTAGAGCCTGCGCATATATAGATCGTAATTGCCGCCGTAGAGGTCGGCTACGTAATTAACGAGTGAGAACACGTCGCGGCTGCGGTGGTAGAGAGATACGAGCAGCGCGGGAGTGTAGGTGCGGATGGTTTTATCCGTGCCGAGGAGTGCCTCGTATTCCGCGCCCTCGACGTCGTATTTTACATAGTCCACTTCCCCATCGACGAGGCTATCGACGGTCACGAGGGTGACGTCATTCGTCTTATGCTCGAAGGACGCGGTGGATGAAACCGAGGAGTTGCGATTGCCACTTGAGATAAAGGTTGCATCGGTGCAATTATCGTATACCGCGGCGTTATGGGCGGCGACGGTGGGGGTGTCGAGTGTGGAAATGAACTTATCAAGCTTTTTGAAGTTCTTGGGGTCGGGCTCGATGGCTATTGCGCGATCGAGATGCGGAAAATATTTGATAGCCTCGACGAGGGTGTCGCCGTTATATGCTCCGGCATCGACGTAGGAGCGAATGTACTCGGGGTTAAGGAGCGAATAAAGCTCGTCCTTTGTTGAATACGCGCCGAGAAGGTAGGACATTCTACCGCTTAAGCGGTAGCTTACGATAGCGGCGAAGCAATTTTTAGAATCCGCATCGGCTAAAGCGTTGTAGGCGCGCATCATTTCGTCATAGTGAGAATTGAAAAACTCGCGGTCAAAATACTCGTCCTCACCCGCTACGGGCATATCGGGCACGAGCATATCGTAGTGCGCATCTATATCCGCGAGCATCTCTATGACCTCGGGGCGATTGGATGCAAAGGAGAGGACTATAACGAAGTCGTCATACTCTGCCTTTATCTCCGAGAAGGACTTGACGCGCTTGCCGTGGAAGTGGTGACCGCGCACGAAGCCGTCGGAGGCGAAGAAATCGGCTATTTCAATACCGTATTTTTCAAATCTTTTTATAAGCTTATCTGCGCCGTTGCCCATGCCGTAGACGACGATGGGGCGACTCTCTTTTGCAAGAGAATCCCACATATCGCACTCGCAGGGGTATGCGGGCATTTGAAAATTCTTATAGGACATATTTTTCCTTTTATATTGAAAAACGCACCCGTTTGTGTTAGAATAAAGAAAAAACGGAGGTTTTTAAAATATGGATTGCTTATTTTGTGCTATAATCAAGGGTGACATTCCCTCAAGCAAGGTTTACGAGGACGAGGGCTGCTACGCTTTTCTTGACATAAATCCCCAGGCAAAGGTGCACTGCCTCGTCGTGCCGAAGGCTCATATCACATCTGCAAACGAGATAAAGGAAGAAAATGCGGCAGTAGTGGCGCATATCTTTGCTAAAATTCCCGTAATTGCAGAAAAGCTCGGACTCACTAACGGTTACCGCGTGGTCACAAATATCGGTGAGGACGGCTGCCAGTCGGTAAAGCATCTGCACTTCCACATCCTTGGCGGTGAGAAGCTTTCCGAGAATATGGCATAATTCTCTTAAAATTATAACACACGCGTAATTCTTTGTCAAGCAAGACGTGAAGAATAAACCAAGCCGCCCGCAAAAAAATGCGGGCGGCTTTCTATAATATCATTTTCTTTTTCCTGAGTTTTTCTTTAATTCCTTTAGTTTTTCTTTTTCTTCTTTGGTGAATTTCATTTCATTGTAATCTACAATTTCCCACCAAACAATAATAACAAGAAAATAAACTATGCTAACGACATAAAAGCATAATCCCGTTGCGATAAAAGCCTCTTTTGGAAACGCATCAGAAATAAAACCGGCAAAAAATATATCAACCAACAATAAAATTAAGCTTAAAATCGACAATAGCAGAAATGTGTAAAACGGGATGACTTTAAAATAAGTACACGGAGCATATTTTTCATCTTTACACTTAATTATTTTCCTAAATATCGAATCGTCTTTGACCCTATATTTGTACTTTAGCTTTGTGGACATAGGTCTTCTGTTGTCAAAGCACATTGCGAGCGTTAATAACAGAAGCGACCATATTGTTCCAACCAGATATAATATATGATATTTCATTCACGAGCTTCTCCTAAAAGTTCTGATTCAATTGCCCGGTCAAGCAAACCATACGACAAACAGCTTAGTTTTAATGCTTTGTGGAAAATCATTGTATCACAAAGACGAAGTCTTGTCAAGAGAAAAATAAAAGAGCCGCAGAAATGCGGCTCTTTTATTTTGGAAGGAAAGATTAGATCTTTTCCTTAACCTTTGCTGCCTTACCAACTCTGTCACGAAGATAGTAGAGCTTAGCACGGCGAACCTTTGCCTCGCGGAATACTACGATCTTGTCTACGTTGGGGGAAGGGAGTGGGAAGGTCTTTTCAACACCTACGCGGTAGGACACACGTCTTAGAGTGAAGGTCTCGGAGATGCCGCCGCCGCGCTTAGCGATAACGGTTCCCTCGAACATCTGAATTCTCTGCTTCTCACCCTCGGTGATACGGATGTAAACCTTTACACCGTCGCCGATGCCAAACTTGGGCACATCGGTCTTAAGCTGCTCATTAACAAAAGCCTGGATCTTTTCCATTTTATGGCTCCTCCTTAATACTACGAACATTCGTGCAGAGCGTTGCAGAGGACTGTTCTGATAATGCCGCGCGATATGCGCAGTTGCAATTATCATAGCATATATGACGAAAAAAATCAATAGTTTTTGTGAAAGTTTTTTAATTTTTTTGATATTTTTTGCTTTGCGGGGGCTATTTTTGAAATTTTAGCGGTTGGGTGTTGTAATTTTCTAAATAATATGTTAAAATAATTAGTAAAGATTTTTTAAGGAGGGACAGTTATGGCAAGAAAAAAGAAAACCGTAACGCCCGAGAACGTAGAAATAGACAACATTGAGGTAGTCGTGGCTAAAAAGCCCGAGGAAGAAGTGATCGAGAACACCGAGAGTGCCGAGGTCGCCGAGGTCGCCGAGGAGGTAGTCGAGAAGGTCGAAGAGGTGACCGAGGAGCCTGCCTGTGCGGTCGAAGAAAAGGTCGAGGCGGCACTCGAAGAAAGCACCCCTGAGGTCGAGACGGTTGCAGAGGACGCCGAAGGCGGGTCGCTGGGGACGTCGACCCATACGGATGAGATGATCGAAGCAGAAGAGGCCGAGGTTGCCGAGGATGCCGAAGGCGGGTCGCCGGAGACGTCGACCCCTACGGACGAGATGATCGAGGCCGAAGAGACTGAGGTTGCCGAGGATGCCGAAGGCGGGGCGCCGGGGACGTCGACCCCTACGGATGAGATGATCGAGGCAGAAGAGGCCGAGACCGAGGTTGCCGAGGATGCCGAAAGCGGGTCGCCGGGGACGTCGACCCCTACGGATGAGACGATCGAAGCCGAAGAGACCGAGGTTGTCGAGGATGCCGAAGGCGGGTCGCCGGAGACGTCGAC
>JAZRAF010000040.1:0-2444 GCA_045634425.1 Eubacteriales bacterium | reverse complement strand
TACCTCGCCACGGTTCATAACGACAACGTTGTCGCAATAGCTTGCCATATCCTCCATAGAATGGCTGACAAGAATGACGGTGGCATCGTTATGCTTCACGTATTCGGTAAGACCGCCAAGGATCTCACGTCTGCCGCGAGGATCAAGACCTGCCGCCGGCTCATCAAGCACGAGGACCTCGGGGCGCATAGCAATTATGCCCGCGATAGCAACGCGGCGCTTCTGACCGCCCGAAAGCTCGAAGGGGGATTTATCAAGCATTTCCTCATCGATGCCAACGAATGCGGCCGCCTCACGCACGCGCTCCTCTACCTCCTCGTCGGAAAGGCCCTGGTTTCTCGGTGCGAAGCCGATATCCGCACGGACGGTATCGTCAAAAAGCTGATATTCGGGATACTGCATTACAAGGCCGACACGATATCTGATCTTAGCTATCTGCTTCGGCTTTTCCCATATATCGACTCCGTCAAGAAGAACCTTACCGGAGAGGGGTCTGTATAAACCGTTAAGAAGGTTTACGAGCGTGGATTTACCTGAGCCCGTATGACCGATCAAGCCGGTTATTTTTCCTTTCTCAAACGCGACGTTTATCTTATCAAGAGCGACCATTTCAAAGGGTGTGCCCTTGCTGTAAAGATACGAAACGTCCTTAATTTCGATCTTATTCATCTATTTTCCTTGATTTTAAATATTGAACGAGCGCATCTATGCACTCGGAGTCGTTAAGCGCATCGGTTGAAATATCGATGCCAATGTCGGCAAGCGCGTGTATAAGCTCACGGCCCTGTGGCGCTTCGAGGCCCATTTCGTGAAGCTTGTCAACCTCGCGGAATACCTCCTTGGCGGTGCCGTCCATAGCAACGCGGCCATCGTTTACAACGATGACACGGTCGGCGCGTGCTGCCTCCTCCATATAGTGGGTTATATTTATAACGGTGATATTCTCTTCTCTGTTGAGCTTTTCCATAATCTCAACGACCTCGGCACGGCCCTGGGGGTCAAGCATAGCGGTCGATTCATCGAAGATGATAACACGCGGCTTCATAGCGATGATGCCGGCGATAGCAACGCGCTGCTTTTGTCCGCCCGAAAGCTTATGGGGGGCGTGGCGTGCATATTCGGTCATTCCGACGAGCTTAAGCGACTCATCTACCCTGCGGCGTATCTCCTCACGCGGGAGTGCGAGGTTTTCGGGACCGAATGCCACCACCACCTCAACGACGGTAGCAACAAGCTGGTTATCGGGATTTTGGAACACCATTCCGATCTTGCGGCGGACGTCAAAAACGTCATCCTCACTAAAATCGGGAGCGGTGATATCAACGCCATCGATAAATATCTTGCCGACGGTGGGGGTGAGAATCATATTGAGGAGCTTGGCAAAGGTAGATTTACCCGAGCCGTTGTGGCCGAGCACGGCAACGTATTCGCCCTCATATATCGAAAGGTTTACCCGCTCGAGTGCGGGGATCTCTGACTTTTCGGTAACGTAGTTACCCTCGCCGCCAGCGTCGTAATCGTCATAGGCAAAGCCAAGATCTTCTGTTCTTATAATCTCTTTTTTCATCTATTCCTCATTTAAAGGTTACTCTTACACTCGAGCCGCAAGGCAATGCAAGACCGCTGTTTTTAACAGGCAGGCCGAGCTCGTCTGCAACGCTGTATCCTTCTCTTGTGCCGAGAAGCCGAGTGTCGGTTATGTATTTCATAGTGGATGCGGAAAGACCTGTGGTGTAGGAATTAAGAAGGAAAAACAGGGGCTCGTCCGAAAGAACGTTTGCCGCAAGAGCGACGAAATCGTCGATATTTTCCTCGATCTTCCACACCTCGCCCGTAGGTCCACGGCCGTACGAGGGGGGATCCATAATTATCGCATCATACTTTCTGCCGCGTCTTATCTCTCGTTCTATGAACTTTTTGCAGTCATCGACGATATATCTGATAGGAGCGTCGGCAAGGCCCGAGAGTGCGGCGTTTTCCTTCGCAGCAGCAACCATACCCTTGGATGCATCAACGTGACAAACGGATGCGCCTGCCTTTGCGGCAGCGACGGTAGCACCGCCCGTGTATGCAAAAAGGTTAAGCACGCTAATGGGTCTTTTCGCCTTGGAGATAAGCTCACGGAACCAATCCCAGTTTGCGGCCTGCTCGGGGAAAAGGCCGGTATGCTTAAAGCCCATCGGCTTTATCTGAAAGGTGAGGTCACCGTACTTGATATTCCACATTTCGGGGAGCTTATTCTCGCTCCACTGTCCACCGCCCGAGCTTGAACGGCGGTAGCTTGCATCCGCTCTTTTCCAAAGCGGATCCTTCTTTTCGGTTTTCCAAATTACCTGAGGGTCGGGACGGATGAGGGTATATTTACCCCATCTTTCAAGCTTTTCACCGCCCGAGGTATCAATTATGGTATAATCCTGCCATTTATCTGCAATCCACATATTACA
>JAZRAF010000039.1:0-20926 GCA_045634425.1 Eubacteriales bacterium | reverse complement strand
AGGAACGAACTCATCACCCGTGTCAAGCTTAACACCGAGAGTCTCGGAGAAAAGCGAGGTGGGCACGTAGAGAATATCGTTTTTGAAGTAGGGGCGCTTGCCGCCTGCGATGGGGGTGACGACGCCGTCCTTCATAACAGTATTGCAGTATGCGAATGCCGCAAGAGCACCGGACCTTGAGATCTCGTGAAACTCGCTCTCGTCCGCTTCCTCAAATCTGACCTTGTACTTCATATTATTTTCGGTGGGGATGAATTTGAGGTCGAAGCGGCGGCCGTTTGCCCCCTTCATATCGAGGGTAACTACCGTCTGGTTACGGCGGATGAGGATCTCCATATTCGCCGCCTTTTCGGTTATCTCAAGCTCGCCTGCAACGGTGACGGTAAGCTTCTCAAGCTCGCGGGTGGGGTCACTTACCGACATTGTATTGCGTGTGAGGGTGACAAGACAGGGTGCGTCAACGTTAACGCCTGCGACGTCTGCCGCCTCGTGGAATGCGAAGCACTTGATGTTAAGACCCTTTTCGCGCACCGCCTGTACCTTTTTATTGTTTGCAATTATCTCAACGTCGGGATTTTTCGCATACGTTGCCGTCTTTTCCTGACCCGCAGCGGGCAAAACAGCGTATGCGTAGGTCGCATCGACGGGATTTGTGCCGTGATCTATGCCGATCTCAAAGAAATCCTGATTATTTGCGCTCTCGCAGGTATATCTCTGTGCGCTTATCTCGCCGCCCCAAGGGAATGCGTAGCCACAGTGACCGTCCATAAGCGCCCAAGTGGCACCCGTGTAACGTTTTTCGAAGGATTCGGTGGGCAATTTACCCTCGCCGTCGATATAAATACCAAGCTCGTCGGTCACGATTCTCTTGTGGTCAACGGTAGTATGCACGGGAGAGTCCATAGTTGAGTTGATGCCTGCGCCAAGGCAGACGATCTCATCGTCAAAGCAGAACCACGCCTTCTTTGCGCGAAGGTCGTTCTTGTGCGGAGGAAGACCGCCGCCCGAGCCGGAATCGTCAGGCTCGTTATCCTCGCCCTCGAAGTTATAGCTTACGAAATCCATCGCCGCAAGGATATACTTATCCTCTATCTGCATACTGCCGGCATAGGTGTTTTCGGCACAGCACTCCCTGCCGTATCTTATCGAGCGCGGCACCCTCTCGCGTGCGTCCTCGGTGGTACCGGGAATGCGGTAGGCAACCTTCAGATTCTTGGTTACGAAGTTATCGCCGTCATACTGATGGGTGTCGTAATCGGTATAGATAAAGGTCGCGCCGTCGCCGGTATGCCAGCCGGTCTTGTTACAGCTGTTAATGCTCTCCCATGCGGGCTCGCGCTTTGAGGACATCGCAATACCGACGGCGTAATCCTTCCTGTGCTGAGCGGCTCTGTCGCCCGTAAACCAAGCGTGCGCGTATTCATAATCACCGACCGCGACAGACTCGTCGGCAAGTATCGATTCAACGGTCTTTGCGGCGGCGATGCTGGCAAACCTTTTCATCGCGGACATCGTGGTGGGGTTCTGGCAGCCGCGCTTTATGAACGAAGCAAGATACTCGTCCTCATCCTTTCCGAACATACCGTACATCTGAGTAGCAAAGCCGAGGATCTTGCCGCCCTCGTGGCTCTCAACGAAGTTGGTCCAGCGACCGCAGAACATCATAAACGCCTGTCCCTTGTGCATCGCCGCCTCGTACATATACTTTATCAGCATGAACTGATTATACTGCTTGGGATTTAAGAACTCGACGGGCGTGCCTGCAAGGGTGGAAACAACGGTGAGTATTCTTTCAAGATTGAGTATGCCGTAATGGTTGTTATAGGGCATACCGTGAGTCCACTGAACGTAGTCGATGCGCGGGCCCTCCTCGGTCTCACCAAGGCCGAGAAGCATATCAAGGTCGACGTACTCGCCGTACATCCAATCGGGATTTTCACAGGCGATACCAACCTTAGTACCCGTCCAGATCCTCGAAAGTGCGGCATCTCTTTCAAACCAATGGCGCATAAACGTGGAGCACCACTCGAAGCACGCAAGGTATCTGCGCCTGTCCTCAAGGGTAAACTCATCCTCAAGGCAGTAGAAAATATCGCACAGGCAGTCGGGCGCGCTTACGTACCAGAAGTACCAGTTGAAGGCGTGGGCAGATCTCCAGCCGCGCTCCTCCATCTCGGCCTCGCCGTACATGTGCGTATACATCCACTCAACACCCTCTTTAACGGTGTCGAGGATCTCTTTTTTCTGATAAAAGTCGGTGCCATAGGTGGAATACGCGAGCGCGAGCGCACGAAGGCCGCCGTACTGCTTCGCAAGCTCATCCGACTCAACGGGTGGCTCGTTACCCCAAAGGATAACCCTGTCCTCCCCCTTGTTCATCGCGGCGAGTCTTTCCTTTGCCTGGCGGTCGATGGCCTCAACCTTTGCCCTTATCGACTCGTTTGTCATATCGTTAAGCTCGGGCGAGCCAACGAGCTTCAGCTTCCACTTTTGTCTTGCGGCCTTGTAATCCTCGGAGGTGAAGGAATAGGGATCGTACTTACCGAAGAGCATATACGCGCCTGCGGTCTGCATATCGGCATCGCCGTCCATCGCGGTAAGCTGAGCGGCCGTGCCGATAACGACAAGGCGGCCCTCGTAATATCCCTTTGCACTAAGGCCGATCGCCTCTGCGGTGCGGATGACGGGAAGGCATAATACACCCTTGCTATCATAAAGCTCAAGCTCTGCCACGGTGCTACCAAGCTCGACCGTCGCTACGCCTTCGGATATCTCAACGCTTGCACCGAGATATTTTGTGAAAAGCATAACGGGGGCGTAGACCTCGCCCGACACGGACACCGTGCGAACACCGCGATCGGCAGCATCGTATCTTTCGGTACGGCCGTCGGTGTATACGTTAGGCGAGTAGATAAATACCGCCTTCATACCGCCAAGGGAGAGCTCCTTAAAGCGCTCTGCCGCACCCTCATCGTAAAGCTTATAATCCTTTGCACCCTGTAAAATCATCTCGTTTCCTCCTGTGTGCACGCACGTCGCCCACTTGGGCGCGCGTTATATAAGTTAACTCCATTGTAATCTTGCCCACTGTGAAAGTCAACCGCCCGAGCGGCTTTTTTACCATTATGACGGATTTTTTCGTGTAAATCAACAAAGCGAGTTGACACCGTGAAAAAGGTGTGATACAATAGGCTCAATAATAACTTAAAGGAGCTCCGACAAATGAAAAAAGTATACGACCTTAAAAAGCAGGACTGGAAAAACGACTTCTCGAGAGTTCACTGTCCCCAGTCTAAGGCTTTCGTGCCCTTTATCGAGGATGAGAGAGGCGTTGGCTGTGGAATAAACTCCACGACCGGAGAGTACGATTACAGCACCGCTCTCTCAAACGAGAAGTACGACACCGGCGTTACCATCAGCGGCAAGTTCACGTTTTACGGTCTTGCAGCACCCCTGCTCGTTATCTCCGAGGATATAAACACCAAGGGTGAGATCCCCATTCTCGACCTCTTCTTTGAGGTTGTTGCGTGGTGCAACGGCTGTAACATCTGGCGGCTTGACCACCTTCCCGAGGTAAAGGAGCGCCCCTATCGCGCAACCAAGCTTCTTTGCAACAGGTTCTCTGTCGAGGAAGGCAAGGAATACGAGATGAAGGCTAAGATCTCGGGCAAGACTATTGAGGTGTGGTACGCAGGATACAACTTTGTGATCTACAATCCCGACCTTCCCGAGAGATTCCACGTCGGCTTCACCGCTTGCGAGGGCGACTGCTTCTTCACCGAGTTCAAGATCGAAAAAGAGGAAAAATAATTTTACACGCCTTATGGCTTTTTGCTAACAACTATTTACATTTTTACTATTCAACACGGGGGTTTGACGCGTTTTAGTGCCACCCCGTGTAACTTTTTCTCTCGGAGTTTTACAAAGAGAGCGGCAGATGTTGACAAATCAACTTTTTTATGCTATAATGAAACTGATGTGCATATTTAAAATTCAAGCCCAAAATGCACGCACTGAACGCGCCCGAAGAAAAAATTTGGCGAATTATTTTCACGCACCTGTCAATATAATTGTAGTGAAGATATGCCCCGCCATTTCAAAAGAATCGAGCGCAGAAGGGAAAGAAAAATGAAAGAATACGTAATCTTCACGGACTCCGCCTGTGATATTAAGCCCGAGACCCTCCGCGAGTGGGGCGTAGGCTACGATGAGCTTACCTTCCGCTTTGACGGTGAGGACAAGAGCTATCTCAACTTTGAGATGAGCACCCAGGAGTTCTACGGAAAAATGAAGGGCGGCGCAGTTGCAAAGACCGCGGCCATCAACCCCGACGCATTCTCCGAGTCGTTTGAGAAGATCTTAAGTGAGGGCAAGGACGTCCTTTGCCTTGGCTTCTCCTCCGGACTTTCGACCACCTACAACTCCGCGCGCATCGCCGCTGAGGGTCTTAAGGAGAAATATCCCGAGCAAAAGATTATAGTTATCGATACCCTTGCCGCATCGGCGGGAGAGGGTCTGCTCGTTTACCTCGCAGTTAAGAAAAAGGGCGAGGGTGCAAGCATTGAAGAAAACGCAGAATACGTAAAGTCACTTATACCCAAGCTTTGCCACTGGTTTACCGTTGACGACCTCGTATATCTCAAGCGCGGCGGCAGAATCAGCGCGCTGTCCTACTTTGTGGGCACGGCGGTCGGCATCAAGCCCGTGCTTCACGTGGATAACGAGGGCCACCTCGTGTCCGTACAGAAGGTGCGCGGCAGAAGAACGGCGATCGACACCATCGTAAAGAAGTACGAGGAGCTTGCCGACGACAAGGAGGGCGCTACCCTCTTTATCAGCCACGCAGACTGCGAGCGTGACGTTAAGATCTTCGCAGACTCGATCAAAGCTAAGTTTGGCAACGACGTTGACCTTGTTACCGACGTCGGCCCCGTTATCGGAGCACACGCAGGTCCCGGAACTCTCGCGGTGTTCTTCATCGGAAAGGAAAGATAATCTCTATGGAAGACAAGATTACAAGCACCGAGGAGACGACAAATACCGCCGAGAAGGCGCCTAAGGCCAAAAAGCCCTCTCCTCTTGCTAAAAAAACGACCAAGCCCAAGGCTGAAAAGACCGAAAAGCCGAAGTCGGATAAACCGAAGCTTATAAAGCCAAAAGCGGCAAAGCCCAAGACCGAAAAGCCGAAGGCAGAGCCTAAAAAGCCTGCGCCTAAGAAAAAGGCCGAGCCCAAGAAGCCCGCAGCTCCCAAGGAGAAAAAGCCGAGCTCGATCAAGAGACTGACCACCAAGTACATCGGCGGTCTTATCTTCTCCAGAATGGCGAAGAACGGCGCAAAGGAGCTTACCCAGAATGCGGACGAGGTAAACAAGCTCAACGTATTCCCCGTTCCCGACGGCGACACGGGCGACAATATGCGTATGACCATCGGGGGGGGTATTGCCGCACTTGAGGGCGTTGAAACCGATAACCTCTCCGAGGCTATCAAGATCCTTTCACGCGGAATGCTTCTCGGCGCGAGAGGAAACTCCGGCGTTATCGTATCCCAGTTCTTTGCAGGAATTGCAAAGGGCCTTGAAAACGTAAAGAAGGCGGATGCCGCCGCATTCGGCCGTGCGCTCGAGATGGGTGTGCAGCAGGCATACTCCTCGGTAATGACCCCCACCGAGGGAACTATCCTTACCGTTGCAAGAGAGGCGGTCGAATACGCAGTATCCCGCATTGACGAAAACAGCACCATCCGCTCCCTGTTTGCAGACCTCACAAGAGAGATGCACGCATCGGTTGAAAGAACACCCGAGATACTCCCCGTCCTTAAGGATGCTGGCGTTGTCGACAGCGGCGGAGCAGGCCTTTTCTACATCATCGACGGCTTTAACCGAGTCCTTAACGGAGATGAGATTCCCGACTCCGATGACGCGAAAAAGGAGACACGGGTGGCACCTCCCACCGAGTTTGCCTTCAACGAGGACAGCGTAATGACCTACGCTTACTGCACCGAGTGTCTGCTTCAGCTTCAGCGCTCGAAGTGCGATCCCGAGACCTTTGACGTCGAGGCATTCAAGGAATTTCTCATCAGTATGGGCGACTCCGTCGTATGCTTTATCACCGGCAGCATCGTGAAGCTTCACGTGCACACCTTCACCCCCGAAAAGGTGCTTGCAAGATGCCGCGAGTACGGCGAATTTCTCACCATCAAGATCGAGAATATGTCGGTGCAGCACAACGACACCATCTCCGATGAAAAGGGTGACGCTACCCCCTCGGCAACCTCGGCATTCACCGTTCCCGACGTGATCCCCGAGAAGAAGGACGAGACCCCGAAAAAGAAGAACGCCATCGTTTCGGTAAGCAACGGCAACGGCATTGAACAGCTTTTCGCTGAATTTGGCGTAGACGCAACCGTGCAGGGCGGTCAGACCCAGAACCCCTCGACAAACGATTTCATCGATGCGTTCCGCGGCATAAACGCGGAGAACATCTTCGTTCTTCCCAACAACGGCAACATCTTTATGGCGGCACAGCAGGCCGGCGAGCTTTACGAGGACGCCAAGGTCTACGTGATCCCCAGCAAGAATATCGGTATGGGCTACGTTGCCCTCACCGCGATCGACTTTGAAAACCTTGATCCCGAGGATATCCTCATCGAGGCTGAGGAGGTTATGAAGCGCGTGAGCACCGGCTACGTCTCCCCCGCTATCCGCGATGCGGATATGAACGGCATTCACATCACCAACGGCGACACCATCGGCATTATCGATAAGGAGATCGTCGTTTCGGATGCAAACTTTGCCACCGCTACAAACGCACTCGTAGATAAGCTCCTTGCGATAGAGGGCAAGTTTATGCTTACCGTATTCGTCGGTCAGGACGCGACCGATGAAGCGCGCGCGAGCCTCGAAGGCTACCTCGCAGAGGCACACCCCGATGCCGAGGTCTACTTCATTCAGGGCGACCAGCAGACCTACCCCTTCATCTTCGCAGCTGAATAATTAAAACGGTCCCGATGCGGCTTTTTGCTGTGTCGGGACTGCTTTTTCGCGCGTATGCACGCCAAGACCTTGATTTATCCGCGCGCTTGTGCTATAATGAACTCAACCCAAAGTATGATTCGTTTTTTAATGTTAAACCAAATCCGACACTTACAAAGTGCCGTCGTCGGTATAATTATCGGCGCAGTGCTCATTCTTGGATGCGGCGGATTTTTCGGCTACCGCTTCATCATTCGCAAGAAAAAAGCATAAATAAAAAAGGAAGACCACAGGCATTCAACCTCGGTCTCCTCAAATTCAAGATTAGTATTAGAGAGGTATTGTGTTTTTTCACAATACCTCTCGTTTTTTATTCGGTCGCGCCAAAAGGCAACGTCACCTTTTTATTTTTTCTTCCACTCGTAGCCGTAAACGTAATTACCAAGCTTCAACGGAGCGATCCGGTACTCAGATCCGTCAATAGTAACCTCCATATTGTGCCAGAGAGTACCTATGGGGAGAATTATATCGACGCTATTGGTTATGGTAACGCTGGGACTGCAGTAAAGCTTGTTTGTTCCGTAATCGTAATCAATGCTCGAGTCGCCCTTATCCGTGGGGCCATGTATACCTGCCTTGCTCTCATCGGGAACGTCGCTTGCGTTCAAGTTGGTGAGGGCGTAGTAGTAATACACCTGCATATATTTTGAATCCTTCTCTCCAAGCGTTTCGATTCTTTCATTGTCGGAAATGGTAGCGGTGTAGGCTTGGATATGGAAATTGTTGAGAGTCACGTTTTGAGGTGTATAGGTATCGAAGCCCCAATACTGATTCTCATACGAGCCCTTGAAAATGGTGATGCGAGCAGGCTTATACGAGCCCTCGTTGGCATACTTAACCGTAAGGCCGTCAACGTCAACGTCACCCCTCCATGTCGAGCCGTAGTCGGTACGCAAATTGAACGCCATGCCCTGATTTGAGGTGTAGATGACCACATCTCTGACGGTGATAAGTCCGCCACCTATAAAGTTCATATGCTCGAAGGTGGAGTCAACAAGAGTTACGTTGTACGCACCGGTATGCGCATCAAAGGAGTTGAGGTAGCAGTCCTTAAGGTACATATTTCTGATGTGGTTAGTGCCAAACAGACCTCTGTAGACGGGATACGCCTGGTTAAGTGAGCCATCCTTGGTGGTCGAGAACATATTTTTAGTCACACAATTGATCCAGCTGACTGCATTTGCCGTGCCTCCGCTGAACTCATACGAGCCCTGGCCAACGCCGGACTCACCGCCCTGGCTGTTGTGGTTCATAACGAGCATATCCTTGATGGTAACGTTCGAGCAATGGCTTGCAACGATGAAGGTGTATGCAAATCTCTTGTTAGTGACGTGAGAGTTAGCAACCTCCTCGGTGAAGAAGCGCTCAATACCCTCAATGGTCGCATTCGAGCGATTAAGGGTGATATTTCTTCCACAGGATACGTAGTGAGGAATGCTGATAGACATCGAGTTGTTTACGTAGCTCTCAAAGGTCGCGTTGATCTCGCCGTTATTAAGACCCGAAACCTTGATAGGATCGGTGTCAACCGCATATGCCTTTGCGCTCGTCACGGTTGCATAGTCCCACTGAACGGGGGTGGAGGGATCGATGTTTCCAAACTCGTCAACGAGGATGACCTCGGTGATAGACGCACCGTTCGATGCGTTAGAGCCGTAACGAAGGTAGATCTTCTTGTTCGAGTCGGTGAGATGGATAAGCATCTTGCGGCCGGGAGCGTAGCCAATGTTGGTAGCGCCGGCAGAAAGAGACTTGATCCTGCTGGTAAGGCTTGTGGTGAAGTTCTCCGTTCCATACTCGTCAAGCACGAAGATGGACTGAGAGTTGTATGCGTGCTTTCTTGCAACGCCGGCGTCATTCACGCAGGAGCATCCGCTTGCATTACAGATAGCGTCGTCGTCGATAATAAGGTTAACTCCATTCCAGGAGGTGTCGGTCGCAATTATTATCGAGCCAAGGTTCTTGCCGGTGTAATCGGTGTCGGGAATGCCGTCGTAGTTAATATCCGCAGAATAGATGCCGCGACCCTCGGGAAGGCTGACGTAATAGTACTTAGCCTTTGCGGGATCTGAGTTGCCAACGACCGCAACGTGCTTGCCATGCGAGAGATCCTCTCTTGCCTTCCACTCGTTTGCGTTCTTATGAGTCCAATAAATAGCCTCATAATCGTTGGTGCCGGATACGTGAGTTGCGCGGGTGCGGTTAGTCTTACCGTCTGCTACTGCGCCGTAATCCTCATAGTAGAAGAGCCAGGAGTCACAACTTGCACAGAAGCGAGGCGCGAAATTGTAGATATAAACGGAGAGGGTCTCCTGCTTTTCGGCGCCCTTGTGGTCACACTCCCAGAAATCGCAGATTTCGTCAGCGGTAAGCTTGCCGTTCGGGAACTTGTATGCAGCGGTTGATTCCGCAAGCGCAAATACCGACTTAAGGAACTCTGCCGCAGAGGTATCTCTTGCAACCACGGTGTAATAGGACTTAAGTCCGTACGTGCCGACAAGCTCGGTGCCGTCAGCCTGCACGAGAGTGATGGTAAATGTATTTACGATATTGTAAAGGGGAATGTTGTTCGAATATGCGGAGGTTATATAGCCCGAAGAGCTTCTCGTAACGTTTTCAATGCCGTACTCGATAACGCCATAGTTGGAGCGGTCTGCCTGTGTGGCGGTGAAATAACCGTTAAGAGTTATCTTGATATCAACTATCTTCGCAGACTCGTTAAGGGTGAACTTCCATCTGGGCTCATAGCTTGATGCCTCGTATGCGATAGAGCCCGTGCCGGAGAGTGCGCTTGCGTTAGTGGTGGCGCCGGCGAGGGAGTTATCGGAGGGAAGATCGGAGCAAAGGGTGCGCATCTTACCGTAGAGCTCATCAAGCTCGGGATTGTTAATGCCTGCATAGGTGGAAAGAAGATAGGAATATCTTACAAGGTCGGCAACTACGTTGTACGCTTCAACGCTGTAAAGGTTGCCTGCGGTCTTGCAGGAATCGGTGTAGATATAATTTGCGTACTTCTCGGGGGAGAGGTTAAGGATCTCTTCAAGGGTGACACCCTCGACCTGATATCTGAGCTTCACCTCGGTAACCTTGGTGAACTCGACTGCGCCGATCTCGTTTACAACGTACATATTGTAGTATACGGGAGACTTATCGTAGTCGTGGAAGATTACGGGCTTACCCTTGATCTCCCTCTCACCGACGTAAACGCCGATGATTTTTATACCCTCGGGAGCCTCGGGAAGGTAGAGGTTATTCTGAATAGCACCGGTGGTGGAGAGGTTGTACTTTGCCACGGTGATGCCGGGAATAAGTGCATTAACGTCCGCAAGGGGATAGAGGTAAAGGCTTCCGGTAAGTTCCGATGCGTTAATGCTTGCAAGGTCAACCGCCTTTACGCCGCCAAGAGAATCGGTCCAGCCGTTCTTAATATAGCCGCCGACGGTATACCACTCGTTGCCCGAGACGCTTGCACCCTGATAAGAGGGAGCTATATCGGCAAGCGAGCCGTTAATTGCGCCGACTCTTTCGCTCTTAAGAACGTTGCCCTGCTCATCGCACCATACTACCTTTACGGTATCGGCAACTCTGTCAAAATCATATGACATGCCGTCGATAATAAAGCTCGTTGAGGCGGCGCGGATATAAGTGGATGAACTGAGAACGGCGCCGGTCTCGATGTTCGAGAACGAGGAGAAGAAGGTCTGATCACCGAGGGTGAAGTGAGCATCGGTGGCTGGCGTTACGCCTGCGTTCGCATCCTGGGTGTTGAGGTAAGGAACAAAGCTGCCGACAATGTAGCAGCTGTTAAAATACGCCTTGGTGTACTGGTTTGCAGCACCTATAAGATTCTGAGTTGCAGAGGATGCAATTATGTTACAGTTTTCAAAGGTGATGACAGTCTCGGGAGTGATGCCCGCAGAGATCGCCTTATAGGAGGACGCACCGAAAAGGTTTCTGCCATTGGTGTAAATAGTTGCACCGGTCACGGTTGCGTTTATGTTGCTCTGTCCGGAGATGAAGCCGGGGGTATTCATATCGCCGGGAGGGCTGGAGAGCACGTGTCTGCCGCCGTTGACGGTAATCGTATAGTAACCGCTGTAAGCGTACATGATCGAGCTTACGTTAGAGTTTACGTTATCAAAAACAACGTTCGCACCCGACTTGCTTATATTCGCAAAGGAAAAGTTATTTCCGATCGAATTGTAATCGGAGTGAGCCACGGTCGCAATATTACCGTTTTGGAAGGTAACGACGCTTGTGGTATTGATGTAGAAGCCGCAGTTCTTTTTGTGCTGCTCAAACGTAAACGTGTGGCCGCCAAAATCAAAAGTAAGCTTCTTACCTATGCTTATAGACGAGCTTGTAGGCACGGTCACGTCGCGAAGCAGATAAATGGTCGAGCCTGCCGCAGCCTCGGAAATGACGGTGGCGATAGGGGTGCTTTCGGTGTAATACTTTACACTCGTGCCCGAAACTACCTTATAAACGTTGTCGTCCGCGACGGTAGAAATATCGCCGTTTGATGTGTCTGTCGAGGTGTCGGCAAGCGCAACGACGGCAAATACACCGCAGATAAGCGCAAGCGAGAGCACCAAGACCAGAAGCCTTGTGAGTTTTTTCATTGAGTCCTCCGAAAATGTATGTGTGTTTTTAATAAACGAATTGAAGCCAAATCAGTAGCTTACGCCGCCGTTTGCGTTTTTGGTGGGCAACCCCTCGCGGTAGATGTGAGAGTCGTTTGAATAGGTAATGACCTTGGGGTATGCGTAGCCGTTTTCCTCGGCGAAATTAATCACCGTCACGCTGGAAAGACCGATGTCAAAATGCGAGGAAAACATAGGATAAGGTATACCGAGAAGGCAGGAAAGGAACGCAATACCGAAGCCTGCGTGCGCAAAAAGCGCGACACGCTTGTCATTTTTTGCGACAACCTTGTATTTTCCGTCACCCTCGTGCTTGTAGCCGAGCGACTCAAAGAATGCATCAGACTCGCGCTGGATCCTCTCGATGCCGGCCTGGTAGTTGTACTCCTTGAGTGCGGGGTGCTCATACCACTTAAAGCCAAGCTCACGCATCTCTTTGGTGTGGAAAAGCTCCTTTATTTCGGTGAGGGCAAAAAGCCAACGCTTGCCCTCGGGGGTGTTCACGGTAAGCTCTGCCCAGGCGTGTCCCTCGTTTGCAAAATCAAGCTTCGTTATCTCCCTTTTGGTAAGCTCAGAGGTGGGGGTGGCGGTGAGAATAGCGCGGTTTGAGGTCGAGGCGTATATCTCGTCAAGCCCGAAGCTTGCAAGTCTTTTTGCCACCGCCTCGGCCTGTCTGTGTCCGAGGGGAGTAAGCGAGTCGGGGTTGTATATCGGGTCGCCGTGTCTTACGTAAAAGAAAAGCATATTTTATCTCCTGTTTGCGAATCAAAGTCCGCGGTTTTTAAGGTCCTCGACGAGCGCGGAGTAGAACTCCAGAACGTCAAAGCCGGGCACGTCTGCGCGTGTAAAGTCGATAACGTCGCCGTGGGAAACGCCGTGCTTGCCCTCTACCACGTCAACGAGGGTGTATTTCTCTCCCCACTCAAACGATCCCTCACCGACAAGGCCGTCGTTAGGGCCGTCATACTTTTTGACGTAGTGGTAGGAGAGGTTTAAGGGAAACTGTCCGGTGTGCCACTTTTTAAGGATCGAGCCAACGCTCTGCGCATAGATGCCCTCGGGGAAGGTGAGCATCTCGTTTCGCTTCTGACACTCAGCGGCCGTAAGGTCGGTGACCGCCGCCATAAAGTCGGGGTCCTCGTCACCGAGGTCGCGCAGGGTGACGTTGTAAGCGGTCGACACGTACCTCTTCAGCCTTTCGGGAGCGAGGGAGAGAAGCCTGTCGGCAAACAAGCATCCGCGGTGGGGTGTGTTGATGGTGGTGATCGATGCAACGTGGGGCGCGATGCCAAACTCGGATATCGCATAGCGGCAATCAAGTCCGCCCTTCGAGTGTGCGATGATGTTTACCTTTTCGCATCCGTAGCGGTCGAGTATGTATCTTACCCTTGCGGCAAGCTCGTGTGCACTGTCCGCAACTGCGAGGGCGGATTGGTGCTCACCGTAATAGACGGTTGCTCCGCGCGCCTTGAGGGCACGGGGAATTCGGCCCCAATAGTTGAAGTGCTTCGAGTCGCGGAAGAAAACGCCGTGGACGAAAAGTATCGGATACTTGGTCTTGCATCTTTCCTTCTCGCCGTTTTGCTCGATGCGCTCAAGCTCTATCTCGTGCTCGATCTCGTCCATTACTATATCAACGACGATGCCGAGGGTGATTATATTGACCACGGGCACAACGCCGCAAAGCGCGCCAAGCACACGCCACTTAATACCGAGGTGCTTAGACGTGAGGTACACGCAGAGAATACCGTTCCAGAAGACGTATGCCGAAACGAACACGCACCATATCACGCTGATTATAAACAGCCATATATCGCTGTCATAGGTGAAGATCAAAAGGATGGCGTGGTAGAATACCGACACCAGAAGGGAGAGCGCAAATGCGCCGAGAAGCACGCCGCCGTGATAACAGATGCGCAGGCGAAGTCGCTTCGTTTCCGAGGTCAAGACCCCGGCAAAAAGATTAAGATAGAGGAATATCGGAACGACGAGGAGCAGGAACCACGCCGACACGTCCACGAGTATATACGCATTTGCGACAAAGCTCACAAGCACAAAATATACGAGATTTAACGGTGATATAAATCTTTTCATCTCTTTTTTATTCCTCCTTTGTCAAAATGTAAAGTATAATTTGCTTATTTATACTATCGGTCGATACCCGTGTGATATTAACCGGTTATGGCTGTCTTTTCCTCGCCCTTATACTGCGAGAGAAGCCAATACATAGCAGTTTTCATATCTATTTCGTGGCCGCCGTCAAATATGTCAAGAAAAACGCGGGCACGTGGGTCTTTTTTAAAGACCTCGGCGTAAAGTGAGATGCTCTGCGTCACGGGAACGCAGGAGTCGTACTTTCCGTGGAATATCTTAAGGTTTGCCGTGGCTATTTTGTCAATATAGCTTACAGGAGAGCGGCGAAGCATCTCCTCCTCAGTACCGCAGCAGGCAAGGATATGTGGGCGGTAATTCGCATTTTCCACAGCCCATTTAGCAAGATCGCATATCGGCACAAACGAGCCGATTGCCTTGAAATACTCGGGGCAAAAGCCCGCCATCATAAGTGCCATATGACCGCCGCCCGAAAGACCAAGCAGGAATATATTGTCCTTATCCACGCCCTCGTTTTCGATAACGTAATCGATTGCGTCCTTTACGTCGCTGCGCGCGGCGAGCGATCCGCAGGCGTCCTTCGCATTCGGATTTGATATCACGTTAGGCCCGCGGAACTCGGGCAGTAGCAGGTTGAAGTCAAGCTCCTCTGCGTAGGGGAGCATATTGTTTATCTGATTAAAACGGTCAAAGCTCCAGGTGTGCAGACCGACAAGCAGGGGCCTTCCCTCTTTGCTTGCGCGGTAGAACAGTGACGGCTGATTCGTGCCGTCTACGGTCGACTTGACCCATATTTCCCTTTGTGTCATTTTCAAACTCCTTTTTAAAGGAATACTTATCTAGGATAAGTATATCATAAGATTTTGAACAAATCAATACACCTGTGCATTTTAAATCAAAAATCCCGCGCGGTCCTTGATTTTAGTGCCGCTTTGTGCTATCCTATATATAAGAATTAAAATTCACCCAAGGAAAAGATTATGTATAACGAGATTTTCAAAGGAATAGATTCGCTGGAGAATGAGTACGTCGCCTTTCTTGACAAGGTCTGCAATATAGAAAGCCCCACCTCAAATAAGGCGGGTGTCGACGAGGTCGGCAGATGCTTTATCGAGGAGGCACAAAGGCTGGGCTTTGAGATCGAGGTGCTGCCCCAAGAGGTCGCAGGCGATGCCATCTGCATCACGATGAACCCTGATGCCGAGCGCGAGCCGATATGCGTTTCGGGCCATATTGACACCGTCCACCCCGTCGGACTTTTTGGCTATCCCCCCGTCACACGCGATGAGGAAAAGACCTACGGCCCCGGCGTTATGGACTGCAAGGGCGGCGTGGTTGCTGCGCTTATGGCGATGGAAGCCTTGGCAAAATGCGGCTTTAAGTCCCGACCCGTGCGACTTTTGATCCAATCAGACGAGGAAACCAGCAGCTCAACGAGCGGCAAGGCGACCATCAATTACATCTGCGAAAGGGCGAAAGGCTCGGTCGCCTTCTTAAACCTCGAGGGACAGACTGGCAACACCGCCGTCATCAAGCGCAAGGGCATTCTCCGCTACAAATTTGAGATCACCGGCAGAGCTGCGCACTCGTCCATCTGCTACACAGGCGCTAACGCCGTATGCGAGGCGGCGCACAAGATAATCAAGCTCGAGGCTCTCAAGGACCCCGACGGCCTGACCTGCAACTGCGGTGTCATAAACGGCGGCACCACCCCCAACTCGGTTGCAGACAAATGCACCTTCTCCGCCGATATCCGCTTCTCCACCCGTGAGCAGATGGAAAAGGGCATCAAGCTTTTAGAGGAGGTCGCCGCAACGAGCGAAATCGAGGGCTGCACCTGCACCCTTCAGCGCATCAGCCTGCGCCCTGCGATGCCTCTGTGCGACAGAAACATCGACCTGCTCAAAAAAATGAACGAGATATACGCCGAGTGCGGCTTGCCCATACTTGAAGGCAAAAGCACGATGAGCGGCTCTGATGCCGCCTACGTCACCGAGTGCGGCATTCCCTGCGTCGACAGCATCGGCACCGCCGGCGGCCGCATTCACTCGAAAGAGGAGTACATCTACACAAAATCCCTCGCCGAAGCGGCGAAGAGAATCGCCGCCGTAATTTACGGAATATAAAAATCAACAAAGGGACAAGGAATGCAAGATTCCTTGTCCCCTTTTATGTAGGGGCGATTCGTGAATCGCCCCTACGAAGCCGTTAAAAATAGAACTCCGTGCGTATAGAATCCGTGTTTTCCTCGGAATATTCGATCTCCTCGGATATGATTCTCGCTACACGGGTGGCACCCTCGAGGTCTTTTACCTCATCTTTCACCATCACCGAAACAAACAGGCGCTCCAAGAAAAGCGCAAGTCCAAGCGATGCGCGGAAGTCCGCAGCCTCGCCCGCCGCAGCACAGTGACGGTACACGAAATACCCAAGCGCACGCTCTGAGATCTTATCAAATTCCGAGCCCGCCACGACCTCCAAGGAATAAGCAGAAAACAGCTCTGCGTGTGCCTCGTCGAGGTATTCAAGCCCCGAAAGCAGCTCGCGCCAATCGCTATCCGCGAGCACCGCAGGCGACACGTCCCACTCGGCATATATCCTCTTAAGCCTCTCGTGGTAGCTTCCCTCAGCCGCGAGAATATCGTAGATCTTCCCTATCTCACCGATCGCATCGATCTCGGTCTCGCAGGGATCGCCCTCGCTTTCGCCAACTATCACAAAATCGCGGTAGCCGTCCGACGAAAGGATTATCCGCGCCGCTTCCTCGCACGCCATACCGAGGCCAACCTCAACGCCTCGTGCCGACTCGTTGTAGAATCTCGGATGCTCGCGGCATATGTCCGAAAGATACTCCTCGCCCGAGTCGATTATTATCTTACAAAGTCCGTTCTCGTCAAGGTGCGGACATCGCCCGTCCTTGCACATACGGAACTTCGGCTCGTCGCCGACCTCGATGCTTGCGATTATCTCACCCGCATACGCCGAGTCAAGCGCGCGATATTTTTCCATCGTGCATTTATCAATATAGATCTCCCAACCGACGCAGCAGCTATGCGTGCACTTGTCAGCCACGCAGGCAAACTCGCCGTAGTACCTTGGAGCGTAAATTTTCATATTTTTCACCAATTTTGGGGGTCACCCCCCCTACCCGTGTCACTTTTTCGATCAATCAAGGTTGATCCAGCTGTATAGTTTCCACGTCAAATCACTATACTCAAACACCGCAACCATACAGTTTTTGGATATCACACGCTTGCCAAAAAACTCTACGCCAAGCACCCTTTTAAGAAAGGTCTTTATAAATCCGCCGTGTGTAAAAGCGACGATGTTTTCCCCTTTCTCCATTTCAACAAGGCGCATAAACTCGTCAATTCTCGCACCAAACTCGGCGGTGCTTTCTCCACCGTAGACGGTGTATCCCTCGCGGAACACGGCATCGATCTGACTCTTTTCAAGCACGTCCCAATCCCTACCGGCAACGCTTCCAACGTTGATCTCGCGCAGAAGCGCGGTGCTCTCATACTCGCATCCCGGCACCGCAATCTCGGCCGTCCTTCTCGCACGCGACAAGTCGCTCGAATATATCTTATCAAACTTAACGCCCGCGATAACGCCACGCGCACGCTCGGCATCCGCCTTGCCCTTCTCGGTCAGGGCCGCATCGAGCCAGCCCGTCCACTGCTTAAGCCTGTTCGTCTCGCTCTCTCCGTGTCTTATCATCCAAAGCTTCATATATATTCCTCTTGCTTTAAAAACGTTATAATAAAACGCTTAAGCGTTGTCACTTTATTTTGTATTTTTCCAAAATCAGGTTGTATTCAAGGCTATCAAGCGGCCATCGACCTCGATCAATACTGCCATTCAAGCTCAAAAAACTCATTCGTACCAAAATCGTAGACGTACATATATTCTTTATAAGCACTTCCCGTTTTCTCGCTATACCAACCCGCTTTTCTCAAATGAAGAATACAGATATCCTCGTTAAATAAAGCTATCGGTACGGACTGTTGAATCATTCCGGCATCATATGCCTTATCCTTGACAAGATACACTTCCTCGCACGATTTCATATCATAAGCGTAATAAGCCCTATCTTTCCAATATATGATCACATCATCACTGCAAGCAACGATAACGGCATCGTCGATTTTATGAAGAACTGAAAAGACGTCTGACTCGGCATTATAAGAAAATACTATACTGTGGTCAATGTCCTCGATAGAGTAACAGCCATATACACCCCATGAGTCCCCATAAACCTGGACGAATCCGGTTAAAGCTCCGCCCTTAACGTATCCGCACGCATCAACAATGGATGAATCGTTATCAAGTACGCACCCCTGTATATGCTTTGCGACTCCGTCATAGCCGTCGGGCATTTCACCGAAGTAATCACCGGCAAAAAACTCATATTTAAAAGCGTTCTCGCTATCAAAAGCTTCTTCATCAAGAGAGCTGTCATCACAAATTGAAAATGTTCTATCATCAAGATCTATCACACAACGATCAAAGCGCGAGGACGCGTAAGTTAAGCCCTCGTGCTCGACAATGCGCAAATATCTCGTGGTTATGTAGTTGGAACGAATTCCGCACGATCCTAACGAAAGCACCAAAGCAAAAATAAGAAAAAAGCAGCCTATTCTTTTCATTACACCACCTCCACGGGGTTATTATATCACGAAACAAGTGGGATGTCAATCCAATTACCCAACACCCGTGCGCATTCTTTTCAGAAATTCTATTTACTTTTTCAAAAGCGTGTGTTATAATGTGTTCAAATAGATCCTTAAGAAGGGAGAATCCGACCATGGCAAAATACTTCAGCCCCAACCAACTTTCACCGCGCAAGGTTTACGAACAAAAATACAAAACCGCAAGAACAAATTTGTGGCTTGTCGTTCTTTTCACGGCTATAAACCTATTGTTGCTCGTTACAAATGCAAATACGTATTTCCTCTTCTCTGCATCCATTCCATACATTTTAGTCAGCGCAGGAATGCTTATGTGCGGATTTTTTCCGGAAGAATATTATACCGGCGAATTTTACGGAATGACATTCCTTGACAGTTATGTTTTTATAATCCTTTTGGTTGTTGCTGTTGCATTCACTCTTCTTTATCTTTTAGCGTGGTTCTTGTCCAAAAACAACCGCGTAGGTTGGCTCATTTTTGCGCTCGTGTTTTTCTGTCTTGACACTATTGGAATGATTTTCATTGGCGGTATATCACTTGAGTCTGCATTTGATATTCTATTCCACGGCTGGGTCATCTTCTCTCTCAGCATCGGAATACACGCCCACTACAAGCTAAAGCAACTCACGCCCGATGAAACCCCAGCCCCCGCCGGCGAAGACACGAACAGCGAAACAAGCGCACACACCGCCGATCCTGTCAACTCATTCGTGTTAAGAGATGCGGACGTAAAAGTAAAACAAAAAATTCTCCTTAAAGCAAGCGTGCTGAATTACGATATATGCTACCGCCGAGTCAAACACACAAACGAGCTTGTGATAAACGGCAAGGTGTATGACGAGGTAATCGGCGTACTGGAGTACCCCCACGTGCTTAAAGCAAACGTTGACGGTCATTATATATGTGCAGGCTTTACCGGCACACACAGCTTCATCAACGTTGACAATGAAGAAATAGCCAAAAAATTGAGACTTTTCTGATGGCTCCCCCCCGCACAATATGAAATAGAAAAAGCAGGTCAAATGACCTGCTTTTTTTGATTTTAAATCATCTGCTTGCATATAGGGCAGAGGGTTCGAGTCCTTTAGCCCCTGGACCCTTGCATATTGCGGTAGCAATATCTTGCGTAATTCGTCGTGTCGTCCGACGAATAGCAAATTCAGAGTCAGTTGCTCCGCGTACGAAGTACGCATTGGTAGTGCATGGGCTCTTAACAGTGGGTCCGTTCGAGCCCTGGGGTGCAAACGGTCAGGGACTCGATTGACCCACTGCATACCGCTTTGCGGTATAGTTGCGCAGGCGTTTTGCGAACGCACAAATTCAGAGGCAGTTGCACGTCTCTCCACCGTCGCATAGTCGTTACGCGTCGCTCGATACACTCGCTCCTTTAACTCCTTGCTTTAGGCGGTTTCGCTGCACAAAAACAACACTCAGTTGTTTTTGCTTGCTACAACTGAGCTAGAGGTGCAAAAAAACAAACAAGTCCAATGGTGCACCCTCAGGGACTCGAACCCTGGACCCTTGCATATTGCAAAGCAATATCTTGCCATGCGAGGAGATGGTATTACCCCTAGATAATAAGCGGAACGATATTGGAAAACTATTCCCCGAGCGGCAAATTTAGAGTCAGCTGCTCGCACACGGAGTGTGCTTGGTAGGGCAAGGGCTCTTGATCAGTGGTGGGGAAAGCGGTAGGAGACGCGGTGTTTTTGTGTTGCTTTGCAACGTTTTCAGCAGGGACTCGATTCTCGCGCGAACTGCGCGCTCGGTCTTCCGCGGCTCTGACAGTCCACTGGACTGTCATTCACTACCGCCCCCCTTCGAGTCCCTTGGAGGGCAAAAATAAAACAGACCACACAAAGGTGGTCTGTCTTATTTTGGTGCACCTCCAGGGACTCGAACCCTGGACCCACTGATTAAGAGTCAGTTGCTCTACCAACTGAGCTAGAGGTGCGGAGTATTTGCTTCGCAAAAACTCGTCGAGTTTGGCGGAGCCAAACGTCGCAGCTTTGCAAAAATGGTAAATACCCATTAAAAACCGAATTAGTAATATGAAATCGAAGCTCTGCATTTGTTTTGCCGAACTGCTATTGTAGAAAGCAGTTCAAGCCCTCGGTCAATTAGTATCGCTCAACTGAATACATTACTGCACTTACATCTGCGACCTATCAAGCTCGTAGTCTACGAGCGACCTTACTCATTTAAAATGATGGGATATCTCATCTTGAGGTGTACTTCACGCTTAGATGCCTTCAGCGTTTATTACATCCGTACGCGGCTACCCGGCTATGCCCCTGGCGGAACAACCGATGCACCGGAGGTACGTCCTACCCGGTCCTCTCGTACTAAGGTAAGCTCCTCTCAAATATCCAACGCCCACGACAGATAGGGACCGAACTGTCTCACGACGTTCTGAACCCAGCTCGCGTACCACTTTAATCGGCGGACA
>JAZRAF010000038.1:0-10120 GCA_045634425.1 Eubacteriales bacterium | reverse complement strand
CAGCAGGAGGCAGAGGCCTTTGCAGGACTTCTCAATATAGCGACCAAGCCCGAGGAAACAACCGAAGATCAGATAGTTCAGTCGGTTGACGCGGTGCTCAAATCCGACGTATGTCTTGATACGGTTACTCAAACCGTATCGACCAACGATTCGATTACCGACACCGTCAAGGATGCTACCAAGGATATGGATCAGAGCTACAAAACCGATATCGAGAATAAGCTCAACGCGGCACTCGCCGAGAATCCCGAGCGTGCACAGCAGTATAACGATCTTGCCGCTCTCTTCGGTATCACCCTCGGCGGTAATTAATTACGATTTCAATAGCGTACAGTCAGCAAAAGCAGGGTATTTCTAACCTATGTCAGAATGGTATCAAGGCTCTCGCGAAGGAGTATATTCTGCTTGCATTTTGAGGTAAAACTATGGACAAAAAAATATACGGCGAATACGACAATATTTTAAAAACCGAGCTCGTTCCCGCTATGGGCTGTACCGAGCCGATCGCAATCGCATACGCGGCCGCAACCGCACGCGACACCCTCGGCACATTTCCTGAGTCTGCCCACATCGAGGTCAGCGGAAATATAATCAAGAACGCAAAAAGCGTCGTCGTCCCCCACACGGGCGGAATGCGCGGCATCGATTCCGCACTTATTGCCGGCCTCGTTGCAGGTCGCGCTGAGGCAAGGCTCGAGGTCATCTCAGAGGTGACCGACTCTCAGATCGCCGAAATGAACGAGAAAAAAACGACCCTCCCCGTGAAGGTCGCTCTCTCCGATACCGACGATGCGTTCTACATCCACGTGACCCTCACCGCCGATACCGACACCGCAGAGGTTGAGATAGTCGGCCGTCACACCAACATCACCACCATAAAGAAAAACGGCACCACCGTTTTCCATACCGACCGCTCCACCGAGGAGAAAAAGGAAAAGGTCGAAATGACCGTCAAGGACATCGTCGATTTCGTCGACACCGTTGATATTAACGATATCAAGGATATCCTCGACCGTCAGATCAATTACAATATGGCGATAGCCGAGGAGGGCCTGCGCAACGATTACGGCGCAAACATCGGCAAGGTCTACCTCTCCGCCTACGCCCCCGACATCAGCATCAAGGCAAAGGCGTATACCGCCGCAGGCAGTGATGCCCGTATGAACGGATGCGAATTGCCCGTTATCATCGTTTCGGGCAGCGGAAATCAGGGTATGACCGCCTCGATCCCCGTCGTCGTCTACGCACGCGAGATGGGTGTCAGCGACGATCTTCTTTACCGTGCGCTCTGCCTCTCCGACCTTATCACCATCCACGTTAAGAGCGGCATCGGCACTCTCTCCGCTTACTGTGGCGCAGTAGCCGCAGGCGCAGGTGCTGGATGCGGCGTAGCATATCTCCACGGCGGCAAATTCCGCGAGATCGCACACACCCTCGTAAACGCCCTCGCCATCGACTCCGGCCTTATCTGCGACGGTGCTAAGGCATCCTGTGCCGCAAAGATCGCCACCGCGGTCGAAAACGGACTTCTCGGCTTCCACCTCTTCCGCCAGGGCAATCAGTTCTTCGGCGGCGACGGCATCGTCAAAAAGGGAGTCGAAAACACCATCAACTCTATCGGCCGCCTTGCCCGCGACGGTATGAAGGAAACCGATAGAGAGATCCTTAACATAATGCTCGACGACTAAAAATTAAATCTTCTTAAATCTTAAATACCCCCTTTGAAATTTTCAAAAATATGTGTTAAACTGTACCTACCAACAAATTTTATTCACGAAAGGAATACCAAAATGAAAAGAAAAATTTTGTGTGCTTTCCTTGTGTGCGCAATGCTTGTCTCCTCGCTCGTTCTTGTATCGTGCGGAGGCGATCGCCCCACGGAGGGAACAGTAACACGTATGACAGTCGACATTAACCCCAGCGTTGAGTTTATGATCGACGATGAAAACAAAGTAATATCCGCAACCGCCCTTAACGACGACGGCAGTATAATCCTCGTCGGCGAGGCATTCGTCGGCAAAACTCCCGAGGAAGCGGTTGAGCTTATGCTCACCGTTGCTACCGAAACCGGCTATCTCGTAAAGGGTAACGTCCAAGCAACCGACAACGCAGTCAAGATCTCTGTTACCGGTGACACCAAATATGCAGAGAAGCTTGTTGATGACATCAGCACCAAAGCAAACGAGGTGCTCACCTCGCTTGATATAAGCGCAACCGTCGAAACGGTTGAGGAGCTTACGCTTGATGCACTCCGCGCACTCGCTCTTTCTTCCTCTATCTACACCGAGGAAGAGGTAAACGAGATGAACAAGGATCAGCTTCTTGCCGCGATCGCCGAAGGCCGTATTGAAACTGCCGAGATACTTACCGACGAGCTTCGCCGTGCCTACTTTATCGCAAAGGAGCACGAGATCTCGTTTGCCGAAAGTGAACAGACCGCGCGTGTTATCGAGTCCATCGGCGGACTTTACACCGTTCTTCACACCACCTACAAAACGGCGCTCGATGCCTACGGTGCCGCTATCAGAAATCTTGATGAGATGCGTTACAATATGCTCGTATCCCCCGATTCCGAGTATCAGAAATCGCTCGTTGCCCTGCGTGATGCAAAGGCTGAGCTGATAGAGCAGCGCACCTATACAGCCTCTCTTGATATAAACGGTACCGAATACGTTTCCGCTACCGCCACCCTCGCGATCCGTGAGGATGCGTACGATGCCGCACTTTCGGCATATGAAGCGCTCGGCGATCAGATCAACGCCACCCTCGAGGCGGCCGTCAGTGCACTTACCGAATCCGAAGCACAGCTTCGCAAGCTGGAAGAAACACTTTTTGATGACAACGTAGAAGAGAAGCTTGCCGAAAAGGCAAAAGAGATCGAAGCTGCCATCAATGCAAAGAAGGACGAATTCTTCGCAGAGTTTGAGGCCGCACATTCCGATGATATCGCAGCCGCATCTGCCGCCCTCGCTGCAAGAAAGCAGGAGCTTAAGGATATAATATCCGGCGAAGCAGAGTAAAAAATACAAAAAAAGAGCAAGAATAGAAGGTTTTTCCTTTTACTCTTGCTCTTTTTATTTTATTTTGCAAAATTTACGGTAACGCCCTCGCCAAGAGTAATGCCAAGCGCATCCCACTCAGCCTGTGTGCCGCCGTAGTTAACGGTCGCAAGGGCAGTGCAGTTTGCAAACGCATCTGCCGCAATGCTTGCCGCGCCCTCAATGGTCACGGTCGCAAGCTTGGTGCAGCTTCTGAATGCATCGCCCGCAACGGTAGTAACGCTTGCAGGTATAGTGATTTCGGTTACGAGGTTGCAGCCGTAGAACGCATACTCGGAAATGGTGGTAACCCCCTCGCCAAGGGTGATCTGGTCAACGTACTTGCAATCGTAAAATGCCATAGCACCGATGGTGACAACGTCCTTGCCGATGATGATCTCGCGCAGAGAGTCACAGCCCTCAAACGCACGCGCGCCAATTGCGGTGATTCCCTCGGGAATTTCAAGCACGGTGGTGTAATAATCGTTGATGTAAAGGTCGTTTCCAACCGTCAGGGGGTTAGAATACTCGCCCGCAAAATCGATACGGCACCACTTTTCAAGGTTGACAACGTGCACCTCTTCAATGGTCTTAGCGCCGTAAAAGGCATACTCGCCGATTCTTTCAACGCTCTCGGGGATCTTAACCGTAAGAAGCATCGAATTGTTGTAGAATGCATAGGGGGCGATCTCGGTCACGCCCTCGGGAATGTTGAGATACTTTACAACGTCGCCGTCCATATAAAGGAAGCTGGCAAGGCAGAGCACGGGTGCGCCCTCGCCCTCATACTTGATGCTGACCCAGGTCGCAATATCCTCAATGTAAACACGGCTCGGGGGAGTGGAGGGGTCAAAGGCATTAAGACCGACAGCCTCAAGGCCGGTGTCTATAAATACGTACTGAAGCTTTTCAAAGCCTGCAAAAGCGTAATCGCCGATAGCCTTAACGCCCTCGTAAATATGTATCGAGCTTACCTTTTCGGCATACTCGGCCCAGGGTGCAGGGCTCTCGGTGGAGTAGTCGCTCATATTACCGCTGCCGATAACGTCAAGCTCATAATGGCCGTCCTTGCCAAGATATACCTTTACGGTGATGTTGCCGTCGGTAAAGGTCTCATCAAGCGTCATCGCATCACTGCAAACGGTGCAAACACCGTCCTTGTAAAGGTGTCCGAGGGGGTTGCCGGGCAGGACCTCAACGCTCTTGCTCGTGCATCCCTCGTTAAGGCATACCGCAGTCTTGGTGCCCATCGATACACAGCTTGCGTTGTTGTCAAGCACAGCCGTGCCGTATGCGTGCTTAAGTGCCTTGATGGCCATAGTCTCAGCCGTGCCGCACTTCTTGCATACGCGCTCACTCACGCCATCGACCTCACAGGTCGCCGCAGTTTTCGTTTCCCAATCGCCATAGTTGTGCTCGCAGGTCTCCTCGTCACAGGACGAGAGGAAAACCGACATCGAAAGCACCAGCATAAGCAGGGAAGCGATCAATATTATTTTCTTAGTTAACTTCATCTTTATTTCCTTTTCATATACTCATTTCAAATGAAAGGTTATAGGTCTCGCACTCGCCGCCACCAAGTCTTTGCATCTTGCGTGTCTCAAAGTTTTCCTCAGCCACGCCGTCGGCAGGAATGCCGCTCCAGGGCTCAAGGCAAATGAACCTCGCATCGTGTGAGGGGGTCTTCCAAACGCAGAGATAAGGGGTGCTCTCGCTCCACTCAAGCTTAAGCGCATAATCGCTCTTTTTGCTCGATAACGTTACACGGGTGGGGGTGTTTTCGAGAATTAAGGTGTCATTCGCGTAGATCTCGGCCTCACAAAGGGTGTATTCTCCGCCGTCAAGGGGAAAATCGTTTCTGATCGGCGAAGCAAACGGACCGTTCTGAAGGGGCACGATCTTGAAGGGCTCAGTGTCACCAAAATCAAGCACGTAGTCCTCAATTTCAGCCCCACCGTCCGCGGGAAGTGCAAATCCGGGATGCCATCCGAACATATAGGGCATAGCTTCCTCGCCCTTGTTCTCAATAGTAACCGTGCACACGACTCGCTTGCCCTCAAGCGCATACTTCGCAGTAAAGGAATAGTTGAAGGGATACTTTGCTAAGGTCTCATCACTTGCCACCGAGCGAAGAATAACGTAGGACTCCCCACTCTCAACAAGCTCGAAGGTCTCGCCGCCGATAAAGCCGTGGCCCTTCATATCATAAGTTACACCCTTATAGGTGTATTTCTTTCCCTTAAGCTGTCCGCAAACGGGGAAAAGCAGGGGCGCGTGCTTGCACCAGAACTCCTCGCTCCGGCTCTGCCACATTACCTCGCGGCCATCCGCCGTCACAACGGAGGTGAGCTCTGCGCCCACTCCGTTGACCGTTGCGGTATAATTTTCATTCTTAATTACGTATGTCATATCGATCAGCGCTTCTTGGTCTCGATCTCGTTTACGACCTTAGCGATGAACTCATCGGTGGTAAACTTACCGCCCTCGCCCTCGGTGCGTGCTCTGACGGTAACCGAGTCAGCATTCATTTCGTCCTCGCCGACAACGATCATATAAGGAACCTTGGAAAGCTGTGCCTCACGGATCCTGTAACCGAGCTTCTCGTTTCTGTCGTCAAGCTCAGCGCGGATGCCCGCAGCCTGCATTCTCTTGGTAACCTCAGCCGCATAGTCTGCGAAATCGGAAACGACGGGGATAACGACTGCCTGAGTGGGCGCAAGCCAAACGGGAAGCGCACCTGCATACTTCTCAAGGAGAAGCGCAAGGGTTCTCTCATAGCAGCCAAGAGAGGTTCTGTGAATGATGTAAGGAGTCTTGGTGGTGTTGTCGCGGTCAACGTACTCCATACCGAACTTCTTTGCAAGAAGCATATCTCCCTGAATGGTAACGATGGTGTCCTCCTTGCCGAATACGTTCTTGCACTGAATGTCAAGCTTAGGACCGTAGAACGCCGCCTCGTCTATACCGATAACGTAGTTCTCCTTGCCAAGATAGGTGTCAAGAAGCTCGCCCATAATGGACTGTGCCTCGTTCCACTGCTCGGGCGTGCCCTCGTACTTGTCGGTACGCTTGGGATCCCACTGAGAGAAGCGGAAGGAGCAGTCCTCCCAAAGACCAACGGTCTCAAGGCAGTACTTAGCAAGGTCAAGACAGCCCTTGAACTCCTCAGCAAGCTGATCGGGACGAAGGATAAGGTGACCCTCGGAAATAGTGAACTGACGAACTCTGATAAGGCCGTGCATCTCGCCGGAGTCCTCGTTTCTGAAAAGGGTAGAGGTCTCGCCAAGGCGCATAGGAAGCTCTCTGTACGAGCGCTTCTTGTTAAGGAATACCTGATACTGGAAGGGGCAGGTCATAGGACGAAGTGCAAAGCACTCCTTGGTGTAGTCGTTGGGGTCGCCCATAACGAACATACCGTCAAGGTAGTGATCCCAGTGGCCGGAGATCTTATAAAGCTCTCTCTTTGCCATAAGGGGAGTCTTGGTAAGCACGTAGCCGCGCTTCTCCTCGGTGTCCTCAACCCATCTCTGAAGGCGCTGAATGGTTCTTGCACCCTTGGGAAGAAGGATGGGAAGACCCTGACCGATGGAGTCAACGGTGGTGAAGTACTCAAGCTCACGGCCGATCTTGTTGTGGTCGCGCTTAAGTGCCTCCTCCTGTGCGGTAACGTATGCGTTAAGCTCGTCCTTGGTGGGGAATGCAATACCGTATACGCGCTGAAGCATCTTGTTGTTCTGGTCGCCCTTGTAGTAAGCGCCGGTGCACTGAGTAAGCTTGAACGCCTTTACAGCGCCGGTGGTGTGAAGGTGAGGACCTGCGCAAAGGTCGATGTACTCGCCCTGCTTGTAAAGGGAGATCACAGCATCGTCGCCAAGCTCCTCGATTCTCTCAACCTTGTAGGGCTCGTCAAGCTCCTTCATGATCTTGATCGCCTCGTCCTTGGAAACGACGATACGCTCGATAAGAAGGTTCTCCTTAACGATCTTCTTCATCTCGCCCTCGATCTGGCGAAGAATGTCAGGGGTAAAGGAAACCTCAGAATCAAAATCCTGGAAATATCCGTTGTCAGTAGCAGGACCAATGGTCTGCTTGGTAGAGGGGAACAGTCTCTTAACTGCCTGTGCCATAACGTGCGCCGCAGTGTGGCGGAACACCTGCTTTCCCTCCGCATCCTTAAAGGTGTAAAGTGCAACCTCAGCATCCTCAGATACCTTGGTCGAAAGCTCGCAAAGCTCGCCGTTTACACGCGCGGTAAGCACCTCTCTTGATATAATTCCGAGCGCAGATGCCGCCTCGTAGACGGAAACCTCGCCCTCAAACTCGTAAACCTCTCCCGAGGCAAAAGTAATCTTTTTCATAGTTGTATATCTTCCTTTCATTAATTACTAAATTAGCAAACAGAAATAAAAAAACACCCAAAAGGCCACAAACACATAGCCTTCGGGGTGAGGACAAAAAGTCCCGCACGGTTCCACCCGAGCGATTAACTCATTTCTATTTAATTCGCGCAAAAATCCTTGCGCCGTGGGCGGTACCCAACCTGGCGTCACAGTCCGTCTTTCCAGCTTCCGACGGCTCTCTGGTACAGTGCGTGTCAAGTGGACATATTCCACTGGATAGTATAATACCACAAACCCACTTTAAAGTCAACACTTTTAATAAAAAATTTAAAACTAAAGGGCATAATAATTTAATATAAATTTTTATTTCGGTTGACAAAGCCGATACCATTTGTTATAATATACTCATAAAACCAATTAAAGGAGAAATTCTGATGCAGGAAATGCAAATTAAGCTCTTTACCATTCAAGAGGTAAGAGAGTTTGTTAATCTCGTTATTCTCGTAGATTTTGAGGTTGACCTTATCCAGGGCAGATATCTTATCGACGCTAAGTCCATTATGGGTATCTTCTCTCTCGATCTCCTCTCTCCCATAACCGTAAGAGCACATTCCGAGTCTGCCGCATCTTTCTTTGAGAAGATCTCGAAGTTCAAGGCATAATTAAAAAAAATAAAGAAGTCCGTGTAACCCACGGACTTCTTTATTTTTGCCGCATCGTGATCTATCGTTATGTAGGGGACGACCTCCCGGGCGTCCCGCTTTTCTCACCCGTGTTGCAAAGCATACCAAGTCAAGTAGGCTCGCCCTCTGGGAGAGCTGGCGCGCAGCGACTGAGAGGGTCACTCCTCCATTTTCCCCGCATCGGGATACCTTCCGCACAGCTTGAATCCGTCGATCTCACCCTTGCACATCGCGTTGAAAATACGGTGCTTCACACCCTTGTTTCCGCGCTCAAGCTCTGCAAGAAGCTTCTTCATATTCTCACGCTCGGTCGCGTGATCCTCAGGACAAAGGCTCGCAATAACCGGCAGAGTCTGCCTGCGTGTAAAGTACTGCACGTCCTTTTCCTGTGCGTATATCATCGGGCGAATAAGCTTTATCTTTCTGTTTGAAAGGTATGTCACAGGCGAGAAGCAGCCAAGGCGGCCCTCAAAGAACAAATTCATCATAAAGGTCTCGACCGCATCGTCATAATGGTGACCGAGCGCAACCTTGTTGCATCCGGCCTCCTGCGCCGCCGCGTGAAGGGATCCGCGCCTCATCTTAGCGCAAAGAGAGCAGGGGTTTGACTCCTTTCTCACGTCAAAGATGATCTTCGCGATCTCTGTCTTTACAACCACGTACTCAACGCCAAGCGTCTTGCAGTATTCCTCAACAGGCGAAAAGTCCGAGCCCTCAAATCCCATATCAATGGTAATACCCACAACCTCAAACCTCTTGGGGTAAAACCTCTTGAGCGCCGCCATAACCGCGAGAAGTGTCAGCGAATCCTTGCCGCCCGAAACTCCAACGGCGATCCTGTCGCCCTCCTCAATCATATTGTAATCGTCCACAGCTCTGCGCACAAAGCTGAGCATTCTCTTCATTTCATTCATTAACAAAACCTCGGCTTCCCGAATACCATACTAGTAAAAACGAAAAAAGGAAGCCATAACTATGATCAAAATTTATATAGACCAGGGCCATAATCCGTCCGGCTTTAATACAGGCGCCGAGGGCAACGGCTTTTACGAGCAGGACATAACCTATGAGGTAGGAGTCCGCCTCTACGATCTTCTTGCACGAAACCCCGATTTTAATCCGCGCCTCTCTCGCCCGACGCCAAGCACCATACTCGGCACCTCAAACTCCACGAGCCTTACCGAAAGGGTAAGGCAGGCAAACTCCTGGGGCGCAGATATCTTTATTTCCCTGCATACCAACGCCGCCACAAATCCGCGCGCCTCAGGCTCGGAAGCGCTTATATATAGCCGCTCGTCTACCGTCGCCTATAATCTCGCCACCGATATCCTTAAAGAGCTTAACCTTGTGACGGGTCTACGAAACCGCGGCGTGATCGAGCGCCCCGGGCTCTACGTCCTCAAGCGCACCGAGATGCCCGCCGTCCTCGTCGAAATGGGCTTTATCTCCAATTCCTACGACGCTGAGCTTATGGCATATTCGCCACAGCTCTTTGCCGAGGGCGTGTACCGCGGAATAGTAGAGTATTTCGGCTGATCAGGTCAGCTTTATCTCGTCAAGCCTTAAGTATTCCTCACTCGCCGCCTCAGCGCGAGTGTCAAAGGTGTAAGTAGCGCCGCACTCGGGGCAGTAGGCCTGCACACCCTCACGGCAATATCTGAGCTGATAACCGCCCGCGTGACAGGGGCAGTCTATCTTTCCGTCGTATTCAAGCTCCTTGATAAGGAACCATATAGCATCGTAAACGGTCGGGTCGGTGAGGATCTCCTCCTCGTCCATATCGTCAAAGGCGGGCAGCCGCAGGTGGTGCGCGCCGCTCTCCAGCGAGCGCACGGATTTCAGCATGCACTCCTCCAGATTCGCGCCGATGCCCATGACCTCGCCGGTGGCCTTCATCTGCGTGCCCAGCAGGTTGGGCGCGGAGGCGAACTTGTCGAAGGGGAAGCGGGGAAACTTGGCCACCACATAATCGAGGCTGGGCTCGATGGCCGCGGTGCCGCCGGCCACGGGGATCTCCTCCAGCGCCATGCCCAGCGCGATCTTCGCGGTGACGGAGGCG
>JAZRAF010000037.1:0-4957 GCA_045634425.1 Eubacteriales bacterium | reverse complement strand
GGATTGAGGGCGTTATAAATGCAGTCGGCCTTGCGCTTCTGCTCGGACTTTCACTCATCGTTATGGTAAAGGACGTAATTCAACTCATAATTTGAGGTTAGACGTATGAAATACAACGATTTCAGAAGACAAACGAGAATGATCACCGTAGGCGGTGTGCCTATTGGTGGCACCGCTCCTATAACCGTTCAGTCAATGACCAACACCGATACGCACGACGTAGCCGCAACCCTTAAGCAGATTAAGGCGCTCGAAGCTGCTGGCTGTGATATAGTGCGCCTCGCGGTTCCGGACATTGAAGCGGCGGCTACCTTCTCCGCACTTAAAAGAGAGGGAGTTAAGATCCCGCTCGTAGCGGATATCCACTTTGATTATAAAATAGCTCTTGCCGCTATCGAGGCAGGCGCTGACAAAATACGCATCAACCCCGGTAATATCGGAAGCCGCGATAAGACCGAGGCAGTCGTTAAGGCCTGCCGCGAGCGCGGACTCCCCATTCGCATCGGCGTAAACTCGGGTTCTGTCGAGAAATCAATACTTGAAAAATACGGCGCTCCCACCGCCGCCGCTCTTGCTGAAAGCGCGCTTTATCACGTGTCGATCCTTGAGGACCTCGACTTTCAGGATATCGCTGTGTCGGTAAAAGCGTCCGACGTACCCACGATGATCGCCGCCAACTCCATAATTGCCGAGAAGTGCGCATACCCCATTCACCTCGGCGTTACCGAGGCAGGCGCACGCCGCCGCGCAGTAGTCAAGAGCAGCATCGGCATTGGCTCGCTTCTCTCACGCGGCATCGGTGACACCGTCAGAGTGTCACTTACCGAGGACCCCACCGAGGAGATCTACGCCGCACGCGAAATTCTCCGTGCGCTCGACCTCGATACCGAAAAGGGAATGGATATCGTTTCCTGTCCCACCTGCGGTAGAACGAAGATCGACCTCATCCACCTCGTCGAGGAGTTTGAAAACCGCGCCAAGGCCGAGGGCCTCGACAAAATGAACATTAAGGTCGCCCTTATGGGCTGCGTTGTAAACGGCCCGGGTGAAGCCCGTGAGGCCGATATAGGCATCGCCGGCGGAAAGGGCGAGGGCCTGCTCTTTAAGAAGGGCGAAATTATACGGAAAATAAAGGAAAATGAGCTTGTGGACGAGCTTATCAAGGAGATAAAGCTTTTAACCACGTGAAAGGATAAAGATGGAAAAAGGATTTTTTGACGTATTTTCAAAATATAACCCCACCCCCGAGAAGCGCGCAATGCTTGAGCGGGGTCATAATGCTATATTCAGATACTCGAAGGATCCTATGCGCGTCGAGGTACAGCTTTCCTTTAGCAGGCACGAGGACCCCGAGCTTATATATGAAATTGAGGACGAGTGCCGCGAGTTTTATAACGCCGAGTCCTTCAAGATAATACCGCACTTTCCCCCGTCCGAATATAACATCTCCCGCTTTGACGAGATAACTGCCGAGGCGGCGCTTTGCGGCGCAGTCACAAACGGCTTTTTCTCAAGTGCAGAGTACACCGACGACGGCGAAACCATAACCGCATATCTCCCTTACACCCTCTTTGGCATTGATTTTGTTAAAAACGCCAATACCGAGGATATCCTCTCCCGCATCCTCGAAAGCCGCTACGGCGTAAAGCGTAATATCAAAATATCCGCAGGCGACAGCGCCACGGTAGAGCAGCATTCAAATAAGCTTGCCGCCGACCGCGAGCGCCGTATGATAGAGGCGGAAAGACAAAGCCGCGAGAACTTTATCCGCGACCGTGAGCAGGCCGCAAAGGATAAGGAGGAGGCCGCACGCCAGAGCGACCCCTACTACGATTTTGATAAAAAGTCGGGTGTTTCCAGCGTTACCGGTGTTTATGAAAAGGTCGGCGAGACCGAATTCCGCGTCGGTGCGACAACTTATAGCATCGCATCCTCCGACGTCGTATACGGCGACGACTTCGACCTTTCGACCCCCACCCCCTTAGCAGATATAGAAAAGGCGCACGGCAACGCCACCTTCTTCGGCACCGTATTCTCCGTCGAGACCAAGGAGACACGTAACGGCGATAAGACTACCGTAACCATCGGCCTTTCCGACGGTGCAAGCGCAACCTACGCCAAAAAATCGCTCACCGCAGAGGAGCTCGATTGGGTAAAGAAATTCAAGTCGGGCGCACACGTAGCCGTCTTTGGCCGTGTTATCCGCGATAAGTTTGATAACGAGCCCTTCCTCTCATTCCGTGGCATCAAGACCCTCAAAAAGATCGAGCGACTTGACACCGCGCCCGAGAAGCGCGTAGAGCTCCACCTGCACTCTAATATGTCGCAGATGGATGCGCTCATCACTCCTGCCGAAATAATCAACACGGCTATCAAATGGGGTCATAAGGCCATCGCCGTCACCGACCACGGTAACGTACAGGCATTCCCCGAGGTAATGCTCGCCCTTGAAAAATCGGGCAACACCGACCTCAAGGTGCTCTACGGCATCGAGGCTTACTTTGTAAACGATACCGCAAGATGTATGTTCGGCTCGGTATATCCCTCGTTTGACGATGAGATGGTCGTATTCGATATAGAAACCACCGGTCTTTCCAACCGCACCTGTAAGATCATCGAAATAGGTGCTGTAAAGATCAAAAACGGTGAGGTAATCGACGAGATGGATATCTTCGTCGACCCCGAGATGCCTATTCCCGAGGAAATAACCACCCTTACCTCCATCACCGACGAAATGGTCGCAGGTGCGCCCAAGGAGCGCGAGGCTGTCGAGCAGTTCTTGAAATTTGCAGGCGACTGTATGCTTATTGCGCATAACGCCAACTTCGACGTCGGCTTTATAAGAGTCGCCGCCGAGCGCCACGGCCTGCCCTTTACCAACACCTTCCTTGACACCGTCGGCCTTTCTAAATTCGTAAACCCCGAGCTTAAAAACCATAAGCTCGATACCATAGCAAAGCATTACTCCCTCGAGGACTTCCACCACCACAGAGCATCTGACGACGCACGCGTGCTTGCGGAGATATTCTTCGTTATGCAGTCGCGTATGCGCAGTGACGGTATCGGTACCTTTGAGGAAATGCTCGAGGCGATGAGCGAGTCGAGCGACCCGTTAAAGCTTCGCCCCTATCATATGATAATCTTTGCAAAGACCCGTGACGGTCTGCGCAACCTTTATAAGCTTATATCCTTCAGCTATCTCAACTACTACAAGAGATTTCCGCGTATTCCCAAGTCGGTGCTCGAGCAGTACAGAGAGGGACTTATCATTGGTTCTGCCTGTGAAGCAGGTGAGCTCTTCAGCGCTATTCTCGACGGCCGAAGCAATCAGGAGATCGAGGACATCGCATCCTTCTACGATTACCTTGAGATCCAGCCCATTGCAAACAACCGCTTCCTTGTAAGAGACGGTAAGATCGCCGACGATGACGGACTTCGCGCCCTCAACCGTCAGATCTACGAGCTTGGTAAAAAGCTTGGCAAGCCCGTCTGCGCGACCTGTGATGCGCACTTCTTAAACGAGGAGGACGAGATATACCGCCGCATTCTTATGGCAGGTATGAAGTACTCCGATGCGGACGAGCCCTCGCCCATCTATCTGCGTACGACTGACGAAATGCTTCGTGAGTTCTCCTATTTCGGTGAGGATATCGCACGCGAGATAGTAATCGAAAACCCGAATAAGATCGCCGATATGTGCGACAAGATACGCCCGATTCCCGAGGGAAGATACGACCCCATTATGCCCGGCGCAAATGAGGAGCTTACCGAATCCTGCTGGCGTCGTGCACACGATTGGTACGGCGAGAAAATTCCGGAAATAGTAGAAAAGCGCCTTACAAAGGAGCTTGACTCGATAATCAAAAACAACTTTGCCGGTCTTTATATGATATCGGTAAAGCTCGTTGCATATTCCGAAAGCCTTGGCTACCTCGTAGGCTCGCGTGGCTCGGTCGGCTCGTCCCTCGTTGCCACGATGTCGGGTATCTCCGAGGTTAACCCTCTGCCGCCCCATTACAGATGCCCGAAGTGTAAGTACTCCGAGTTCTTTACCGACGGCTCGGTCGGCTCAGGCTTCGACCTGCCCGATAAGGCCTGTCCCGTCTGTGGCGAGCCCCTTTTCCCCGACGGACAGGACATCCCCTTCGAAACCTTCCTTGGCTTCAAGGGCGACAAATCTCCCGATATCGACCTTAACTTCTCGGGCGACGTGCAGGGTAGAGTACATAAATACACCGAGGAGCTCTTCGGTGAGGGTCACGTGTTCCGTGCGGGAACCATCGGTACGCTTGCCGATAAGACCGCGTGGGGCTATATAAGCAAGTACCTTGAGGAGCGCAAGATAAAGATCCCCAAGGCCGAGACCGCCCATATGGTAACCAAGCTCGTAGGTATCAAGCGCACCACGGGTCAGCACCCCGGCGGTATTATCGTTGTACCCAAGGAGTACGAGATCTACGACTTCACCCCCGTACAGCACCCCGCCGATGACCCCAACTCGGACATCATTACCACCCACTTCCAGTTCTCATACCTTCACGATACCATACTTAAGCTCGACGAGCTTGGCCACGATATGCCGACCAAGTACAAAATGCTCGAGCGCTACACCAACACCAGCGTCCTTGACGTTAAGATGAACGACCGCTCGGTCTACGAGCTCTTTGCATCCACCGCACCCCTCGGCATCACCCCGTCCGATATCGGCGGCTGTCTGCTCGGCACCTACGGTATCCCCGAGATGGGCACGAGATTCATTCAGCAGGTTCTTCTTGACGCACAGCCCAAGACGTTTGCCGACCTGCTTCAGATCTCGGGTCTTACCCACGGCACCGACGTATGGCTCGGCAACGCACAGGAGCTTATCAAGCAGGGCAAGGCAACCATTTCCGAGGTTGTGGGAACGCGTGACGGTATTATGCTTTACCTTATCCAAAAGGGTCTTGACGACTCCACC
>JAZRAF010000036.1:0-3852 GCA_045634425.1 Eubacteriales bacterium | reverse complement strand
TTTGCCGATACCTCGACAAAGAGAACGGTAGAGGCCGAAATAATGACCGTTTACGGCGGTGCTAACGGAATAATATCGATGACCTTTGACGACGGATATTACGAGACCTCGCTCGTTCTTAACGAGCTGCTCGCAAAATATAACCTGACGGCATCGACGATGGTTATCGCAGAGCGTACGAACAAGGGAAATGCAGGATATATCACCCCCACCACGGGTGCCGAAATCTTTGCGGCCGGCTACCTCGAGCCCCAAAGCCATTCTATGACGCACGTAAGCCTTAAGGACGGCGAGGTGGCAGAGGAGAACAAGGCTACAGTCTACAAGACCGAGATGGCAGATGCAAAAACGCTTATTGAAACGATGTTCCCGGGCAACGATATTCTTACCTTTGCGATCCCTTACGGCTCGATGGCATACGATGCGTATACCTATGCATCCGAGATTTACTACGCTATCCGTACCACGAATGACGGTGTGCAGACGCTCGACCCCGATTTTTCTACCTCAAACGGCAGCTGGTCGAGAATGTTCTCGCCTGCGTCGGGCCGCCTTAGATACACCGTCGGCGATTACACCGATGAGCAACAGTGGGAAATGATCAAGGCCGATATCGATAAATGTGCTAACGCCTGGTACATTCCGATAACACACAGAGTCGGTGACATTGATGAAACCGAGATGTCCTATGCCGTAGCTGATACGATGTTTGCATATATTGCATCACTTCGTGATGAGGGCAAGGTGTGGGTAACGACCTATTCCGAGGCCGTTAAGTACGTAAGAGAGCGCCAGAATTCGATTGTAAACGCTTATTCTCAGGATGGCGCTATCTACGTAGACCTCAAAATGGCAAGCCGCACCAAGGATGACCTTCCGCTTGATTCGGGCGTGTTCAATACTCCTTTGACCGTAAAGGTTGAGGTTCCCTCAGAATACGGTACCGTTTATTACACCTCGGGCGGGAAGCAGTACACCGCAGAGTCCTTCAGTGACGGCGGTAGCAATTACGTATACGTAAACGTCATCCCCAATGAAGGCCCCGTTGAAATTCGCGTAAGCTCCACACACGAGTTTGGTGATTGGGAAAAGCACGATACCGACCTTCATAAGAGAAGCTGCACCGATTGCGGTATGGTGGATTACAGCGAGCACGAGTGGGATGCGGGCGTGATAACCAAGGATCCCACCCATATGAAAGAGGGCACTAAGCTTTGCACCTGCATTCATTGCGGCGAAGAAAAGAGCTTTCCTGCCGATAAAACGCCCGTGCACACCTTCTCCGAAAAGCGAGAGTCAAGACAGTGTAAGGTAGAGGATGCCACTTGTACCACGGGCACGATATATTATTACGTGTGCGAGTGCGGTGAGATCGGTACCGAAACCTACGAGGCAGACGATGCACTTGGTCACGCATTCGGTCGGTGGCGTACCGAGCTTCAGGCAACCGAAACGACCAACGGTAGGCGCGTGCGCGTATGCGAATGCGGCGAAAAGGAGTACGAAACCACCCCGAAAACAGGTGACGGAGACACAGGCTCAGACGGCATCTCCACACCTCTTTTGATCGGCATTATCGGCGGCGGTGTTGCACTTGTTGCAGTCGGCGCGGTAGCAGTCATTATTATCAAAAAGAAGAAAAAAGCGTAAATTTAAACGGCTGATGTGCGCATCAGCCGTTTTTTTATAGCATTTCGCTTGGTATTTTATACTTGACGACGATCTCATCACCCTCGACGGCAACCTCAATGGGCTGCTTCCTTTCTTCGTCCGTCGCGCTTATCACCAATGCGGAAAGCGGATTTTCTATCCTCGTCGCAATAATCCTTAATACGTGCCTGACCCCAAATCTGCGCTCGCGCGATAGCTCGGCAATCTTAGCGGCAACGCCGTCCGCAATTTCGATCTCATAGCCTATCGCCCTTATCCTGGATTTTAGTTCGGAAAGCTTTGACTCGGTTATCCTAACCATATCTGCGTGCGAAATAGGCGGGAAGAGAATTATTTCGTCCATTCGGTTTAAAAACTCGACCCTGAATTTCCTTGCAAGGCTATCAATGACCCTTGTCGAGGAGTCCTTTTTGACGCTTTGTGGCACAAAGCCAAGACCGCCGTCCGTAATCGCATCCGCACCGATGTTCGAGGTGAGAATGACGTAAGCGTTTCTGAAGCTTACACATCTGCCGCAGTTGTCGGTAAGGTTGCCGTTGTCTGCGATTTGAAGGAGTAGGTCAAGCACCTCGGGGTGAGCTTTTTCTATCTCGTCAAAAAGAATTATGCAATAGGGATGCCTGCGCACCTTTTCAGTCAAAGCGCCACCGTCCTCGTATCCAACGTACCCGGGTGGCGATCCGATAAGCTTCGTTACGGAATTACCCTCGGAAAACTCGGACATATCGTATTTTAAAAACGCCCGCTTGTCAAAAAACAGCTCCTCGGCCATCGCCTTTGCAAGCTCGGTCTTTCCAACACCGCTGCTGCCAATGAACATGAAAACACCCTTTGGCCTGTCGGGGGAGGCTATGCCGCTTTCGCTTCTCATAACCGCATCGGTGATGCGCGCGATGGCATCCCCTTGACCGATAACGTGCCGTGAAAGAGCAGAGAACAGCGCATCCTTTTTCACTCGCTCGCCGATGCCAACGATGGGAATGCCCGTCATCTCGTTGATGATCCCCTTGATGTCCGCAGCACTCACTCGCCGCCTTGGCAGCACCTCGCCCCTTGCCTCAACAAACGCCCGATTCTTCAGACATTCATCCTCGGCGTCCTGCATTCTCCTAGCTAAAACGAAGTCTCCGCTCTTGATTGCGTTCTCCTTGCTCTCGGTTATCTGCCTTAATTTATTATCTATATTTATTGTATTTATCTCGTTTTCGTCAATCTTAGAGTTTGCCTTCGCGCACGCCTCGTCAAGAACGTCGAGCGCCTTGTCGGGAAGATACCTGTCCTGTATATATCGCACCGAAAGTGCTATTGCCGCATCGATCGCACCGTCGTCGATCATCACGCCGTGATGCGCCTCGTACTTGGCTTTAAGCCCCTGCAGTATCTCCCGCGTTTGCTCCTTCGTCGCTTCCTCAACCGTGATAGGCTGAAACCTGCGCTCGAGCGCGGCATCCCTCTCAATATACTTATGATATTCAGAAAAGGTGGTTGCGCCGATAAGCTGTATCTCTGCGCGTGAAAGCTGTGGCTTCAGAATATTTGCGGCATCTATTGCGCCCTCTGCCGCTCCCGCACCCACAATGGTGTGTATCTCGTCAATAAAGAGTATCACCGATTTGTTTGCTGCCGCCTCGTTGATAAGTGATTTTATTCTTTCCTCGAAATCTCCTCGGTACTTCGTGCCCGATACCATCGACGTCAGATCTACCGATATTATCTCCTTGCCGTACAAAAGCTGTGGCACAGCCCCCGTGGCAATCCTGTGCGCAAGCCCCTCGACTATCGCCGTCTTTCCAACGCCCGCCTCACCGATAAGGCAGGGATTGTTCTTGTTCTTTCTGCAAAGTATGCGTATAAGCCGCTCGGTTTCCTTATCTCTGCCTATTACGGGGTCAAGCTTTCCTTCCTTTGCAAGTGCCGTAAGATTCTTTCCGTGCTGCTTAAGGGGCGATGGCGGCACCTTCGTGCCCGTCTTTTGTGAGTTGCTCTTGTCCGTGGTCCTCAGTAGCGTCTCCACCTCGTCTGCAAGTGCGGTCATATCAACGCCCATATATATGAGCAGCTTTACCGCCACCGACGTCTTTTCCTCAAGCAAGGCAAAAAGTATATGCTCCGTGCCTATCTTCTGTGCACCGTACTTGACCGATATTCTGTACGACCCCTCAACTATCTTCTTTGAGCAGG
>JAZRAF010000035.1:0-1079 GCA_045634425.1 Eubacteriales bacterium | reverse complement strand
TACGGCATCCCGAAATTCGGGGCGCCGGATGAGGAACCCGCGAAAGTGGAGGTTGAAATGGTAAAAGATAAAGAGCGGTATATCAAGGATCTGTATCTGCTTATCTTCGGCCGTCCTGTTGATACGGGAGGGCTCAAAACGTGGACGGCCTACCTTGAGGCCGGCGGCGACGTCGGGGATATGCTCGTAAAAATGGCACACTCGGAAGAACTGTGCCCCGAATGCGTCGCGGCCGCATATCGCCGCAGGCTCGGGCGCGATCCGGAGGAGAGCGAGGTCGAAATCTGGGACACTGCCGCAGATGGCAAGCTGTCCATTTCAGAGATCGACGCGAAGATCGCAAAGTCGCCAGAAGCGAAAGAAAAAGGCTGACGGTGGAAAATGGCGGGGATTCTTCCCCGTCATTTTTTATATTTTTTTTGAAAAAACTTGAAGAAGTGCTTGACGGTTTCACCGTCATATGATATACTTATAGTGTCAAGAGAGACAGACAACAACACACGGAGGGACACAAAATGAAAAAGACTTACACTATCAGCAAGCAGCTCAGAAACCTTGAGATCGAGCAGCCCGCATTCGTCGGCACGGAAAAGCAAGTCGCATGGGCCGAGAAGATCTGGAACGATGCAGTTAAGAACATCGTTAGGAGTCTTGACGAAGCCGGTTATGCTGACGAAGATTACATCAACGACTGCAACGATGATGAAAAAGAAGACCTTGCGGCTTTTGCCGAGGCCAGGATCAGCAAGATGGTCGCCGAGAAGAGCGCCGCAAAGTGGATCAACGATCTAAAGAACAACGAGTGGTGGAGCATGAGCCACATCGCCGAGATCATTGAGACCTTCAACGCGGCAGAATAAGGCGCCCTGACGAGTCTCTGAAAATTGAGACGAAACCGGCGAGAGCCGGTCGGCGTTAAGCCAAAAAACACAACATAGGAGGACGACAAAATGGTTAAGATTTTAAACGAAGACCTCGAAAAGGCCGCGAAAGAGCTCTATCGGGTAAGCAAGCACTCAAGCTTCCACCCGCAGGTCAACTATGACAAAGAGGACGGCAGCGTGTGGGTTGATTGGGTG
>JAZRAF010000034.1:0-10676 GCA_045634425.1 Eubacteriales bacterium | reverse complement strand
GAATTGCGTTGATAACGCAAGAGCCGAAACGTGACCGAGCCTCAGCGAGAAGGGGGACCGCGTAGCGGTGGATGAGGTGTATTTTATATCGTCAAAATTTCATCAAGCTCGAGGGTGTCAAGCTTTTCCTTGCCGCCGACTACGCAAACGGCAGCATTCTGCGTTGCGCGCTCGATCACGTCAGCAATATGCAAAAGATCGTCGGGCGTGGTCGCAAGAAGCTCCCTGCGGATGCGGAGTGCATCCTCATAGGTTTTGCCGCGCAGGTAACGAAGCGTGCACGCCGCACCGCGGGTGCGAGGTGTTTTGATCGGGTCGGCATCACCCGCCGCACCGATGACGTACTTCGTAACGTCGCCGCCGTCCTTAACGAAGCCCCTGATGAAATCAGCGACCTCACCGTAGGTAGCAAGCGAGGATGCGGGCGAGGGGTCACGGTAGGAATAGAAGGTCAGGTTGCCGTTGAGGGCTGCGCCCATTCCTGCACCGTATGCGCCGCCGCGCACTCTTATACGGCTCCACAAAAATTCAAGGCCTACGAGCTTGCGCGCCACCTCAAACGAGCCGACGGGCTCTTCACCAATATCGAAAAGATTGCCCGCGGTGGTTGCAAACGCCACCTGTGCGGGTATAACGATACCCTCGCGGCGCTTCTTTAAGGTCGAAATTCGACACACGGGTGCCACCTTGTCACTCGGTTTTGCTATTTTTACAAGCTTTTCGACAAGCTCGTCATCCGCTTTACCCGTTATACTTACGGTAAGGCGGCCGCGCTCTATGTATTTTTTGCTGAAATTATAGAGATCTGTCTTGATTTTTGCTATACGTGCATCAAAATTGTCGTCCAGATCCTTTAATTTGAGGTACGCCTCATAGCCGCTGTAATGCTCACGCACAGCCGACTCAACGCTTACCGTAGCGGCGGCACGAGTAAGGCCGACCTGGTGACCGGATGCGGTAAAGCTTTCCTCATATGCGATGATCGTCTGGCGCAGAATGTTGCGGATCGCGGCCTCGTCCTCAAAGAGAGTGTGGCCGAGCACCTCTGCGATCATCTCGGAGATCTTATCCTTTTGGTTTTCAAGTGCGCTTGCGCCGATCTGGAAATAAATATGCGGCACCCTGCCCTCGCTGATTGCGATCAGGCGGGCATCGAACGAGCCGAGGTGCGCCTTGATCTCTCTTTGAAGCGTGGATGCATCGTGCATCTCGGTGCCGAGGTTGGTAAGCAGAAGATTATATACGGATATAAGGAACAGCTCGTCTTCGGTAACGTCGCTGACGTCGAAGAAAAGATCGGTGTAGATTATGCCCGAGGTGGGAATATCGTGCGTTATCACGCGTGCGCCGTGCGCCTCGGTGACATCGATGGGTGTGGGCTCTAAGGTTGCGGGGATATCCTCGATAGAGAGGGTGGGCAGAGCTGCGATAGCCTCGGGGGTATCCTCGGCCTGTTGCCACGCCACAAGCTCACGGTTCATAGCCTTAAGGGCTTCAAGCTCACCCTCGCTAAGGGATGCAAGATACTCGGCAAGCTCGCGCTTTTCCTTCTCAATTCTTTCATCCGCAAGGGTCAGCGAGGGGTGCATAATGACCGTCGCACGCTTGGGGTTATCGATGATAAACTCACGGAGAAGCGACTCGTAATATCCGCTGCCGTCAGTGATATGAGCACGCAGGGATGCAAGCGGCTCCTCATAGCGCAAATTACCAACGGGATCGTCGGAATAAAGAAGCGTTTCAAGCGAAACCATAGCGTTATACACGCCTGCGGGGAGAGAGCCGAAGTCGCGCTCGCGGACTCTGAATTCGGTGGCGTTTAGGGTTGCGGAAAGCTCCTCTTTATCAACGCCGGACTCGATTATCCCCGATACCGTGTCACGAAAAAGGGCCAAAAGCTCCTCTTCCTTACCGTCCTTGACGTTGATAAAATCAAAGACGAGTGCGGGCTCAAGAACGCCGTCACGCACCGAGGCGTCAACGTCCTCACAAAGGCCGCTGTCTATGATCGCCTTTTTGGCAACAGACTCATTATTTGCGAACAAAGCACCAAGCAAAAGGTTGGTAGCAATAAGCTTTTCGCGCTCGTCAAAGCGTGCGATAAGCATACCGAGGGTGATGCGCCCCTTGTCGGCGGTGTCCTCCCCGGGCTTTGCCTCGTATTCGGTCACAAGGCTCTTTGGCGAGGTGATAAGCGAGGTGGGAATATCGCCCGTGCGCTCGGCGCGGCCGTAGTTCTTAAGGAATGAATCGATAAGCGGAAGCACCTCGTCAAGCTTCACACGTCCGTCGAGGAAGATCTCGGCGTTTGAGGGGTGGTAGAAGCGTGCGTGCGCCTGACAGTAATCCTCATAGGTGAGGTCGGTTATTTCGATGGGGTCTCCGCCCGAGTCCTCGGCATACGGAGTGCCCTCGTAGAGCATGGAGATCAGCGCCCTTTCGGATATCGCATCGGGGGATGAGAAAACGCCGCGCATCTCGTTAAGCACGACGCCCTTGTAGGTCAGCTCGCCCGTTTTTTCGTCAAGCTCGTAGTGCCAGCCCTCCTGATAAAATGCGAGGGGGGAGCGAAGCGAGAGGGGGTGAAGCACCGCGTCCATATACACGTCGACCATATTGAGAAAATCCTTGTCGTTTCTCGAAGAAACGGGATACATCGTCTTGTCGCTGAAGGTTACGGCGTTCAAAAAGGTGTTGAGCGAGCCCTTTAAGAGCTCAACGAAGGGATCCTTCACGGGGTATTTATCCGATCCGCAAAGCACCGAGTGCTCAAGTATGTGGAACACGCCCGTCGAGTCCTCGGGCAGGGTCTTAAATCCTATCGAAAAGGTCTTGTTTTCGTCATCCGTGGCAAAAAACGTCAGCCTTGCGCCACAGCCCTCGTGCTCGAGCGTATATACCTCTGCATTAAGCTCTTTGACGAAGATTTTGCCCTTTACCTCGAACCCGTGTAGCTTTTTTCCTATTTCCATTTAAAAAATTACTCCTTAGAAAGCGCCCTTGTCATAAAGTCCTTGACTATCTCGGTATACCTTTCGGTATGGTGAAGAAAGCATCTTGCGTGGGGGCGGCATTTGAACGTTTCAAACTGTATTTTGGGGTTGGCGGCGGCGATGCGCTGACCCATATAATAGGGCACAAGATCATCCTCGTCACCGTGCAAAAGCAAGATCGGAACCTCAGCGCGTGCGACCGCCTTTTCGGCAGAGTTCGAAGTCAGGCTGAAGCCGTGCATTCTTGCGGATATGCGTGCAAGCGCACCCGCCATAAACGAGCCGGGGCCCATTCCGGTGGAAACGATCTTGATTATATCGAGCGCCGACGACATCGGACAGTCGGCAATAACGCCCTTAACGTTCTCGGGCAGCTTTTCACCCGCGGCCATAAGCACGGTCGCACCGCCCATCGAAATGCCGTAAAGCAGGATCGGCACGTTGCCGAAGCGCTCGTTGCAATACTTTATCCACTCTATCGCATCCCCCGATTCCTTGATACCGAAGGAGATAGTCTGTCCCTCGCTTTCGCCGTGGGCGCGCTGATCGATCATAAGCAGGTTGTGGCCAAGAGATTTTGCGATCTCGTGTATGCCGCCAAAGTCGCGCTGATGCATACTTCTGTAACCGTGGCAGAGTATTTCTATCGGCGCACCGTCAGCCGCGTGGTAATATCTTGCGGACAGGCGGAGTCCGTCGCGCGAGGTTATATAAACGCGCTCGGCGGGCAGGTTTGCAATATCGGTAACGAGAGCGCGGCGGCGTATGATCTCGGGATCCTCAGAGTCCTCAGGAAGTGCGCGGTAAAGCTCTGCCCTCTTTTTAGGGTCGGAGTAAAACGCGGTCTTATAGGTATAGCTAAGGCCGGCAACGAATCCGATAAGATTTATAAAAATGAATGCTCCAATTATTATCCAAGGTAACATTTTTTCACCTCACAAGTTTTCTACCTTTAATTATAACATTTATTTCCCTCTACTGTCAAGGACGGCACAGATATTTAACATATTATCCACTTTCACCGAAGTATAATCGAATGATCACATTTGATCACAATTATAATCAAATTATGATCATTTCATCAATGCGCTATGATAATATTGACTGTTATCACACTTTGTGATATATTTATGATGAAAAACAATGCAAAACGGAGGACTATTATGATCAAACTTATCGCATTTGACCTTGACGGAACTCTCACCCAGCACAAAACGCCCCTTGACCCCAAGAACAAGGCTGTTCTTGACAGACTTGCAGAAAAGTACAAGCTTCTTATGGTCGGCGCGGGACAGTGCGCAAGAATCTGGAATCAGCTTGGCCGCTTCCCCATCGATATCATCGGCAACTACGGCCTTCAGGAATGCCGCTATGAAAACGGCGAGCTTGTCACCGTGCGTGACGAGGTGCTTCCCTGCGACAGAGATACCATCTCCAAGAAGGTTACCGCCCTTCGCGAGAAGTACGGCTTTACCGAGTTTGCAGGCGAAAACGTTGAATTCCACCCCTCGGGCTGCGTGACCTTCCCCATTCTCGGCACCGCTGCAAAGGCCGAGGATAAGCTCGCGTTTGACCCCGACCGCCAAAAGCGCAGAAGGATCTACGACGAGGTTTGCGAAACCTTCTCCGACTACGTAGTATTCGTTGGTGGCTCTTCCTCGTTTGATATGGCGCCCCGCCCCTTCAACAAGTATTATGCGCTTGACCTCTACTGCAAGCAGCACGGCTACACCCACGACGAGGTTGTATTCGTCGGTGACGACTATGGCCTTGGCGGAAACGACGAGTCGGTTTACGTATCTGATATCAAGTTTATCTGCGTAGACGATTACACCAGACTCGACGAGTATCTTGCCGAGCTTTAATGGAGGTATAAAAATGACTGTAAAGGAACTTCTTAAGGGAGTTACCGACTGCGAGTGCGGTATGACTCACCTTTGCCCCATCGATCACGTTATTATCAAGAAGAACGCTTGCGACGAGCTTGCGGCAATCACCGAGAGCTACAAGAGCATTCTCGTGGTTGCGGACACCAACACCTATGCCGTATGCGGCGAGAAGGTAAAGTGTGCCCTCGGCGAGAAGATCACAGGCACCCTTGTCTACGAGCGCGCAGGTGTGCTCGTTCCCGACGAGGTTGCAATTGACGAGCTTAAGGCGTGCGTAACCGACTCGACCGACCTTATCGTAGGTATCGGCTCGGGCGTTATCAACGACCTTTGCAAGATCGTAAGCTTCAACGCAAAGCTTCCCTACTACATAGTTGCGACCGCTCCCTCGATGGACGGCTACGCATCCAAGGGCTCGGCTCTCATTCTCGAGGGAATGAAGGTCACCCTTAACGCCGACGTGCCCAAGGCGATCATCGCAGACACCGAGGTGCTTGCAAACGCACCCGTTGATATGATCCGCGCAGGCTACGGCGACATTATCGGTAAGTACTCCTGCCTTAACGACTGGAAGCTTTCCACCCTCGTTAACGGCGAATATATGTGCGAGCGCGTATGGAACACCACCTACGGCGTAGTTGAAAGAACGGTAGAGCTTGCGGACGGCATCAACGCACGCACCGCTGAGGCTATCGGCGCACTTATGGAGGCCCTCGTAGCGGTCGGTATCCTTATGGCTTACGTTGGCAACTCGCGCCCCGCATCGGGCAGTGAGCATCACCTGTCCCACTATTTTGAGATCGTCGGCATCGTTCGCGACGAAGAATATCTCCCCCACGGCATCGACGTTTGCTGCTCGGCTATCGAGACCGCGAAGCTTCGTGAGGCGCTTATCGCGATGGAGAATATCGATGACGTTGAGTACACCTTCAACAAGGAGGCATACGAGGCTGAGGTCCGCCGCATCTACGGCAAGATCGCAGACGAGGTGCTCGCCCTTCAGGAAAAGTACGGCCTTTACGGCAAGGACCGCGTAAAGATCTACAAGGAAAAGTGGCCCGAGATCAAGAAGCTTCTTGGTGAGGCGCCCACCGCAGCAAGAATGACCGAGCTTGTAGAAAAGATCGGCCTTTCCTACGACAGCTTCCGCACCCTTTACGGCGAGGAGAAGCTTGCCGACGCTATGCTTTACGCAAAGGATCTTAAGGACAGATATAGCGTCCTTTGGACTTATTACGACATAATGACAAGTAAGGAATGGAGAAAGTAAATGATTGACGTTGCTATAATTGGCGCAGGCGTTGTTGGCGGTATGGTCGCAAGAGAGCTGACCAAGTACCAGCTTAAGGTCTGTATGCTTGAAAAGTGCTCTGACGTTGCTATGGGTGCGACCCGTGCAAACAGTGCTATCGTTCACGCAGGATTTGACGCAAAGGAGGGCTCGCTCAAGGCGAAGCTCAACGTGCGCGGCTCCGAGATGATGGAGAAGGTAGCAGGCGAGCTTGGTGTTAAGTATAAGAGAAACGGCTCTTTGGTAGTCGGCTTTAACGACGAGGACAGAAAGACCCTTGAGGACCTTCTTGAGCGCGGCAGAAAGAACGGCGTTCGCGAGCTTGAGCTCCTTGACAGAGAAGAGATCCTCGCAATTGAGAAGAACATCGGACAGACCGTTACCGTTGCGCTTCACGCCCCCACCGGTGCTATCATCTGCCCCTACGAGCTTTGTATGGCTGCAGTTGGTAACGCTATGGACAACGGCGCTGAGCTTAAGCTTAATTTCAGCGTTGATAAGATCGAAAAATGTGACACGGGTTACCGCATCTATGCAGGTGAGAGGATAGTTGAGGCTAAGTACGTTATCAACTGCGCAGGTGTTTACTCTGACGAAATTTCCGCCCTTGCAGGTGACGACAGCTTCACCGTTCACGCACGCCGCGGCGAGTACATGCTCCTTGATAAGGAGTGCGGCGAGCTCGTATCCCACACTATTTTCCGTTGCCCCTCCAAGATGGGTAAGGGTATTCTCGTATCCCCCACCGTTGACGGCAACCTTCTTCTCGGTCCTACCGCTGAGGACATCGACGATAAGACCGATACCTCTACCACTCCCGCAGGTCTTGCATCCATCCGTGCACGCGCAGGTGAGCAGGTTTCGGGTGTAAACTTCGGCAAGGTCATCACCTCCTTCACCGGTCTTCGTAGCGTAGGCTCTACCGGCGACTTCATCATCAACGAGCGTGATGGCTTTATCAACTGCGCAGGTATCGAGAGCCCCGGTCTTTCCTCTGCTCCCGCTATTGCAGAGTACGTTATAGAGCTTCTTAAGAATGCAGGCGCTGAGCTTGTAGAAAACGAGAGCTTCAACGGCAACCGCAAGCCCATGCACTACTTCCGTGAGCTTGACGACGAGGGCAAGAACGAGGTTATTGCAAAGGACAAGAGCTTTGCACACATCATCTGCCGTTGCGAGGTGGTAAGCGAGGGCGAGATCCTCGAGGCCATCAGAACAAATCCGAAGCCCACCGACCTTGACGGCGTTAAGCGCCGCACCCGTGCAAGCATGGGTAGATGCCAGGGCGGCTTCTGTACACCCTATATCGTAGATCTTCTCGCCAAGGAAATGGGTGTTGATTACACCGAGGTTACCAAGTTCGGCGGCGAGTCTTACATTAACGTATCAATGACCAAGGAGGCGAGAAAATGAGCGCAATAAAGACGTTTGAATATGATCTTGTCGTAGTTGGCGGCGGCCCTGCAGGTATGTCTGCGGCTGTTGCTGCACACGAGGCAGGCATTCGCAACATTCTCATCCTTGAGAGAGACGATTCTCTCGGCGGCATTCTCCGCCAGTGCATCCACAACGGCTTCGGTCTTCACCGCTTCGGCGAGGAGCTTACCGGCCCTGAGTATGCTTACAGATACGAGAAGATGGTAAGAGAGCTTGAGATCCCCTTTATGCTCAACACTATGGTACGCGCTATCTCCGAGGACAGAGTTGTTACCGCACAGAATGAGGAGATGGGCATCTTCAAGGTAAAGGCAGGCGCAGTTGTGCTTGCTATGGGTTGCCGCGAGCGTCCCAAGGGTGCGCTTAATATTGCGGGCACCCGTCCTGCAGGTATTTACACCGCAGGTACTGCACAGAAGTTTGTAAATATGAAGGGCTATATGCCCGGCCGCGAGGTAGTTATCCTTGGCTCGGGTGATATCGGTCTTATAATGGCAAGAAGAATGACCCTCGAGGGCGCTAAGGTCAAGGCAGTTTGCGAGCTTATGCCCTACTCCGGCGGTCTTGCAAGAAACATTGAGCAGTGCCTTAACGACTTCGGCATTCCGCTTATGCTCAGCCACACCGTCGTTGAGATCCACGGTAAGGACAGAGTTACCGGCGTAACCATCGCAAAGGTTGACGAAAGACGCCAGCCCATCGAAGAGACCCGCACCTACATCCCCTGCGACACTCTCCTTCTCTCCTGCGGTCTTATCCCCGAGAACGAGCTTACCAAGGATGCAGGCATCGCACTTGACAGGATCACCAACGGCGCAGTAGTTGACGGCGACCGCGAGACCGCTATTGAGGGCGTATTCGCCTGCGGTAACGTGCTTCACGTTCACGACCTTGTTGACTACGTTTCCGAGGAGGCAAGTATTGCAGGCAAGGCTGCGGCACAGTACATCCTCGGCAAGAAGGAGCGCAACGCAAACCTCACCCTTTCCACCGACGGAAAGGTGCGCTACACCGTACCTCAGAGAATCACCGAGATCAAGGACACCACCGTATATTTCAGAGTTGCGGACGTTTACCGCGATGCTAAGATCGTCGTTAAGGACGGCGACAAGGTGATCCTCGAAAAGAAGAAGCAGAAGCTCGCTCCCGGCGAGATGGAGACCGTTGCCCTCAAGGCAGACCTCCTTGCAAAGATCGAGAGCGGCAACATCCGCTTCTCGATCGAGCTCTGATAGGAAAGGAAGGTAACTTACGAATGAAAACAAGACAGCTTACCTGTATCGTATGCCCCCGCGGATGCTCGCTCGTTGCCGAGCTTTCCGACTCCGGTGAGGTAGTTTCCGTAAGCGGAAACCTTTGCCCCCGTGGCAAGACCTACGCAATCAACGAGTGCACCAACCCTATGCGCACCGTGACCTCAACGGTCAGATGCGAGGGCGGCGCAGTTGTCGCAGTAAAGACTGCGGCTAATGTTCCGAAAAGCCGTGTATTCGACGTTATGGAAGCAATCAACTCCGTTACCGCGCCCAACACCGTCCGCATCGGCGACGTTATCATCGCCAATGTCTGCGACCTCGGCGTCGACGTAGTTGCAACCGCTAATTCCTAATAAAAACAAGCAAGAAGCCGCCCCCCGTGTCACTTTTTCGGGGTGCTGCTTTTGTTTTTTAGGTGACATTTAATAAACGTACGCATACACCATAATGAAGTGCATCACGCTGCCCATCATTACAAATAAGTGCCAGACGAGGTGCATATACGGCGTTTGGGTCATGCGGTAAAAGATTATGCCAACGGTGTAGAAAATACCGCCCGCGAGCAGGAAGGCAAAGCCCTGCCAGCCGATTACCTTTACAAAAGGAACGGTTGCGATCGCTATCATCCAGCCGGACACAACGTAAAGCACAAGGCTTAACTTGTGAAAACGGCCGATGTCAACAAGGTTGACCGCAATTCCAACGACCGCGCAGATCGCAACGACCGCAAACACGCTCCAGCCAAGCCAGCCGCCAAGCGATGTCCAGCACGCAGGCACGTAAGTGCCGAGGATCAGGACGAAGATCATACAGTGATCAAGCTTTTGGAGCACCTCGCGCGATTTGGTTTCATAGGGGGCTGAGTGGTATATTGCGGATGCGGAATAGAGCATTACGAGCGACACGCCGAAAATTATCGAGCCGATAAAATCGCGTGCGCCGAGCGTAGCTGTTTTCATTATAAGAAAGGCGAGTCCAAACGCGCTTAAAACCGCGGACGCGCCGTGTGTAATCGAGTGCAAAAGCTCCTCTTTTTGGGTGTGCTCTTCAATAAGTCTGGTCATTTTTCTATCTCCTTTCGACCCCTCTTGGCTTCTGTCACAAGTATATACCACAACCGCGGGAGAGTCAATCTACGCCTGCGGTTTTGTGCTCTCCCCTTTAAAACAGGGAGGTGGAGTTTCAAAAAATGACTCTACCGACAGTAGAAATACCCACTTTTGCCATAAAAATACACACATTGTGCAAACAAAAGATTACAAAAACGTCACATCGAAAGAAAATCAAAAAATATTTCAAAAGTACTTGACAATCACGATTATTTCTGCTATAATATTTAGGCACGACGGAAGGTTAGCTCAGTTGGGAGAGCATCTGCCTTACAAGCAGAGGGTCACAGGTTCGAGCCCTGTACTTTCCACCAAGAAAATATATGGGTAACAAAGCGGGGCATCGCACCGAGTAGGGCGAGAACCTGTTGAGCGAATTGCGAAAGCAATTTGACGAGTTGCTTGCAACTCTGAGCCCATGTACTTTCCACCAAAGAAGAATTCATTCTTCACAATGCCTGAAATGGCTTGGTAGCTCAGTTGGTTAGAGCGCTAGCCTGTCACGCTAGAGGTCGTGGGTTCGAGCCCCATCCGAGTCGCCATTTCAGCAAAAAGCCACCTGCGGATTTAGCTCATTTGGTAGAGCGCGACCTTGCCAAGGTCGAGGTGGCGGGTTCGAGCCCCGTAATCCGCTCCAAAAAAAGAGAAGCCCAATTTCGGGCTTCTCTTTTTTTCGTGCCTACTTTACGGAGCTGTGCGCA
>JAZRAF010000033.1:0-11470 GCA_045634425.1 Eubacteriales bacterium | reverse complement strand
CATACCCCTAAAGATGGACGAGCGTTTCCAAAGGCTCCCTCCGGGAGGGAGCTCCCGACGAAGTCGGGTGAGGGAGAGTGCGTTACAATGAAGTTAGTACAAATCTAAAGTCACGCAGGCTCCTTCCGTCACGCTCCGCGTGCCACCGTCTCGCTTCGGCTCGGTCACGCTCGCGCTCTGACACCACACCGTGGTGTCATTCACTGCCCTCGCGCCGCTTCGCTACCTCCCGGAGGAAGGCTTTTTTGTTGCTCCCATTATAACACAAATCGGCAGAGAAAACAAGTTCTCTGCCGAAATTTTGTGTTCGCAAATTCTCCGCTAAGAATGCAGAGAGAAAGACCCACAGGCTTTTTTACACCTCTTCGATAGAAATCATTATGTACCTCTTTTTGCCATAGTAGCCGGTCTCGCGCTTGGTGCTTATACCCATACTTTCAAGCGACTTCAAGGAAGCGGTGAGGAACTCCTCAAAGCGGTCTATGCGCTCCCTTTTCGGCGCCGTGCCAAGTATCCTTGGCAGCCTTGCCTCAACGAGTATGTCCACCGCCGCCTCGCATTCCGCAACGGTCAGATGGCGCGTTTTCACCTTCTCGATAACCTCGCGCATCTTCTCCTCGTCGTCAAGTCGCAGTATCGTTCTTGCGTGCCTCTCGCACAGTCCACCCTCGATTATCAGGGCCTGTATCTCCTCGCTGAATTTCAAAAGCCTCAGCTTGTTTCCAACGTACGACTGACTCACGCCAAGCTTCTTTGCCACCTCGGCCTGGGTCATATTGCACATCCTTATCATCCCCTCAAGGGTCCTCGCTTCATCAAACATATTCATTTTCACGTCCTCCACCGGTTTTCTTGGGTAATACCATTTTACCACCTCGGAAATGGCGCGAAATGTCGCTTTGTGCCCACCCCGTGTTAAATTAACGCAAAAAGAGCCGACACCTGCGTTGTGTCGGCTCTTTTCTTGTTATAACGGCTTTTTGCTGATCTGTGCGAATGCTCTGGGGTATGTTGCGGGGGTCTTTTGGCGCTTCTTTATGGATATCAGCGGATGTGAAAGGGGCTCGTCGTGTCCGTTTTTAAGCACTACGTCCTCAACTTTTACGTCCCCACCGCCAAGAATTGCTATTGCGCGCTTCGCTCCCGTAAGCTCAAACTCGGCATTCTTGCCCTTCATCGCCACCATCTCGCCGCCTACCTTTACAAGCGGCAGGCACAATTCGCAAAGAGTGCGCATCTCGGCAACCGCGCGTGCCGTCGCATAGTCGAACGCTTCGCGCATCGCGGCGTCCTTTCCGGCATCCTCGGCGCGGCTTACGATGCACGTCACGTTGGTAAGACCAAGCATCTCTGCGGTCTCCTTAACGTAGTTTACGCGCTTCGCCGTCGAGTCCATCGCCACGATCTTAAGGTCGTCACGCACAAGCGCAAGGGGCAGTGTCGGGAATCCCGCACCGCATCCGACGTCAACGATAGACGCGCCCTTTTTGAGCTTCGCCGCAAGGGTCGCACAGTCGGCATAGTGGTTAAGGATTATCTTTGCAGGCTCGGTGATAGCCGTCAGATTGTATTTCTCATTTTCGGTAAGCATCCTCTCGGTCAAGAGGTAAAATTTCTCGCTCTTTTCCGCATTAAGATACGATCCCATACCGTTCATCTTAAATACGCGGTTAAGCTCGGATATAAAGGCTTCCTTAGTAATGTTCATAGCGTCACTCCAAAATTCTGTTACATATATTTTACCCCCTTTTCTCCCTTTTGTCAATAAATCGCTTGACTTTATTTTTAAAAGAGAATATAATTAAGAAAAAACCGAAGAGGTAAAAAGTAATGAGCGATATTTCAAAGATAGATAAAAACTTCGCCCTCCCCACAAACGTGCATAGAGACGGCGTTGTCTTTTACAACGTAACCGAAAAGCCCTTTTCCGTACACGGCCTCATTCGTGAGAACGGCGCCTTTGCAAGAATGCCCGCCGCAATCGCTGACAACGTAAACGAGGGCGTAAAGGAGCTTGCACATCACACCGCAGGCGGCCGCGTGCGCTTCGTGACCAACAGCCCATACGTTATCATCAAGACCGTACAACCCGAGATGAGCCTCTTTGCACATATGCCCTTCTCAGGCAAATGCGGATTTGACCTCTACTCCGGCTCAGGCGCAAATATGAGATATATTAAGACGTTCATTCCTCAGGTAGGTACAAAGGGCGGTTTTGAGGCGGTTATAGATATTGGTGACTCCCGCGACAGACTCCTCACCATCGATTTTCCCCTCTACGATAACGTTACCGACCTTTATGTTGGCTTGCTTGGCACTGCGACACTCTCTGCCGCACCCGACTACACCGTAACGAAGCCCGTTGTTTACTACGGCTCGTCCATAACCCAGGGCGGCTGTGCATCCCGTGCCGGCAACTCCTATCAGGGCTTTATCAGCCGCTGGCTTGATATCGATTATATCAACCTCGGCTTCTCGGGCAGCGCAAGGGCAGAGAAGATTATGTGCGACTACATCGCATCCCTCGATATGTCCTGCTTCGTCCTCGACTACGACCACAACTCCCCCTCAAACGAGCACCTCGCCGAAACTCACGAGGCACTCTTTAAGTGCGTTCGTGCCGCACATCCCGACATTCCCATCATCGTAATGAACCGCCCGAAGCGCACTCTTAACGATATGGAGCTTAACCGCCTCGATATCATAAAGCGCACGGTTGAGAACGCGCAGATGGCGGGCGATAAGAACGCATACTTCGTCTCCGGTCAGGAGCTTATGGCGCTTTGCGGTGACGAGGGCACCGTCGACGGCACCCACCCCACCGACCTCGGATTTTACAGTATGGCAAAATGCCTCGCGCCCCTCTTGAAGGAGCTTCTTATTAAATAAATGATAAAAAACACGGTCAACAACCTAAGTTGACCGTGTTTTTCTGTTGCTAAAATTGCTTCCGGCGCTTCCGAATGTCAAAAACGCCCTAAATTTTACAAAATTCTGCAAAATTTTCGCCGTATCGCACTTCAAATCCCTGCATCTCAGCCTCAAGATCCTCTCGCGCTTTGCGAAAAAAACTCGCAAATACGCCGTTTTAGTTCAATTTTGTCAATCTGTGCCGAATTGGATCCGTTGCTCTCCAAAATCCCGCCGCAAAATCTAAACAACCCAAAATCTGCATTAGTGATACAATATATTTAATTGTCAGTTAATGGTGGGAAAGGGAAGTGCGGTATGTCTTGTGAGCGTATGGATTGCGACGAGTTTGCAAGCTTTTATGACGAATACTTCGGCCTTGTCAGCCGTATTGCGCTAAGCATCCTTGGTGACGAGCGCGAGTCGGTCTCGGTTGCCGACCTCACAATGTGGTACGCCTTTTCCCACCCCGACAAGCTTCGCGGTATGCCTACGGGTGCGGCTGAGGCGTATCTTATTAAGGTCGTGCGTGCCCGCTCGTATGACGTGTTGCGCCACCGCGCGCGTAAGCAGTGCACCGATATATCGAAAATAGAGAATAGCGCGTATGGGGTAAGCGATGAAAGCGTGGAGCGCACGGTTGAGCTCAAGGATCTATGTGACAGTGTCAAAAGATGTATCCTCTCAATGCCCGACATCTACCGCGAGGTGTTGACACTCAGAATAGCGGGCGAGATGCGAATATCCGAGATCGCCGCCACGCTCGGCATACCCCTAGACACCGCGAAAAGCAGATGCCGCCGCGGTATGGCGATACTCAAAAGGTATCTTCTGGCGAACGGATATGACAGCTTATAACGATTGTCCCTTGGCGCTTTTTCTGTACTGAAGCGGCGACAGTCCGTATCGCTCCTTGAATTCCTTTATAAAGTGAGATGCAGTCGCATATCCAAGCGTGTCTGAAATTTCCTGTACCGAAATTTCACCGAATTTAAGATAGCTTACCGACCTCTCAAGCCTGAGCTCGTTTTTGTATTTTGTGGGAGAAGTGCCCATACTCTCCTTGAATCTTCTGCGTAAATATACCTCGCTCACACCAAGATGCTTGGCAAGCTCGGTGACGGAGGGATTTTCGTCTATACGCTCGGTTAAGTAGCGTATGCACTCTGACACGATCGAGCTTTCCTTTTTCTGCTCCGCGCCAAGAAGTCTTGAGAGAATGTCAAGCAGAATTATTCTGCCTTCCAGCGCCGTGCGCCCCTGTGCCCCAACCTCTAGGCGGTATATAAGGGATGTAAGCTCGGCATTATCACGCGCGTTGATGATCGTAATTTTATCTGACAGCACCGCACGCTCGCACGTCCCGTCAAAGAGAAGAAAGTTAATGCCAACCGTGTGTGAGTCCGGGGATGCAAAGTCGGATAAAACCGCACTGTATTCGCTGCCCTCAGGGGTGTAAACAAGGTCGCCGCTCTCGGCCACAAGCACCTCGCCGCTCTTGTCGGTGTAGGTTATCTTGCACCCGTTAAGGTATAAAAGCAGGTTTTGATTTTTAGGATTTCCAATGCACTGAAAGCTCTTGGTATTCCGCCAAAACTGCCGTATTGCGTTTATGAATATAAGGTTGAAGTTGCCGCCGTCCGCACCGTTTATATCGATGATTTTCACAACACGCCCCCCTCTCTTTTAAGAAATCGGTCCTTTTGATACTATAATAGCACCCGCACGGCCATATGTCAATATATTTGTTTCGAAAAACGATATTTTTTGACTGTTTATTGTATATTTTAAATCGATACCAAGTGATATAATGGACTTACAAAATACAGATATGGAGGCTTTAATCATGATGAAGCAAAGAGATTGGAAGATCATCTACTCCGGCAATTACACCGGCATAACCAAAAGAACGATAAATCTGCTCTCCAAGGAGGTCGGCCGCTTCCTCATTCGTGAGGAAATGGTGTACAGCATCTACATTCTTCCTTGTGAGAAGGAGGGCTGCGAGGTATCCAAGTCCGCGATATTCGTCGGCCTTTACGATGAGAGCGAAACTATAAGAAAATACGTTAAGCCCGAGGAGCTTGTCGAGGGCGGCTTTACCGTTAAGGTCATTCGCAATCCCGAGGACGAGGAGGGCAGCTTCGTATTCCTTACCGCGAAGAGCGAGCTCGAGCTGTTCTATTCTGCAGTAAGCTTCCTCGATGAGTACATACCTACCAATGCGCCTGCGTCAGGCTGTAACAGAATGGTAGATCAGACCTTCGATATTCCGCTTCCCGAATCCACCTATTCCGAAAAGCCCGATCACAAGATCCGCAGCATCTTCACCTGGGGTCACTCGATAAACAGCTACCGCGACTATATCGACAATATGGCGCGCGCAAAGTTCAACGAGCTTATTATCTGGAACGACTATATTCCGATCAACATCGACGAGATAATCGAATACGCACATTCCTACGGTATCAGCGTAGTGCTTGGATACAGCTGGGGCTGGCGTGAGATCGGTAACAAGGCTACCGAGATCAGTGAAGAAACGATCAAAAATCTTGAAAAGCTTATCGTAGACACCTACCGTGACAAGTATCACGTAGTAGGCTGCGACGGCATCTATTTCCAGACCTTTACCGAGCGCAAGGAAGAGCGCGTCGGCGGCAAGCTCATCTCCGAGATGGTTACCGAAATGGTTAACAACGTAGCGGCTGAGCTTTGGAAGATCAAGCCCGACCTTCGCCTTATCTTCGGCCTTCATGCTTCCTCTGTAAGAAACCGTCTTGCCGAAATATCCAACGTAGACCCCCGCATCGAGATACTCTGGGAGGACTGCGGCTCATATCCCTTTGATTACGCTCCCTTCGTCAAGAGCGAGGAAGAGTATGAGGAAACGCTTAAGTTCGTTAAGGAAATGCTCGAGTTGCGCGGCGGCAAGGGCGTAGGCCTCGCATTTAAGGGCGTTATGATGCTCGACTGGAGCAAAAAGGTCGGTCAGCACGGCCCCTACGTAATGGGCGAGAACGCACCCGAGATCGCCGACCACGACCGTCGCCTGCGTAATAAGGCTTGGAAGAAGTATTCCGCAGACTGGATGTGCTACGGTGATTACGTTCACCGCATGATGAATTACATCAACGAAAACGAGCTCAGCGACACCACCATGTGCATCGCAGGTACGTTCGACGGTGGCCTCTATCTTCCGTTCGCACTCTGTGCTCAGATGTTCCGCGACAACTCCGGAGACTACACCTCTATTCTCCGTAAGGTAGTTCGCCAGCTCCGCACGACTGTTGACTAATTTATGGGATATTTATTTCTAACGCTGGCGCTAAGTGCCGGCATCGTAAAAGCATATTGTGGCAAGCGGTCCTCATATGCCATAACCCGCACGCGTGATGCTATTACCATTACTACCGTACGTATGCTTCTGTGCTGCGTTATCGGATTCATTTTGCCGCTTGCGACCAACACGTCGTTTGCCGTGCTTTCCGAAAGAATGTTATTGATCGCTATCGCCTCCGGCATTTGTTCTGCGGGCTTTGTGGTGTTCTGGCTGATCTCGGTCCGCAATTCGATGTATATGATGGTGGAGGTATTCGTTGCCGGCGGCGTGCTTGTTCCTCTGGTATTCTGTAATATCCTTTATGACGAGCCGATCGGTCTTGCCGATATGATATGTGTCGGACTTATCCTGGTCGGAATTTATCTGATAAGCGCAAAGGGTAAAGCAGAGAAGGGAAGGTGGAACGCTCGCGGCATCGCACTCCTTGTGGTAACCATGCTGTTCAGCGGTGCATCCAACCTTACACAAAAGATGTATGCAAACGAATTTCCCGGCGGCAACGCCCTCGTGTTCAATTTCTACGTCTACGTCTTTGCCGCTGCGGTACTCATTGTCATAAGCGCAGTACTGTCTATCAAGGACCGCGAGCCGATAAAGATTTCCCTCCGCGTTGTAAAACCGATCTGGCTCTACGTAACTATCATGGCGGGCTGCCTGTTCCTTAATTCGTATTTCAATACCATGGCGGCATCCCATCTTGATGCCGTGGTTCTCTATCCGGTAAGCCAGGGACTGGCAATGGTCCTGTCATTGGTAATGGCGGTAGTTATATTCAAGGAAAAGATTACACCGAAAGCCGGAGTGGGCATCGCTCTGACTCTCGCAGCAATCATTCTATTAAACATCAATATATAAAAAAAGAGCTCGGAGATCCGAGCTCTTTTTTATGTATTTTTATTAGTCGCCGAAAGAAATGCCCATGGCCTTTGCAAGGGTCACAAGCTCTCCGTTGGGGTCAACGTTCTTGGTCTTCTGTCCGATAACGTCCTCGAGAGAAACGTCAACGATCTTGTCGCCCTGGAGCGCAACCATTCTGCCAAAGCCGCCATTCATACAAAGCTCAACCGCCGCATAACCGTAGCGGGAGGAAAGAACTCTGTCGTGTGCGGTGGGAGTACCGCCGCGCTGAATGTGGCCAAGCGTGGTCGCTCTCGCCTCAGAGCCGGTAAGTCTTTCAAGCTGGTCTGCAACAACCGCGCCAACACCGCCAAGACGGATGGAATCTGCGCTGTCCTCGATAACCTTTGCAACTATTTGCTTGCCGTCAAGCGCCTTCGCACCCTCGGAGATAGCAACGATAGAGAACTCCTTGCCCTTTGCCTTGTCAGCCTTGATCTTCTCGGCAACCTTGTTAATGTCGTAGGGGATCTCGGGGATAAGAATTACGTCAGCCGCGCCCGCAATACCTGCGTGCAGGGTCATCCAGCCTGCGCCTCTGCCCATGATCTCAACCACCATTACTCTGTGGTGAGACATACCGGTCGTGCGCACTCTGTCAAGGCCGTCGGTAGCAACCGAAATAGCCGTGTCAAAGCCAAATGTGTAGTCGGTGTGTGCAAGGTCGTTGTCGATAGTCTTGGGAATACCGATGATCTTAACGCCCTTACGCGCAAAATCTCTTGCCGAGGTAAGAGATCCGTCACCGCCGAGGATAAACATAGCGTCGATGCCCGCCTTCTTAAGGTTCTCAACGGCAACGTCCGATGCGTCCTCGTAAATAAGCTTTCCGTTCTCATCGCGTACAAGGTTTCCGTCCTTGTCCTTGATGGGGTACTGGAAAAGATTGTCCTTGTTCGAGCTGTACAGAATAGTACCGCCCTTGGTGATAATTTCGTCTACGTCGTCAAGTCCAAGCTTGATAAAATCACCGTGATAAAGTCCGAAGTAGCCGTGGCGCACGCCCATTACCTCAAGGCCGTATTTGGTGATCGCGGTCTTAACAACCGCACGAATTACAGGGTTCAAGCCGGGGCAGTCACCGCCCGCAGTCAAAATTGCAACTTTTTTGATTTCATTCATACTCATCTGCGTCTTCCTTATATTTAAACATCCAAAAATAAAATAGTCTATAAAATATTTACAATAGGATGATTATACCACAAAATAAACGCATATGCAATAGATTTATAAATATTTTGTCGAACTTTTTTATTTTTCAAGCACCGCCGCCGCACTCTTAAGCATCTCGCGAATGGGCAGGTCGTACGGACACCTCGTCTCACAAACGCCACAGCCTATGCACTCAGATGCCTTTGTCGAGAGGGTAGCGTACCTCTGAAGCGCCCAATCCTTAAGCCCGTAACGGCTGTAATACCCCTCGAAAAGCAGCACCGCCGGAATGCTGATTCCAACTGCACAGGGCGCACAATAATTACAACGTCTGCAAAAATTTGTGCCCAAAAGCGATTTTATGACCTCGATCTTTTTTATTTCTTCGTCGCTGAGCGGGGCCGTGTTTGCTATCGCCGCCGCGTTCTTTGTGATCTCCTCGGCGTCCGCCATTCCGGGGATTATCACCGTCACCGCAGGGTTGCTTGCCACAAAGCGCATCGCACATTCCGCATCCTCAATAGCACCGCCTGCAAGCGGCTTCATACAAATAAATCCGATGTTTCGCTCAGCACACTTTGCGATAAGCGCCTCGCCCTGAGTTTCCACGATGTTGTAGGGAAACATCACCGTCTCCACCCAGTCAAGCTCCACCGCACGCTCGAAAAGCTCAAGCGAGTGCAGGGTAATGCCGATGTGCCCGATCTTGCCCGCGGCCCTCGCCTCGACAAGCGCCTCAAGCGCACCGCCGGGGGCGGTAGCCACCTCAAGCTCCTTTGCGCTCGGGTTGTGCATCTGATACAGGTCTATGTAGTTGGTGCGCAGCTTTTCAAGGCTTGTGTCGATGTCCTTCGCCATCGCTTCCTTGGTCCTCGCCGTGCTCTTCGTAGCAAGCACGAATTTCTCTCTCACGCCCTCAAGCGCATATCCGAGATACTCCTCGCTCACCGTATATCCGCGCGCAGTGTCAATAAAATTGACCCCCGCCTCGACAAGCACGCCGATAAGCGCCCTCGCGCCCTCCGCATCGATCCTCTGGATCGGTATTCCGCCAAGTCCGAGTCTTGAAATCTCAAGTCCACACTTTCCTAAAATCCTGTATTCCACGCGCCTGCTCCTTTGCTGAATAATGTAAATGTATTTCCTCTATTATACCACGTCCCGAACATTTTTTCAATACAAAATTCCCCCGCCCGAAAAGGGCAGGGGATAGCTGGAAAAATCCGTTTTATTTTATCGCTTTAATTGTGTGTGTTGCACCCCAACTTGCAAGCTCCTCAATCTGTGAAAAGCCTGCCGCTCTGAGCGCCTCTATCTCGTGTTTCACCGTCAGGGGAGTGTCGTAATGATAGAACTCCTCGCCAAAAATTCCTTGCTCAGCCTTTAGTCTGAGAAGCTCATCTCTGAACGCTTTTTCCTCGTCGTCCGACGTTGCAAAATAATCGGTCAAAATGAAGAAACCGCAGGTAAGTAGGCACCCGTGTAACTTTTTGTACAGTGAAATCTTCTCGTTTTGCGTAAAATGGTGCAGGCTTTCGACCGAAACTGCCGCATCGAAGCACTCTATGCCGAGCGGCACGTCAAAGTACGACCCCTGTATCAGCGTCACGTCTTTGCCTGCCATTTTGTGCCCAAGTGCGTCAAGCATTCCCGGTGCCAGATCGATCGCCACGACCGCCGCCCTCGGATTGATCTTGAAGTACTCCTCAAGCTCAAGCCCCGTACCTGCCCCAAGGTCAACTACGCGCGCCCCGGCCGCCCTTGGCAGCTGCGCCGCCGTAAAGGGATAGAACTCGCCTGCGCCCTCTATATTCGTCATCATATGCTCGTCATAGCCGTCAAGTCGACTATCGAAAAACTCGCCCATTTTCTCAAGCATACCCGTCACCTCTTTTTCGTGATTTTTTTCTCGTCAGGTCATAGCTGATGCCAAGCAGCCACTCAAGCATTCCCTCGTCGCACTCCTCGAGCGCCACCGTCAGCCAGTGCACCTTGTTCATATGATACGCGGGGTAAACGCCCGCCTCAACTCCGGCGATCGACTCGATCACCTCGGGTGCGCACTTCAGGTTGACGATGTCGATTACCGAGTCGCCACCGTGTCCGATCTTGCGCTCGGACACGCGCATCGCGATCGCAAACCACTTGCCGCTCCCGTGGCGAAATACCCCGGTCTCAAAATCCTCCTCAAACGGATAGTCCGCGCGTACTCCGTACGCCTCAAGCACCACCGCCTCAAATTCCTTACGAGTCATAAGAAATCCTCTCAAAGCTTTTGACACAATTATAGCACAAACCCGCCCCGTCTTCAATACCAAGCGCGCAAATTCTCCCAAAATCGCACGCCAAATCGGCCCGCGCCCGCTTGTTTTCCCGACAATTCTATGCTATAATATTATTATAGGGTAGGGTTGAAAAACTCCCGACACGCTATCGGATAAATATAAAGGAGGCAAAAATGCTCGGAGCTATTATTGGAGATATTGTGGGAAGCCAGCACGAATGGCAAAACAACAAAAGCAAAAACTTCACCTTCTTCACAGGCGCGTGCCACTACACCGATGACAGTCTGATGACCCTCGCCATAGCACAGGCGTTCACGCTGCGGCGTGGCCGCTGGCGCGAGCCCGATTTCCAGAAATTCGTGATCGAAAAGATGGTCGAAATGGGCAGGGCACACCAGGCCAGCAGCTGGGGCAAGCACTTCTACGAGTGGTTTATGTACAACCCCGTCCCCTACAACAGCTACGGCAACGGCGCCGCTATGCGCGTAAGCGCAGTCGGCTGGATCGCCGAAAGCGAGGAGGACGTGAAGTACTTCTCCCGCCTTGTCACCGAGGTCTCACACGACCACCCCGAGGGCATCAAGGGCGCAGAATCGGTGGCGATGGCAATATACCTTGCGCGCACCGGCGCAACCGTCGCCGAGATCCGACAGAGAATGATCGAATATTACCCCGAGATCGCCACCCTGAAGGTGGACAAGATCCGCGAGTACTGCAACGTCGACGACGGCACCTTCATCACCTGCCAGCGCAGCGTCCCCGAAGCAATCGTATGCTTCCTCGAAGCGTCCTCATTCGAGGACGCCGTCCGCAACGCGGTCTCCCTCGGCGGCGACGCCGACACCCAAGGCGCGATAACCGGCTCGATCGCCGGAGCCTACTTCGG
>JAZRAF010000032.1:0-28255 GCA_045634425.1 Eubacteriales bacterium | reverse complement strand
CGCCGAGATAATTCATCACCCCGCCCTCACGTGCGTGTACGATTGCAGTACCCGTACCCATGCTCACGACGAGTGCGTTTTTAAGACCGGAGAGGTAAAGACCTCCGAGTCCGATTGCATTGAATTCGGGAACTCGCACGCATTCAAGACCGTAAAGGTCGTGCTTTACAAAGGACGAGCCGACACCCGTCATCATAATTTTATCGATTTCCTTTATGGAAATTCGGTTTTCGTCGGTAAACTTTCCAAATGCGCCGTAGGTTGCGGTGACGGGGTCGTTTGCGCGAACAAACTGCGGCGGGATAAGCTCCCTTTTGCCCCCATCCTCGCGAAAGCCGACTATCTTCGTCGTGCTGCCGCCTACGTCTATTCCTATTATTATGCTCATTTTCCTTTTTTCTCCTCAAATCTTGACATCAGGTTTTCAAAAGAAAGACCGTATCTGTCCGCAATATCTCTTGCGTAGGATTTTCCGTCGGGCTTCATTCTGTGAATTTTGAACGAACGCTCACCCTCCTCCATTCCGGCAACGAGCGTATCTATCCGCACGCCTCCGCGCTCAGCCGAGCGCTCGTTTATCTCGCCAACTCTTGCGGCAAGCTCGTGAAGGTGAGTTGAGAATATGCCGCGGCAGCGAAGCGCCGCAAAGCTCGTAAGTATTTCCGAAGCGATATAAGACGCCTCGTACGCTCCGGTCGAAGAGAGCGACTCATCAAGAAGTATCATACTGTCAGGGGTTACGGCTTCGAATATTTCTTTAAGTCTTGCGCATTCCTCGCCGAGTCTTCCCTTGTCTATCGTATCGTCCGCACCCTCGGGGAAATGGGTGAAGATACCGTCCGCAACCGATATGCGCGCGCTCGTTGCGGGCACGGGCAGACCAAGCTGGCAAAGCGCCTGCGATGCGCCGACGGCTACGGTGATGACCGACTTGCCGCCGCGGTTAGGACCGGTGAGGACGAAGATGCGCGCCTCATCGTCAAATGCGAAATCGTTGGTTACGATCTCGTCGTCTATCGCGAGGGCAACGCGGGGGTTGTAAAGCTCTACCGCCTCAAACACCTTGTCACCGATGGGGCAAACGGTGGGCATACATACGTTGCAGCCGGGGTGCTCGGAGAGGCGATTCATAAGGTCGGTCGCACGGCTTACAAACTCGATCTCGGGCAGGAGCTTAAGAAGGAAGTCGGTGTTGTCAAGCACGTAGCCGCCGACGATGTTACGCCAACCCTTTACCGAGCCCTTAAAGACCTCGTCGATAGCGTTGTTGAACGCCGCCATAAGCGCTTCCTTGCGGTTCTCGCTCTGTCCCTTTTTGACGGGGGTGAGCTCTGCGATCGAGGTGAACGCATCGTTCTTGAAGGACATACGGAGTATCTTATCGAGCATCTTGCCCGACTTGAACTGCTCGGAGTTTATCGAGATAACGCCGGCGGACTCGGGGCGAAGCTGTCTGTCAAGATTTACGCCGATGGTCACGCTTCTTACCTCTCTTACGCGAGAGGAAAGGTCCTCAAGCTTTTTGGTAAGCTCGACATAGTAATCCGACTCGGAGAGCTCGACGATAAAGTCGCACATCTCGCCAAAGGCGCGGCTCTTTATCTTATCTCTTACGGGAACAAAGCCCTCCTTAAGGGTGTCAATGCAGGAAACGTAAAGCTCGATCTCGGTGATGCTGTAAAGATAGGAGTCACCAACGTTTGCATCCTCGTTGTCAAGGATACGGAGCTGACGGATGTCGTCGAGAATGGGGTGCACCTCGGCAAGCGTCTTTTTGATCTCGGGTATATTCATCATATCCCTGATAGTCTGCTGGCGATACTCTATTACCTCGGTATCCATAGTGAAAAAGTCGGTCAGCGAGGAATTGCGCAGGCCGAATATCTCGTTAAGGCCGAGCTCGTCGCAGACCTCCTCGGATATCTCGGGCAGATTTCTTCTGTCCTGGTGGTATTCCATTGACCTTTCATTGGGATACAAAAGGCTGATAAATTTGTTTTCCATTTTCTTACCTCAGGCGAGCCTCGCGCGGGCTCGCTATTTTTATATTACGCTTTAATTATAACACACCAAAATATTTAGTGCAAGGGCTTTTGCCCGAGGATATGTTAAAAAAGCTTAAATTATCTCGATCTGGCAGGCACGCATAGCCTTGAGTGCGGTGTCGTGGCTCTCGGGAGTAACTCCGCGGCAAAGCTCGCCTCTGACGCGCACGGTGATCTCGGGGAGCGCGGCCTTTATGAGCATTGCGTTTGAGATAACGCATATATCGGTGCAAAGGCCGACAAGCTCGACTGACGAGATGGGCTCGGACTTATCAAGGTCGGTGAGCATCTTTGCAAGCGCGACCGAGCCAAAGGTGGGCTTGTCAATAATTTCTGCTCCGTCGGGAATAGCGATGCCGTCGGTTATCTGCCAGCCGTGGGTGTCCTTAATACAGTGGGGCACGGGAAGCTTGCGGCCCTCCTGCGTATTCATATAATCCTCGGTGTGGGTGTCACGGGTGAAGATTATCTTGCCGGGAAAGCTGCCGACAAGGGCGTTTATTCCCTCGACTATTTTGGGCGCCTCGGAGCTGCCGAGCGCACCGTCTATAAAGTCGTTTTGCATATCAACTACAACGAGAATATCCATCTTCGAAATCTCCTCTAAAAAGTTTTATTTTTAATATTTTAACACGGCAGGACTTTTTTGTCAAGATGCACAAGGATTTTGTCACCTGACAGGTGATTTTTTGGAATGTGGCTATACTTACACCGACGGAAAAAGCTGATAGAATGGTATCAGCCGAGTGGGAAGGACGGCGGTCCGGAACGCTGTGACCCCTCGGCAAAAGAAGGAGTTGAAGGGATGAAAAAGGCAAGATACAAAAGAGATTATCCAAGGATGATGTACCTCTACTTTTCGGGATACGACGAAGCACACGGAGCGCCAAGCTTTTCAAAGTTTGCAAGACGGATAGGCGTGACGGTGGCGGAGCTCGAGAGCTTCAGGAAAAAGGCGGAATTTGATGCGGCGTGGCGCGAATGCAGTGAAATCAGAAGGGATTACCTCATAGACAGCGCACTTAGCAAGCGCACCGACGCATCGTTCACCAAATTTCTCCTTGGCGAGGAGCTTCAAGCCGACACCGCCCCCGAATTCAAGCTTACCCTTGAGGTCGTGAATGACGAAGGCGGAGTGTAGACTCTCGGTAACGAGGAAGCAGAAGCGATTTATCGACTCGACGGAAAGCGAGGTTCTTTTCGGCGGGGCGGCAGGCGGCGGAAAATCATACGGCCAGATGGTGGATGCGATGCTTTTTGCATTGCGATACCCCGGCTCACGCCAGCTTGTTTTACGCCGCACCTTTCCCGAGCTTGAAAAATCGCTTATCAGGACCTCACTATCTCTTTTTCCACGCGAAATTTACAGCTTCAACTCCTCCTCCCACACGGGAAAATTCAAAAACGGCTCGATCATAGACTTTGGCTACTGTGCCACCGAAAACGACGTGTATCAGTACCAGAGCGCGGAATATGACGTCATCCGCTTTGACGAGCTGACACACTTCACCGAGGCGCAATACGTTTATCTTATCTCACGCGTCAGAGGCGCAAACTCCTACCCAAAGCAGATAAAGTCCTCGACCAACCCCGGGGGCGTTGGGCACGGGTGGGTAAAGGAAAGGTTTGTCGATGCGGCAGAGAGGGGGCGCCCCTTTCTTGGCAAGGACGGAATGACACGCATATTCATCCCTGCCCTGCTTGACGACAACCGCTTCTTACGCGAGGGCGACCCCGAATACAAGAAGCGACTTTTAGCCCTGCCCGAGCGCGAGCGAAAGGCGTTGCTCCTTGGAGATTGGGATATCTTTGAGGGGCAGTATTTCACCGAGTTTTCAAGAGAAAGACACGTTATCGAGCCGTTTGAGATACCTATCGGGTGGCGAAGATTTCGCACTATCGATTACGGTCTTGACCGCCTTGCCTGTCTTTGGATAGCGGTGAGCCCCGAGGGGCGCTTCTTTGTCTACCGTGAATACTGCGAATCCGACCTTTCTATCAGCGAGGCGGCACGCGCAATAACCGAAAGGACACCAAAAAACGAGGACGTATACGCAACTTTAGCACCACCCGACCTTTGGAGCAGAAGCCAGGAGACGGGCAGGAGCAAGGCCTCGCTGTTCTCGGAATTTGGCGTAAGCTTCACGAAAACATCAAACGACCGTGAGGCGGGATGGCTTTCACTTAAGGAGCTTTTGCGCACAGAGAAGCCGCGGCTTCAGATCTTTTCGGTGTGCACAGAGATAATCAAGTGCCTGCCCGCGTTGCAGATAGATAAGATCCGCACGAGCGACTGTGCAACCGAGCCGCACGAGATCACTCACGCACCCGATGCGCTAAGGGGCTTTGCGATATTCTACGCAGCACCGAAGAGCGAGGAGCGCGAGCCGATAAGGACGAGGTGGTCGCCCGATATGTGGGAGGATTATTACGCCGCAGGTGAGGAGGAACGTAAATACTTAAAACGCAAATACGGAGAACCATTGTGAAAACAGAAAGATCATCAGCAACAGAGAGGCTCGCGTTTTTCCGCGACCTTTACGAAAATGCAAAAAACTGTTACGCCCCCACCCTTGGCGCCTTTGAGCGGCAAATGAGTCAGTACAAGGGCACAGACGAGCTTGACGGCAGCGCGGTAAGGGCGAGCACAGTAAGAAACATTACCTATGAAATAATCGAGAGCCAGGTTTCCTCCGATATTCCGCAGCCCAAGGTCGACCCCACCTGTTACAGCGAGAGGCGGGAGCGCAACGCAACGAGCATTGAGCGCCTGCTTTACTCTGTACGCGACAAGCTCTCGTATGAAGAGATGAACGACATCGACGAGCGCTACACCTATATTTTCGGTGGCAGCGTATGGTACGCAGAGTGGGACAACAGCATCAAAATCGGCAAAGAGGTGGGGGGCGTGCGACTTTATTGCCTCCCTCCGAGGGATTTTATACCCCAGCCTAACGTATGCAAGGTCGAGGATATGGAGTACTGCTTTCTCCGCTTCACGACCACAAAAAGCGAGCTTGCACGCCGCTACGGAATAAAGGGTGAAAAGCTCTCGCTTGTCGACTCTGACCCCGAGTGCTCGGGCGTTTGTGAGGAGGGCGAGACCGTGCCCGTCATCGTGGCCTTTTACAAGGACGAGTGCGGCGAGATAGGAAAGTATATCTTCTCGGGTAGCCTTACCATTCTCGATATGCCGAGCGCATACAGGCGCAAGGTGACCCTTTGCCGCAGCTGCGGTGAGAACGAGGCAAACTGCCGCTGTGAGAAAAAGAGGTCCTACACGGTGGATCAGATATACGAGAGGCTCGAGGAGAAGGCATCGCGCAGCGACGGCGGCGTGATATCCGAGATCACACCCGTGATTTACAGCGAGGGCGTGGTTATGAAGGCGACGGAGATACCCTATTACACTCCCCGCACCTTCCCTATCGTTATACGCAAGAACACCTCTGCAGATGCGCAGCTTTTCGGCCAGTCGGATTGTGACTACATCCGCCCCGAGCAGCAGGCGATAAACAAGATCGAATCGCGCATACTGCAAAAGCTGCTCCGCTCGGCGGTCACCCCCATCGTACCCGAGGATGCGACCATATCGGTCAACAACTCGGTGTTCGGTCAGGTGATAAGAATCAAGCCGGGTGAGAGCGTCGCACAGTACGGAAAAGTTGACACGACCCCCGACGTCTCGCAGGATATTGCCGAGGCGGAGAGGCTTTACGAGCATTCAAAGAGGATACTCGGAATCTCGGATGCGCTTCAGGGTCTTGACACCTCGTCGGGCGAGTCGGGCTACTCCCGTCAACTCAAAATATCGCAGGCAACAGGCCGTCTTGAATCAAAGAGAAAGATGAAGCACACCGCATATGCAGACCTTGACAGGATCATATTCGAGCTTTATCTCGCCTTTGCGGACGAGCCCCGCGCCCTCGTTTACCGTGACGCATACGGCAGGATACACAACGCCGAGTTCAACCGCTACGACTTTATCGAGCTTGATACCGAGAGTGGCGAGTATTACTACGACGACGGATACCTGTTCTCCGTCGACCTTAACGGCGGCGCAGAGTATCAGCGCGAGGCGCTTTGGGAGAGAAACCTCGAAAATCTCAAGGCCGGCACGCTTGGCGACCCGACGAGCGCTATTACCCTGCTTCGCTACTGGCAGTGTCAGGAGAGAGCGCACTATCCGCACGCAAGAGAAAACGTTGAATACTTCTCTCTTGCAGTAAAGGAAGAAAACGGCGAAGGGGGTGTGACGTATGGCTAAGACGCTTGAGGACTTCATCAAGGACTATCTTTCCGACCGCTCGGCTGCGCTTGGCGCAAAGGGATATGCAAAATGGATATCCGAGCGCGGCTACGCCCCTACCGTAAAGAAGGCTGAGGCGATCACAACCGCCGACACCGCATACCGCACCTCCCTCTCGGGCTACGGCAAGAATGCCGAGAAGCTCTCAAATACAGGCCTTAAGGGCGGCGGATATGCGAAATATCTTGACACCCTTGCCGCCGAGCGCAAGAAGAATGCGACCGATGCCGCAGCACTCAGCGCAGGCAAGAGCGCCGCAAAGGAAATGAAGGAATACGAGGGCTACCTTGACAAGGTCGAGGACGAAAGACTTAAGCTTTACGAAAAGGCGGTAAAGTCGATCGAATCCGACAAGCTTACGGCGTACAAGGCGGCACTTAACAAGGCGCTCTCCCTCGGTCTTGACGAGGAAAGCGCGAAAAAGGCGGCCACCGAGGCGACCGATGCGGTAAAGGAAACCCTGCGCCAGAAGCTCCTCGGTGATATCGCAACCAAGAGAATGACCTCCGAGGCGACCCGTGCATACGCACTCACCATCGGTCTTGACGAGGCCGTTGCCGACGAGCTTGCCGAATATGCACACAAGCTTAACGAGTCGACAGGCTCGGAGGGTATGACGGAGAGCTATCTCGATTACCTTAAAAACCTAATCAACAAGAAAGGATAAAAGATCAAATGAAGAAAGAACAGAACACCACCTACGCAACCTACGGCTTTGTAACCACCGCCCCCAAGGGTGCCGACAAGAATGCCCCCCGCTCCACTGTGATCAAGAGCGGCAAGGACCTTCGCGGAGGTAAGAAGTGATGGAAGAAAAGGAGATTTCCCTCACTGAGCCCGAAGCGGAACAGTCCCCCGCCCCCGAAGCAGAGCCCGCACGTGACGAGGTCGATTACGCCGCAGTGCTCGGCGCGGATATCGAGGAGCTTAAGGCGACCTTCCCCGAGCTTGGCGGTATGAAGAATATCGACGAGCTTGCAGACCCCGTGCGCTTCGGTGCACTGCGTGACCTTGGCCTTACCGCGACGGAGGCATACCTTGCAAGCGGTGGCAAAAAGCGCACATACGACAACCGCACGCACCTGGTCTCAAGCGTGCCGGGCGGTGCAAGAAGCGCCGCTGACGGCATTTCAAGAGCAGATCTTGATATGGCGCGCGACATCTTCGGCTCTATGAGCGAGAGCGAGATCCAAAGACTTTACCGTAAGGTAACCAAATAAAAACAAGAAAGGATAATATCTATGTTTAAGCACATCAAAACCATCGGCGCACACTGTGGCGCACCCGAGCCTGAGAGAATGCCCATCGGCAAGACCGCAAGCATGCCCGAGGGCTGCCTTTGCGAATTGCAGGCAGGCGCTCTTACCAGCTCCGTGAGTGCCGGAAAGGCTAAGTTCATCACCGTCGAAAAGAAGGAAGCCGACGACGGCAGAAACAAGATCAAGTGTATCAGAGTTCTTCCCGGTATGCTTTTCAGAACCAAGTTTACCGGCGACATTGACAGCACCCCTGCAGGCACGCTCATTGCGGCTACCACTGACAGCGACGGCTTCTACACCCAGTGTCAGGAAGGCAGCGGTACTCTCGAGGTCATCGACACCTCCGAATACACATCCACGGGCAATATCACCGTTACTATCCACTGATAAAAGGAGAAAGAAATGATAATCTACACCAAAAGCACAAACAACAATTCCGCGATCGGCAAGCTTGAGACACCTATCAAGATGATCATCGAGCACGAGAGCGACCTTATTTCCAAGAAGGGCGGCATTTGCTCCACCCTTTTCAACGTCGAAAAGAGCTCTCGCTTCGGTGAGACCATCATCACCAGAAGGGATTTCGACGTATTTCAGGCGACCGCAGAGGGAGAAGCAGCCGAGCTTGACACCGTTTACGACACCGCGAAGAAGTTCATCGAGCACGTGCAGTATATGAAGGAGTTCGTGATCACTGCAGAGATGTTTGAGGACGCGCAGAACGGCGTGGCGGCAGAGGCAAGACGCAGAGCGGAAAACTTCACCCGCGCTTACTACAAGACCATCAACAGCCTTTGTACCCTTGCGCTTTCCTCCGGCACCAAGACCACCCTTAACTACGCGAAGAGCACTATCGACCTTACCACCGCAGACGGTCTTTCCGTGTTCAACAAGTACCACAAGTGGGGCTCTGGCGACGTGAGCGGCACTCAGTCCAACTACTTCTACGGTAACGTGTTCTCATCCGGCACCTCCGGCTCACGCGTTGCCAGCACCGAGGCGTTCGAAGAAGCACTCACTGAGCTTGCATTCAAGGTACGTAATATGAAGAGCGAGAACGGCGAGATCCTCGGCTATACCGCGGACACCATCATTCTTCCCGGCAACCGCCCCACCGCGGAGATCATCGCGAAGAAGGTATGCGGCTCTATCGGTGCGCTCGGCGGCAGCAGCAACGATATCAACATCAACTACGGCAACTGGAACATCGTGGTTATGCCCGGTTGGGTAGCTGATAAGGATATGTGCATCGTTATGTCCTCCGAGGCGAACAAGAATCTTTCGGGCAATATGTTCTTCAACAGAGTGCCCCTCACCGTTACCAACTGGGTTGACCACCACACCGGCAACTACATCTGGAACGGCAGATGCCGCTTTGGCGTTGGCTTCGGCACCTATAAGCATATGGTTCTTGCAATAGATTCCGAGGGCTCTATCTCCGCGGCGAGCAAGCTCTGATTTAACCCCGGGCTTTCCGCACATCTGCGGGAAGCCCATTTCGAAAGGAGTTCACAATGACACTTAACGACATTAAAAAAGAAGTGGCACACCTGGGCTTCGAGAGCGAGAGTGCGGTGGATGGGGGCATTGAGAGCGCGGTAAGGCGTGCGCTCAGCACGATATACAACGAGCACGGCACGCACACGCTCGGACGGCTTTACCAGAACTCGCCGACACCGAAAAGGCATATTCCCATAGCCGTTCACGAGCCGTGCATAGACGAGATAGTGCCGCTTGATGGCGGCGCGTTTGCCTTCGTGGTGTGCGGCACGGGCCGCTTTGAGGTAAAGGACTCGGACGGCGTACGCCAAGAGAGCTTCGATACACAATGCGGATACGTTTTCGGCAAGGTAAAGGGGGAGGGTGAGATACGCTTTTTAGGCGAATTTCGTTACACGGTATACGACCTTTGCATTTACGGCGAGGATTTTGCCGAGGGAGATGCACCCCCGAGATTTGGCAAAATGCGCGAGTACGATCTTAGGAAAATCTTCCCTGATTTTCTCTTTGCCCTCTGCTCCCCCACCGACGGTGAGGGTGAAAAGATCAGGGGCGCGTCGGTATCTTCGGGTATGATGTATATCCCCTACGGATACGTAGGCGAGGTCGTGGTCGAGTACAGAAGGCGTGCGCCCGAGGTGTCGGTAAACGCACCCGATGCACAGCTTGACATCCCCACCGAGCTTTCATCTCTCGTGCCCTTGCTTGCGGCGGCGTACGTATGGCTTGACGACGATGCGGAGAAGGCGCAGTACTATATGTCCCTTTACCGTGACGGAATGAGCGCGGTGAAGCTTTACACAAGGCGTGCGGTCGACACCGCATTCACCGATGCGACGGGGTGGGCGTGATGGCAAGGAGCGAATACACTACCACCTATTCGGGAATGCGAGGGGTTGACTTTAACGCATCGCTCAAGAACGGGCACACCCGATTTGCCTACCTTGAGAATATGTATCACGACTACGACAGCGAGGACGGACGCATCGAGAGCATCCCCGGCTTCAGAAGCATTATGGATCTGCCGAAGAGGATAAACGCGATCTATATGCAGAAAAGCAAAGGCGGGCAAAGGCGGCTTGTGGTGCACGCGGGCGACACCCTGTACAGAATGCTGTTAAACGGTAGAAACGAGGTCGATGACGCAGAAAAAATAGGTACGGTCAACGATTTTCAGAGCCACGCCTTCTCATACGGGTATGAAATTTACCTGCTTGACGGAGAGAGAATGTGGCGCATACCCGAGACCGGTGCGGCGATAGAGGTCGGAGATACGGGGGCGCTTCCCTACGTTCCGACCACCTACGTTGGCGGCGTGGAATACGAGCAGAGGAACCTGCTTACCGACCGTTTTAAGGAGCGCACGCTTATTGCCTCTACCGACGTTTACACCTTTGGCTCGCACGAGGTTTATTACAGGATAACCGATGCGGACAAGCACTTTTGTGCAGCAGTCGGAATAAGCGAGGACTTCGAGCTTGGCCCCCTTCACATTCCCTCATACGTCGATATCGGCGGTGAGAAATTCCGCGTTACCGAGATTGCGGACGGCGCGTTCCGCAACAACGCAAACATCAACGTGCTGAGGCTGAACGAGGGCATAACCAAGGTTGGCCGCGAGGCGTTTGCAGGCTGCACCTCCCTTTTCCGCATATTCGGAAGCGACACCTTAAGAGTGATCGATGACGAGGCGTTTTCGGGCTGTGTGGTGGTTGAGCACCTGTACTTAGGCAGGGACTTTGAGCGCTTCGGAGAGGATGCCTTTCTCGGCTGCTCGAGGCTTCAGAACGTTTACTACTCGGGCGATCCCGACGACTTTCCGCTTATCGAAAACAGCACCGCAGTCGGCAGCGCGAGAGTGCAGAAAAGCGAGATTCCCACAACGGCACTGCTTGATATTCCCATCAAAACTCCGACAAAAAGCGTGGAGTCTGTGACGGTTGGCGGCAGCACGGTTTCCTACACGAGCGTGTGGGACGGCGACGTGGTAAAATCGGTCATAATCTCCGCTGATGACAGGCGTGCCTTTGAAGGAAAGGAGGTTATCGTAAATGCGATCGCGCCCCCCGGCACAGGTGAGGTTGCAGGCAGCGATGCGGTACAGAAATGCAGAATTTGCGAATGCTTTGACGGGCGAATTTTTCTCTCGGGCAATCCTGCACTGCCGAACACGGTCATCTACTCCGCACGTGGCGAGGGCGGTGACAACAACCCCCTCTATTTCGGCGTTTACAACTATTTCAACGACGGTACGGGCGCGTACGGCGTGGTATCGATGCTTGCGGCGGGCGACTCGCTTGCCGTATTCAAGGCGGATGACGACGGTGGCGGCAGCATCTTTTATCACACTCCAAAAAGCACCGAAAGCAGCATCGTGCCGAGGGTCTATCCCGTGTCCTACGTGCACGGCGGCGTGAGTGCGCTTGGCGAAAGCATTTCCTTTTTCGACGACCCCGTGTTTATAACGAGGGGCGGTCTTTGCGCGCTTGACAAAAAGACGATAAGCCTTGAGCGCAGCATTGCCTGCCGATCTCACAACGTCAACCCACGCCTGCTTGCTGAGGATCTTGCTAAGGCTAAGCTTGGCAAGTGGTGCGGATATCTCGTTTTGTCGGTCGGCGGCCGTATTTACCTTGCCGACTCGCGTGCTATGTTCTTGCACGAAAGCGGCTATTACGAGTACGAATGGTACTATCTTTCGGGCGTTGGAAGCTATGAAAACGCGACACGGGTCTACCGTTACGCCAGCATAGCCCCCGAGGGATTCGACGTTCACCCGAACCCCGAGGAGAAGGTGAAAGAGACCGTATGGAGCACAACGCTTGAGAGCGGCGAGGTGGTTTACCACACTAAAAACGACGGAAAAAGATACGCCGTTTCTACCTCGGGCGAGTACGAGGGCGGAACGTTTTACCCTGCTACGGCGCTTCTGGCGACCGAGGATGACCTGCTCATTTTCGGCACCGAGAACGGCAGCGTTTGCATCTTCAACAACGATATGCGCGGCGTTGCACCGCCCGACGTTGCAGACAACGAGGACTTTGACGAGGAGGAGTACAGATCGAAATACGCAAGGCGCATCCACCCCTACTTTTACCGCTTCGGAAATCACACCCCGACCTACGCCTTGAGGACCGTGCTTGACAACTGCGGAATCCCGCATCTGACAAAGAGCACGACCAAGCACTCGCTTGCTATAAAGATGTCCTCATCGGGCAACGGAAGTGTGGTATGCGAGGTGGGCACCGACCGTTCGGGTTACAGCGAGAACGCACGCGTGCCGAATGCAGAGATAGACTTCTCCTGCTTCAATTTCGCTTATCTTGCATTTGAGACGGCGAGCCACTTTACGATACCCATCTCCGAAAAGGAGAAGAACTGGATCGAGAAGGAGATAGCAATATCGTCGACCGACGGCGCACCCATCGCCATATACTCGATGAGCTATCGCTTCACGATCAAGGGACGGATCAAAACGAAAGGATAAACTATGAAGACAACTAAAATTACAAGCACTGAAGCTGAGCCCCTGCTTATAGCATCACTGCCCACAAGACCCACTGCGCCCAGCGCATTTGGCGGCAGGGGCTACACCGCGACCGAGATGAAGGCGGCGTTTGACAAGCTGCCGCTTCTTATAATCGAGCGCTTCAACGACCTTATCGGTGACATCGAGGGTGGCCTGGTGTGTGAGTCGATACCCACGGGAATTGACGGCGCACCTACCCTTGCCGAGCTCCTGGGAGCATTTACGGCGGGCACACTTGCCTCGGTAATATCCTACCGTGATACGACACTCACGGCTTATCTTGAAGCACTCAGAAGCGACGTTGACAGACTGCTTGCAAAGGCGGAGGGGGTAAGCGAGGAATAATGACAAGCTTTGTTTACTTTATAAAGGACCGCGCCCCCTATCTCGTATCGCTTAACTATGAGCGCGGCGACACGCTTGAGATACGCATAGAGAATGCGGCACCCACCTATATTCGCATAGGCAACACGGTTGTAAATGTGGAGAACGGCGTGGGGCGTGTCAAATTATCGGCACTTTCCGAGGGTGTTTACACGCCCGAGGTGATATTCAACGACAAGAGCGTTTTGCTTTATCCCATACGCGTATCGCTTGGCAAGGTGAGAATCTACAAGCCCGAAGAGATATGCGCCGCACTCGGTGCGCGCGCATACCTTGAGGCGGCACGCGTTGATGCGCTTGAGGATGAGGTCAAGATGCTTAAGGAAGCCGTTTACGGCAAAGAGATATTCTGAAAGGAGAAACTATGAAAAAACTGTTAGTCGTACTTATTGCGGTCCTTCTTTTCGTCGGTTGCGGCGTTGTTGCATCGGCTGCTGAGGTGGAAAATTCCGCCAATGTGACCGAAAACGTCGACACCGTATATGAAAATGAAGAGCCAACCACCAGCGAGAGCAACCCGTTTGCCGAGCTTTACGCCTACGTATGCGAGAATGCGGACAATATCTTCTCCGCCCTTGCGTTTGCGGCATCGGTGGTGCTGGCGTTCATTTATAAGAAGGGCCTTATGCCTGCACTCACAAGCTCGCTTGGCAACATTCGCACCTCGGTAAAGACGATCAGCGAAACTGCGGAAAAAGCACTTGTTGAAAGCGAGGGCGCATACGCCGGCGTGAAGCACAGCATCGACCTTGTGGGCGAGGGTCTTGACACCCTTTGCATCTCGATGGGCGAGCTTGAGAAGCGCCTTAAGGCAACCGAGGAGCAGGCAAACGAGGCAAAGGCGATGAAGACTATTATGTCGGCACAGATCGATATGCTTTATAGCATCTTTATGTCCAGCTCCCTGCCCCAGTATTCTAAGGATGCGGTCGGCGAGAGGATCGCAGAGATGAAGGCGGCACTCGCAGACGTGGCAACCGCCGAGGAGTGAGTGGTATGATGAAGAGGACTATTTTTAACCTTGTGGGACTTCTCATCTCCACGGTTCCCGCCGCGGTATGCATACTCCTCTACTTTCCCGTGTGGCGTGAGCGCGGCATCGTGGCAACGCTTTCGGGCTTCACGCTTTTGCTGCTCGCACTCGCGGCGGTGCCCCTTTTCAACCTGATAAAGAGGACACTTAAGAGCCCCTCGGCACCGCTTATGTGGTTTGCCGTTTTCGTCGCATTCCTCATTCTTCAGAGCATCGCGGAGGAGATGACGGTCGTGGCATTCGTCGGTTTCGTATCAAACCTTATCGGCGCGGTGTTCTTCCGTTTGGCGGAGGATAGACGAAGTGAACGCGCTTGATTCGGGATTCATCAGCTCCGACGAGCTTGTGCGCAAGACGGGCGGCTCGCTGATACGCAACGCGGGAAAGATCATCGCGCTTTTGAGCGCCGCCGTGGCGATCCTGCTTACCTTCACCGACGTGCAGCTCGGCTCGCTTTCAGGCAACGATCTGACGGGTGAGCTTGTGATGATGCTGGTCGCAGCGTACCTCATCTACTTTTCCCTCGAGGACGCGGGCGAGAAGCTCGGTATGCAGACAAAGGAATACGAGTCGGCACTTGAGGAATACGAAACGGTGCGACAGTCGGTCGGAGCTGAGGACACCGAGGCTCTGCGAGAGTTTTGCATACGCTATTCCGAGGAGGAGCTCGAGTACCGCAAGAGGTCAACGCTTGTGCACGCGGGCCTGACCGAGGGGGAGATGCGAGCGTGGCGCGAGGGGGAGGTCCTGCCGAAGAAGGCAAGACGGATATTCAAGCGCGTCGATGCGATGCGTGCGACACCCTTAACGCCGCAGATGCTCCTAAACCGTGAGCGTGTCGCAAGGCGAAGCGAGCTTTCAAGTCCCGAGAGATTTAAGCACTGCCGTATGGCGGTCGGGCTCATACCCACCACCGTTGGAATGTGCATTACCGTGTCGGTGATGCTGACGGTGAAAAACGGTCTTACCGCCGAGTGCGTGATCGAGGGGCTTATCAAGCTTGCGGCGCTGCCGATGGTTGCCTTCCGCGGATATTCGACGGGATATTCGCACGTGAAGGACCGCGGTGTTGCCTGGCTCGAAACCAGGACGCGCATACTGCGCATATTCAAAAACGAGGGTGGCCCTCACTAGGGTGAGCACCCGGCACGCAGGGGATAACTCTGCGTGCTTTTTTTGCTTTTCGGGCACCTCTTTTTTCTTGACTTTATGCGTGTTATGTGGTAAAATAAATTAAGAAAAAAGTGAAGGAGGAGCGTATGAGATACGATGCCGAAAGCAACAGAATAATCATCGGCTGCCGCGAGCTTGTGCGGTGTGCACGCAGGGGCATATGTGCGACGCTCCCCCGTGATGAGGACGAGCCCGGAGACGAGCGCACGGCAGAGGTAAAGGAGCCCCTCTTTTACGACTTCACTATCGACGAATATTCGTTCAGATTGGTGCTTGACGGCTGCACGGTTTCGGACGGTGAGGTGAGGCTTACGGTAGCCGTTGAATCCTCCCCGAAAAGACCGCGCAAGGAGGTCGTAGCGCAGGCAAGAGGCGAGGCGTATATAAGCGCATTCGTGCTTAGCGAAAGCACAAGGAGTGACGGCGAGATCCGCTGTCTTTATACAAACCGTCAGACGGGTGAAGAAAACGAGATCTACGAGCGCGTAAGCGCCAAAAAGCTTGCGACATTCTTTGAAAAATGCAAAATGTCAATAAAGGTTTACGCAAAGCCGGAGATCGAGCGTGTGACCGAAAGACTCCCCTCAATGAAAGCAATAAAGTTCCCCTATCAGAACGTGCGTGAGGGACAGCACGAAATTATACGTGCGGTGTACAAAAACGTCGCACGGGGTGGCACCTTATTCACTGCCGCGCCCACGGGAACGGGCAAAACGGTATCAATGATGTTCCCCGCAGTGCGTGCACTCGGCGACGGAAGATGCGACAAGATATTCTATTTTACCCCTAAGACCACGACGGCAAATGCGGCGTGCGACTGTCTTGACAGACTTTGTGAAGCCGGGGCAAAAATACGCGGTGTGGTCATTCCTTCTAAGGAACGTGCGTGTAAAAACAGGACCATTTGCAAAAATTCGCGCAACTCGTGCCCGAATTCGATGTGCAACAAATTAGCCGATGCGGTGCTTGCCCTTTACAACAAAGAAAAGACCGTCGTATCCCTTGAGGAGCTTTGGGATATCTCGCGCGAATATACCGTATGTCCGCATGAGCTTGCGCTTTCCTATTCGGAGCTTTGCGACGTGGTGATCTGCGACGTCAATTACCTGTTTGATCCCGTGGTTTATATAAGGCGATTTTTTGACACGGGTGGCAGCTTCGCCTTTCTTATAGACGAGGCGCACAACCTGCCTGACAGGGCACGCGAGATGTACTCGGCAGAGATAACCGAGGCTGAGCTTGAGACCCTACCCGATTCCGACCTTTTCCCCGAGGAGTCTGCAATAAAAGAATTCACACGGGTGGCTACTGACGCCTTTCGTGACGTGCTTATGCCCTGTATCGGCGACGAGCTTTACCGCGACGAGGACGGCAACAAGATCGGCGCCGTGCACCTGTCCGAAATCCCCTTTGAGCTTTACGAAATCTTCGACACTGTGATAGCGCAATTTGAGGATGCCATCTTCAAAAGCTTTGCCGCCAAGGACGAGGAAGCAGAGGCTAGGACAAGGGCGCTCAGAGAGTATTATTACAGGGTCAAAAAGTTCAGAAATGCTATGGAGTCGTTTGACTCGGCATACGAGCTTTTCGTCTTTATGGAGGGTGGCAGGTTGCGTGCAAAATGCTACTGCATAGACCCCTCAAAGAACATCGCAAAAAGGCTTGAAAAGGGCACGAGCGCAACCTTCTTCTCCGGCACTCTTTCCCCGATGTATTACTACCGTGCCGTGCTCGGTGACGACCGCACGTCGGATATGCTAGAGGTGGCATCTCCGTTCGATCCGTCGCAGATCTCGGTATCGATAATGGACAAGATAAGCACCCGTCTTTCCGAGCGTGACGACACCCTCGGTGCGGTGTGCAGAGTTATAGCCGCGACCGTTTCGGCAAAGAGAGGAAACTATATGATATTCTCCCCCTCGTTTGCCTACTCCGAGGCACTTGCACGAATCTTCCGTGCGAAGTATCCGAAGATCAAGGTCATCGAGCAGAGGAAGAATATGACGGCGGCCGAGAAGCGCGAGTTTCTTGCCGAGTTTGAAAAAGAGAATGAAAGCTATCTTATCGGCTTTTGCGTGATGGGCGGTATATATTCCGAGGGCATCGACCTTGCAGGCGACAGCCTTATAGGTGCGGTGATAGTCGGCATAGGCATCCCTGCCCTGTCTTACGAGCGTGAGGCGATAAGCGCATACTACAACGAGAAGTACGAGGAGGGCAAGCAGTTTGCCTACATTTACCCCGGAATGAACCGAGTGCTTCAGGCGGCAGGACGAGTCATTCGCCGCGAGGACGACAAGGGCGTCGTGGTGCTTATAGACGACCGCTTTGACGATCCTATATACAAATCGGTCATCCCGAAGCTTTGGGACGGAATGAAATTCATAGCCGATCCTAAGGAGCTTCGCGCCGAGCTTGATGAATTCTGGAAGAAAAAATAATGCCTCTTGCAATCGCAAGAGGCGTTATTTATTATATTTTTGCCGTTCCTTGATGGAATATTTCTTTGTTTTGTCACATTTTATTAGGAATTTATCTGTAAAAATCTTTTCTGCGAGCACGCCGCTTGTGCCCGTAATTTTATAGGTGCGCTTAACCGTAAGGCGGCCATTTTTTACACTTTCAACCGCACTTACGGTGAGTGTATATAGCCTGTTTCCCTCGGGTGATACGGTCTCTGCATACTCCTTTGCCGCGGCGCGCGTGGCGTTATACACGCCCTTATAATACTCGGCAATACGAGCGTCGAGTGCCGTATCCTCAGCACCTGTTGGCAGAGTTATCTTACACAAAAGCACGCTTTTATCCCCGTTTTTAAAAACCGCCGTGCGAGTTGAATATAAAAGCATAGCCGCCCTCCGCATTATCATTACGCTACATTTTATGAGTGTAGGTATAGATCAATGCCACAGGGCGGCTATTTTATTAAAGAAGATAGATGGGGAGCTCGCCGCCGAGGTTTATATATCCCTCGCCGCTATGCTCATTGGTTTCGGTCTTGGGCGCCGCCTTTTTCGCTGCAGGCTTCTTTGCTGCGGGATTCTTTGCGGCAGGCTTCTTGGGTGCGATATTCTCGCTCGAGGGAATCATGACCTCAATAACCTCAGGCGAGGGGTTTGCGATAACGGTGCTATTCTCCATATCGGGTGCCTTGGTGGCAACCTTAGAGTAGCCGTTGTTCGTTACTCTCTTTATTGAATTCTTACCTATTGGCATTCTCTACGATCTCCTTTGCAAGCTTTTTGTATTCAAGTGCGGAGCGGCTGTACTTCTTGTACGCAACTACGGGCTGGCTGTTGTCCTGCGACCACTCGATCGCGCTGTCAACACGGATAACCGTTTCAAACAGGTGTGCGATATCGCCCTCGCGGAGGGTTTCGATAGTCTGCTTGAAGTAGTTCTTGCGCTCGTCGACCTTGGTGATGGCTATGCCAAGCACCTCAAGGCGGGGCGCGATGGTCTTGACCTGATTAACGAAATCGAACATATTCGCAAGTCCGAAGAGTCCCCAGGGGCTTGCCTCAACGGGAATGACAAGATAATCGGCGGCGCACATAATGTTCATCACCCAGCCACCAAGGGTGGGGGGCGAGTCGATAAGCACGTAGTCGTAATATCCGCGTGCGATGATGGGCGCTATGCACTTTTTAAGAATGAACTCGCGCTGCCACTTTGTGAAAAGATCAAACTCGATCGAGGACATAAGCGAGGACGAGGGGATGATGTCAAGTCCCTCGTAGTCGGTGGGGGTCACGAAATCGGTAAGGTCACGCTCGGCCTTCATAGCCGCGTATATGTTTTTGCCACTCTCCGAAAACGCGAGCGCGCGCTCCTCGTCAAAGTACGAGAGGGTGAGGTTAAGCTGCATATCGCCGTCGATAAGAAGGACCTTTTTGCCCATTTTGGCCATGGCGAGTCCGACGTTTGAAACGGTGGTGGTCTTACCGCTGCCGCCCTTGTTGTTGGCGAATGCGATAACTATCGTTCTACTCATTTTTCACTTTTCTCCTTCTCCCGTTTTTCTCTGTCGCTCGGCTCTTCGAGAAAGGCGATGATGTCGGCAAGACCCTCGCCGGTGACCGCGCTTACGGGGAATATTTTTTTGCAGCCTGCGAGTCTGAGCCAGCGCTCAACGCGCTCGACGTTTGCATCAGGCTTGTCTATACCCGAGATTATACCGACGACCTCGCGGTTGACGAGGCTGGTAATGCCGGGGGAAAATATGGAGTACGGCTCGTTTGCGCTAAGCACGAGTCCGACGACGTCCGCCTCATAGGAATAGAGGGCAAGCGCGCCGCTTGTCTGACGGAGCTCGGTGTATTCACCGGGGGTGTCGATGACCGTGTCCATATAGTTGATGTACTGCGTTTTGTAGTAATGTATCTCCTCACCGCGAAGCGCCTGTGTGAGGGTGGTCTTGCCGGCCGCAACACGGCCGATAAGAATTATCTTTCTCATATTCTTTAGGTGCGAGTGATGTCACAGCAGTGGTAGCCAAGACGGTTGATGACGTACTCGCGGATCGCGGTAAACGCCGACTCAACGCTTGAAACGCTACCCGAGATGATAAGCGTGCCGGTGAAGCGGTCAACGAAGCCGATGTCAGCGCCCGAGGACTTGATAGCGATATCAGCCGCGATAACTGCGCTCTCTGCAGGGCTTATGGTAAGCACGCCGATGGCACTTCTCGAATAGTCGGTCTTAGGATCAAGGCCGAGCTTGGTATAAAGGACGTCGTCGGGGTTTGCGATAATGTGACACAGGGTCACCTGCTTACCGGGAACGAGCTCCTGTACTATTCTCATATTCTCTCTGAGTTCCATAATTACCTCCATAGGTAAACTAATATTTACGTTAAATAGAATTTAATTTCGCACGGGTGTGCTTATCCACCGATCTGACACTTGAGTCCCGACTCCTCGGCAACCGAGAAAAGATACTGCATACGCTCGTTTGTCGGGGGCTCGATGTCGGAAAGCGAATACTGCCTGCCAAGGCCCGTATATTTATCACTGCCAAGGCGGTGGTACGGGAGCAGGTGATGCTCCTTTACGCCGGGGAGCGACGCGGAAAAGCGGGATATGGCACGAATTTCCTCGGCCGTATCGTTAAAGCCGGGGATAACGGGGGTACGAATAATAAGCTCGGTACCGCTTTTTGCAATACGTACTGCATTTTCGAGGATCAAAGCGTTATCAACGCCCGTGTATTCCTTATGCTTCTTAGGATCCATATGCTTGATGTCCATAAGGTAAAGATCAAGATGCGGAAGAAGCTTTTCTATCTTGTCAAAGGATGCCGATGCGGCAGACTCGATAGCCGTGTGAAGGCCGTGTGCCTGACATCTTGAAAGCAGCTCGGCGGCAAAATCAGCCTGACAAAGCACCTCGCCGCCCGAAAGGGTCACACCGCCACCGCTTCTGCGATAGTACGGAAGATCCGAGAGGATCTCGGGCATTATATCGTCGACGGTGACGTCGCGGCCAACCGTCTTTTGCTTGCCGTTTTCGATGAGGGTTTCAATCTCCCATCTCTGCGACTCGGGGTTGCAGCACCAGGCGCATCGCATATAGCATCCCTTAAAGAAGACGATGGTACGAATACCGGGGCCGTCGTGTATGGAAAAGCGCTGTATATTGAATATTCTGCCCTGCACCGTATCACCTTCCTTTCTTTAATGGGTACCCGTGTCATGTTTTAAGGCTTACCAGCCCTGCTCCGTTCTTGCGATGATATCGTTCTGAAGGGAGCGGGAGAGAGTGGTAAAGAGTGCCGAATAGCCGGCAACGCGGACAACGAGCGTCTTGTATTTTTCGGGATTGTTCTGTGCATCGATAAGGGTCTCGCGGGTTACGACGTTGAACTGAACGTGCATACCCTTCTGATCAAAGTAGGAGCGGATGAGTGCTACGAACTTTGAAAGACCCGCCATTCCCGCAAGTGCCGCGGGATGGAATTTCTGGTTAAGGAGAGTTCCATTTGATGCGACTGCCTGCTCGAGCTTTGCAACCGAGTTTGCAGTAGCGGTCGGGCCCTTAACGTCTCTGCCCGATGCGGGGCCGATACCGTCGGCAAGAGGAGTGTAAGCAAGTCTGCCGTCGGGGGTAGCGCCCGTCTGTGCGCCGAGCGGAACGTTTGCGGAGACGGGATAAAGACCCGCCTGGAAGATGCCGCCACGGACGTTCTTATACTTTTCAACCTCCTTGGTGTAGGAGTTTGCAACGTCGCGTGCAAACATATCGATCTCATATATGTCGTTGCCGTACTTGGGGCAATCCTCGTCGATCATACGCTTGATCTCGCGGTATCTTGCCTTGAGGGTAGGATCAAGGGAAGCGAGGGTGGTTACCTCCTCGTAAACGGTGCGGACTGCTCTGTCGCTCATCTCAAGTCCTTCCTTGACGAGCTGTGCAACGATCTCGACGGTTGCCTTCTCTGCTGCCGCACCCGAAAGTCCGTAGCCGAAGTTTGCGTTTATCGCATCGCGCATCTCCGCCATAGTCACGCACTTTTCATCAAAGACGAGCTTCTTTACGGCGATAAGGCCGTCAGTGTTGTTGGCGATACCGAAGCCCTGAGGGCCGGTGAAGTTGTAGATCGCGCCGCCCTGCTGAAGGGGCTTGCCGCGGCCGATGCAGTCGTCAACCATACAGGACTGGAACGGAAGCGGACATCTTTCGGCGTGGGCACGGTCGATCGCGTTGAGCGAGTTGACCATAAGCTTGATCATATACGCCTGCTGAGTCTTGTAGGCGTTATAGAATTCCTCAAAGGTCTGCATCTTTGCAACGTCGCCGGTGTCGGGGCCGATCCTCTTGCCCTTGTCGTAGCCATTAGAGAATGCAAGCTCCATCGGGCGGCACATATTGAAGAATGCGGCATCGTGCCAGCCGTCGGTCTTTGCGGCCTTTTGAGGCTCAACGCAACCGATAATGCAGTAGTCGCGTGCATCCTCGAGAGACACGCCGCGGGACATCATTGAGGGAATGATTATTTCGTCGTTATAGTATGCGGGCAGACCGGTGCCGAGTCTTGTAAGTGCTGCCGCCTTGATAAGAAGATCCTCGGGTGAGCCGTTCCATACTCTTATCGAGATGGAGGGCTGAGGAAGGGGCACGTGCATCGATGCCTCAAGGCACATATAGGAGAGGTCGTTGGTGGCATCCATACCGTGGATATCCTGACCGCCGACGATGAGGTTCTGGAACATTCCGTAGCCTGCAAAGCCGTCTGCCGATGCGGCATCTCTTACCTTGTTTATATCATTGAGCTTGACCCAGATGCAGTCGATAAGCTCCTGTGCCGCCTCGACGGTGATCTTGCCGTTGTCCTTGTCCTTCTTGTAGAAGGGGTAAAGGTACTGGTCGATACGGCCGGGAGAGATCGAATGTCCGCTTGACTCAACCTGCAGAAGAAGCTGGATAAACCATACGGTCTGGCAGGCCTCGTGGAAGCTTGTGGCACCAAATTCGGGCACACGTGAGCAATTTTTAGCGATCAACTCAAGCTCTGCCTTGCGCTCGAGGTTGCCCTCGCGCATTGCCATTTCCTTAGCGAGTCTTGCATATCTGCGTGCGTAGTCGATAACTGCCTTACAGCTTTCAATAACCGACTCGAGGAAGTTGCGTCTATCGATATATTCGGGGTCGGAAACGTCGAGCTTTGCAAGGGCGGCCGTGGTCTCGGAGATGATTCCGCGATAACCAAACTTAAGCACCTTTGCATAGTCAACGCAAACGTGACCGATACCGTTGTAGAAGTAGTTTCCGGGGGTGTAGATACCGTGCTCGGCGAATGCGGCGTAAGCCTCGGGCGCCATATTCGATCTTGCAAGATCGGAGCAGGTCTTACCGTGCCACCAGGGGTATATCTCACGCAGCTCGGCCTTGGTCTTTTCGCTTACGTAGAAGGGGTCGGCCGCGCGTGTTGCGACCGTGTCAAGCTCACTCTCGAGCCACTCGTAGGAATACTCGGGGAAAACCTGGCATCCGCGGGGGGATACGGTTGCGCTGCCTACGATAAGCTCGTTGTCGCGTATTACGATCGGAATATTTTCAAGAATGTGTGCAAAGGCGGCACTGCGGCGCTTAACGAGCGGCAGGTCCTCGGTTGCCTTATAGCTTTCGGTAACGAGAATTCCGCGCGCCGATTCGATCTCGGGCATCTTCTCGCAAAGCGCATCTATAAGCTTACCTATTCTTGCACTTTTTTCAATTACGAATTTTATGTTTTCCATATTGGTCTCCGTTCTGCCACCGCGGTGGCGGTCAAAAGCTAATCTCACAAAATGGAGTAAAAATTACATCTGTCTCCAAAGGTCCTCGTGGGGTGCGGCGATAACCGCGGAGGAGGAGAGGGTCGCAACGCCCATAGCGTACTTTGCGCCTGCCTCAACTGCGGCACTTACGTCACCGATATCACCCGTGATCATAACAACGCCCTTGCCACCCATTCCGCGGGACACGCGCAGGTCGTATATAGCCACCCGTGCGGTTTTAACGGCTATATCAGCCGCCTTTATGGCACTCGCGGCGGAGAACGTTTCAATAAGACCGAGCGAGCCCTTCTGCTCTCCCTGATTGGTGCTGAAGAGCGCCTGAATTACCTGCTCGTCAATGCGGCCCATCACCGAAGAATCGATAACGTATGCGTCAAATTTGGACCTTACGTGCGAAACTGCGGCATCCACGTCGGATATCGAGCCGGTGAGGATTATTTCATATTTTCCGGGGCACGCCGGGTGCGCGGAAACCATATCGATGCCTGCGCTTTTGAGGGCGGCATCGGCGGCCTCAACGCCCTTGGGAATGCTTTTAAGTTCTATTACACCTATCGATTTATACATCTTTAATACCTATCAATAATTATTTTTCTACCCTCGACGCTCACCCTACCGTCGACCGATGCGTGCTGCGGGATCGAGAGTCCGTCAGCCGCCTGTGCGATAAGATCACCGCGCTTAACGGTGTCGCCATCGTTGACTGTGGGAAGGCTGGGTGCGCCAATATGCTTTGCAAGAGGTATTGCCACGCGATCTATATCCGTGATCTCCCCTATATAGCTCGGGAGCTTATCGAAGCGTGCAACGCCAAGTGCACTCGTCCATCTTTCGGACGGGATCTTTCTGTATTCGCGCTCGGGGGTCACCTCAGCGGGGTGGGTGCTTACGTAGCGCATTCCGTTCTTGGCAAGAACGGCCTTGTAGTTACTGATAACTGCCTTGGGGGATATGCCCTGATTGCAGGCAAGGCTCTCGCATATTCCGCATCCGCAGCAGAGGGTCGCGCTGATTATCATCTGCGGCATTGCCTCGGCGACCTGCATTGCGGTCCTGACCATTTTGTGGGGCTCGAGGGGATAGCCGAGGAGTGCGCGGGGGCACATATCGGTACAGCGCGTACACTGACAGCAGGCGGTCTCCGCCCTCGTTACTGCCATTCTTTGGTTTATGAGCTTGTTGGCAACGGCCTGTGTGGAGTTGGGAAGGACGAGTATGCCCTTGGTAGTTTTTGTGACCGAGGCACGCACGTGATTTATAACCTTACCCATTGACGGGCCGCCGTCGATGACGGTATGATCCTCGTCGACCTCGATGCCGAGTCTTTCAAATATCTCCTCTACGGGGGTGCCGATGGGTACCTTTACCACGACCGGCTTCTCTATATCGCCGCCAACCGTCAGCCATTTCATAGTTACGGGCTCAGAGTAGCGTACTGCGCGCCCGAGATTGTACATAGTCTCAACGTTGTAGACTATTACTCCAACGGTTATAGGCAGGCTTGCGGGTCTTACGAGGCGACCGAGCGTTTCATATATAAGCGCAACCTCGTCGCCAAGGGGGTAAACGTCGGGAAGCACCTTTACGGTGACACCCGTGTCAAGTTTTTCGTTATCCTTAAAGCCAAGGCGACGGGCGGTGTGCGCCTTTATGGCAAGGATCGCGCGGGATATTCCCGTGCCGTCAAGCACGGCCTTGATACCCGAGAGAACCGTCGTGAGCTCTCTTTTCAAAATTACGTAGTCCGTGTACAGAAGCGGCTCGCATTCCGCTCCGTTTACGAGGAGGGTGTCCGCCCCCTCCGCCAGCTTTGCGTAAGAGGGGAACCCTGCTCCTCCGGCGCCGATGATACCGGCGTCCTTCATAAGCCTTTTAAGTTCCATCTCAAATACCTGCCAAAAAAATTAGTCTACGATACCTACGATAACCGCATCAGCGGGTGCGGAGGTGTTGTGAAGCGCAAGACGCGCAGAGGAGCCGGTGGTGATAAGAACGGTCTCGCCGATACCTGCACCTACGGAGTCGATAGCCACGATATATCTATCGGTGAGCTGACCGTTTTCCATGATCTGCACCTCCATAAACTTGCTTCCTACAAGTGCATCCTGCTTTCTTGTGGAAACGATGTTGCCTCTGATAATTCCTCTTAACATTTCCTTTACTCCTTTACGATCTTTACCTTTGTGCCGTTGCCGATTCCCGCCGCATTGGCATCGTCGGTGTCAACGTGCATCTCAAGTCTGAAGTCCTTGTGTACTCTTACCTGTACGTCATACCATCTGGTGCGGCGCGCGCCCTCAACGTCAACGGTTACGAAATCGTAATCGCGAAGTCCGAAGCAGGCAGCCTCCTCAGTCGACATATGAATATGTCTGTTTGCTATGATACAGCCCTCGCCAAGAGTTACCACACCACGAGGTCCGATAACGGTGATGGGTGCGCTTCCCTCAAGCTTTCCCGACTCGCGTACGGGGGGCTTTACCTTAAGGGTGTATGAGTCGGTCTTGGATATCTCCACTTGGCTCTGCTTTCTGAGCGGACCGAGCACGCGCACGTTCTCGATCGGGCGAAGGGAGGGGCCGACGATGGTTACAAGCTCCTTTGCGGCGTACTGACCGGGCTGGGAGAGCTCCTTTATGGGGGTAAGCTCGTATCCCTTGCCAAAAAGGGTGTCAAGGTCCTCGCGGCTGAGGTGTATGTGTCTGTTAGATACACCGATCGGGATCTCGCCGTTTTTGTTACACGGGGTGCAGGTTGAGGCGTTTTTCTCGATGCCCGAGATCACTGCTCTGACCATATCCGCTATCTGCTGTGTCGTGTATTCCATAATATTTTCCTTTCGTTTAATAGGCACTTTTTATACTGCGAAAAGACCCAAAGGTCTACCCTTTTGACCCTTTCGCAGTATCCAAAGGGTGTTGCCACCCTTTGGATACCGGCGCTTCTTTGATCTATTATTACTTAATAGAGGGGAGAAGCTTCTCAACGTCTGCGTGAGGTCTGGGAATAACGTGAGTTGCGATAACCTCACCGAGAGAGGTTGCAGCAGCGCATCCTGCCTCAACTGCAGCCTTAACTGCGCCAACGTCGCCGCGTACCATTACGCTTACAAGACCGGAACCGATCTTCTCGGAGCCGATAAGTACTACGTTTGCAGCCTTTACCATTGCATCTGCAGCCTCGATAGCAGCTACAAGACCTCTGGTTTCAACCATTCCAAGTGCTTCCATTGTTTTTCCTCCTGTTAAAAATATTTATTAACTTAAAATTATATTTCAAAGCCTGTGCTTTAAAATCGATTCATCAGCCCGTCGTTAAGAATCTCATAACGTCGGGGTGCGGGCGTGCAATTACCTCCTTGCACTTAACGTTGCCCACCTCGGCCGCGGCAGCAGCGCCCGCCTCAAGGGCGGCGCTTACTGCAGAAACCTCACCCTCAACGACCACCGTTACAAGACGGCCGCCGAGGCGTTTTTCCACGTGGATGAGCTTTACATCCGCTGCCTTGACCATAGCGTCGAGCCCTGTTATTGCGGCAACCATAGCCTGCACTTCAAGTAACGCTATTGCCTTCATATTATCAAAAACCTTTTAATTACTTGATAATAGGAAGAAGCTTCTCAACGTCGCTGTGGGGTCTGGGGATTACGTGAGTAGCAATAACCTCGCCAAGAGAGGTTGCAGCAGCAGTACCAGCCTCAACAGCTGCCTTAACTGCTCCTACGTCGCCGCGTACCATAACGCTTACAAGACCGGATCCGATCTTCTCAGAGCCGATAAGTACTACGTTTGCAGCCTTTACCATAGCGTCTGCTGCCTCGATTGCAGCTACGAGACCTCTGGTCTCTACCATTCCAAGTGCTTCCATCATTGTTTGTGTTTCTCCTTTAAAAATATATTTTTTTATTTTTTATCTTAATTTATCTTTGCCAAGTGCGGACAGGCGGGCAAACCACTCAATATCCTCACTCTGCCTTGCGATCACCTTATGGGTGATGTAAAGCTCTCTTTTTTCGGCCTCAGCCTTACCGGCCTGGATAGCAGCCTCAACCGCTGCGGCAGAGCCCTCGATCTTGACAGCCATAACGAGCGGAACTCTTGCAGAGTCGCCTGCTGCAGGCTTGTTCTTGTCGATTGCGACCACCTCAACGTCTGCGGCCTTTGCCATAGCGTCTGCCACGACTATCGCCGTTGCAAAGCCAAAGACCTCTATCATTCCAAGTGCCATATTAAGTCACCTCGGAATATTAGTCGGCTACGTAGCAGATCTTGATGCCCTGCTGGGAAACGTTGGTTTCCATAGCCTCGTTGAGCTCGTTAAGAGAATAGGTGTGAGTGATGAGCTCCTTGATAGGAATGTTCATCTCTCTTGCCTGGCGAAGGAATGCAACGGTAGTGGGATAATCGTCAGCGCTGTAATCCCAAGAGCCAACGAGGTTGATCTCCTTGTTGCACATTGCGAAGTGGGGGTTAACGGTGTACTCACCGTTGTTAACGAAGAAGCCCATTTCGCACATTCCGCCGCCGCGGCGGATGTACTCGTAGATATCCTTTGCTGCCATAGGCGCGCCGGTACACTGGAACGCGAAGTCAACACCGACTCCGTTGCATACCTTCTTGACCACCTTCACTCTTTCGTCGAGGCTCGTTACCTCCTTAAAGCTGATGACGGTCTTTGCACCGAGCTTTCTTGCCATTTCAAGGCGGCGGGGTGCGCCGTCGATAGCAACGATGTGGTTGATTCC